>NZ_FNTG01000003.1 GCF_900104795.1 Burkholderia sp. WP9
CGGACGTTCAACACTTGAGTTGGGTTACAAAAATCGGCGGTAAAGGATTTGCTCGCTCGTCGCCACCCTGCCAAGCAGCGCAAGAAGTGTCACTGGGGCTGGTGGCCTCCTGGGTTCCCCGGGGACATGGGAGCCTATTTTCTCCGTCTGTTTATCCCCTTCCCGATTAGGCGGCGAAAGGGCTGCGCTTATGCCGTCTGTTTTAAAGTTTGGACGCCCCCTGATTAACCGATCAGGCATCCGCTGCGTTTTTTCGAGCAACCCACAGGTCATTAGTTAGCAGGTTGCTGAAATACCGGTGGACACGTCATCGCGGAAAGCGCTTGAAACGTTGATAGAAGACACACCACGCGTGCCGCGCGAATTGCGGGCAAATCGCGTCTTTGCTCGCCTCTTTGTCTGTTTCGGTGCACCCGTAGACTACCTGGCACGGCCCAACCCTTCGGCGACCCATTGTGTTCACGATCATCATCCCCACCCATGACCGGCCGCTGCTCCTGCGTCGCACGCTGAAGTCGCTCATCGCGCAGACGTGGCGCGAGTTCGCCGTCATCGTCGTGTCGGACTCCTCGACTTACCTGCCGCCCTACGCCGAGCTGAGCGAGCTCCAGAGCCGCTATACCTACATCGTGCGCAGCGGCACGTCCGGCCCGGGCGAAAGCCGCAACCTGGGCCTCGCGCTCGCCCAGTCACGCTATGTGATGTTCCTCGATGACGACGACACGCTCGAACCCGGTCATCTCGAAGCCGTGGCACGCCAGATTGGCGACGGCTCGCCCGAGCTGCTCTACTGCGACTTCAAGGTCTGCCATGAAGACCGCACGACCGAGCCGCCAAGCGTCGAATCGATCGAGCCCGTGTCGATCTCGGGCGTAACGGCCGATAGCGTCTACGTGCTCAACCGGGTGCCGAACAGTTGCATCGTCTACCGGCGCGACGTCGTGGCGGACGTACGCCACGACACCGGCCTCAGGCTTTACGAAGACTGGGACTTTCTGCTCGCGTGCCTGCGTGGTCGCACGCTCGTGCACATGCCAGTCGACTCGGTAACCATCCACAAGAGCCGCGCGTGCGCGCCGGAAAACATGCGCCGCGGCAACTCGCGCGACGATCTCATCGGCGCGACGATGCTCGAACTCTACCGGCGACATCCGGCGCCCAGCATGGCAATACGGCTCGAGCGCCTGGCGTTGATGGCGTCCGCCGGGCTCTCGCTCGACCTCGACAGCTTCTGAGCTGCGCGCTCATCATTGGGGTTCGGGGATCTTGTGCCATGAAAGCGCTCGCTTGTTGAGCGCTATGCTGTATCTGAGATGAAGGTAGGCCCTTCGGAGTCGGTTTGTAGGAACGGGCTCCAAACAGCCATAAGCTGCTTCAGTACGAAAGGCTGCGGTGGTGAACGTTATGGTTAAAAGCCGGGGTTAGACCTCGGCATGTATGAATTAGAGAGACGAGCGCAAGCGAACCACTGACGACGCATCGAAAGACCCTTTAGGCGACATCGAAACTGAGACGGATCCCTTCTCATTATCAGCATGGCGGGAACCTGCTTATTGGCCATGCGGTGTCCGGTGTATAGGTGGCGTGACTCCAATTCAGGCTCAGATACGGAACTTGGGAACTCTTCATGTGATGCCAAGGGAAAACCTTATAAGTGTGAACCACGAAGGGGGAAAGTACCGATGCACGTGAAGGGGGCGGATCATCCAGTAGTAGCGATGAAGCGCTTGTAATGAGCGTGGAGCGAAGGGGATGACTCAGTTCAAAGAAGGCTATCGCCAACCGGGAAACCGGGATGAGCATCTGTCTTCCGCGTCGATTTGTCATTGCGAGATGGCAAGAGAATGACTGGGACGAGCCGTGTAAATCGAGAGATTTACGCACGGATCTGTGGGCGGCTGGTGGTGAAATTCCGCCGGCCGACCCGGCAATGGAACAGCGAACCGACATAAGACGGATTTCGTTGAGATGCATAAACCTATCGCCATCGAAAACAATTTGGCAACAGGGTTTTGCAACGGTTTCCGCCTTACCTGGCGGACTGAACGTAGACGATGCACAAACGTTGGTTTGTGCAAGTCCGACCATGCGGGATGCCGCACTCACGGGGCTTCCCAGCGGATAGCACAACCCTTACAGTAAGTAGGTTCGCTGTTCCATTGATCCCAGAACCTTTCATTCGAAAAAGAGACTACGAGGAGCTGGGCGTGCCCACCGTTTCCGTCATCATCCCGCCCACTGGGACCTCGCTGCTCGGCGCGTGCGTCGAGTCCGTTTTGAGGCAGACGTCATGCAGACGTCAAGCCCGTGATCGTCATCGACGGGCCCGAATACATCGAGCCATTCCGCAGCGCGATCGCCAGGCTTGACATGCGCCGCGCGGACATCTGCGCGCTGACGGCTAACGTCGGCCGCAATGGCTTTTACGGGCACCGCGTCTATGCAGTCTTCTCGCACCTGACCGACAGCGACCTCATCTGCTTTCTCCATCAGGACAACTGGCTTGAGCCGGATCATGTGGCGAGTCTCCTCGACGCCATCGAGACGAACGCCTGGGACTGGGCTTTCGTCTTCAGAAATGTGGTCGATTCCGACGGTGCGTTTCTCGTGCACGACGAGTGGCAAAGCGTTGGCCCGTGGAACCAGACTTCGCCGCACAAGCTCGTCGACACGAACTGCTATTGCCTGCGCATGAGCGTAGCTCAGCGTTTTGCGAGCCACTTGCACGGCGGCTTGAGGCAGGACCGCGCGTTCTACGCGGCACTAAGCCAGGGCGCGCCAAATTACGGCACGACCGGTCAATACACGGTCA
The DNA here is from genome assembly GCF_900104795.1 of Burkholderia sp. WP9. Lineage (NCBI taxonomy): Bacteria > Pseudomonadati > Pseudomonadota > Betaproteobacteria > Burkholderiales > Burkholderiaceae > Burkholderia > Burkholderia sp. WP9. The sequence continues at coordinate 2,813 of NZ_FNTG01000003.1, forward strand.
ACTATCGCATGCGAGGCGATCTTCAGGATGCCGTAATTAATTTACTCGTGCGCGAAAACTTCGCCATGCACGCGCGCTATCCAGACGGCCTTCCCTGGCTCGACAGGAACACGGTGGCGCCCCATGGCGTGCTTGACAGCGAAGCCGGCTGAACCGGGCGCTTGTCCAGGGGCAGCCCGTTTTTGCGCTAGTCGGCCCGTCCGTCAGCCCAGTTCGCCGACGAGCCGGACGAAATGATCTTCGAGATGGCGAGTGAAGCGCGGCGTATCGAACAACACCCCGCTTTCCCGCACCCGCCCAAGCTGCTCGCGCAGCTTGCGGCAGTACGCCGGGTCATTCGCAAGCACGACCGCCTTCTCTTCGTACCCGCCCAGGTCGCGAGTAATCAGCTCCTGCATGCCCGCACCGGTCAGTAGCGCGCCGGCCATGCGCGAGGCGAAGGTGCGGCCCGTGCATGTGAGCACGGGCAGCCCCATCCACAGCGCGTCGTTCGCGGTCGTGCCCGCGTTGAACGGGTACGTGTCGAGGAAGAGATCCGCCGTGGCATAACGCGCGAGATAGTTCTCCGGCGACACACGCGGTGCGAAGACGAGGCGCGCCTCGTCCACGCCGAGCCGCGTCGCTTCGCGGCGCAGGTTCGCCTGTGCCCACGGATTGTCCGCGAGGAGCCACAGCACGCTGCCCGGCACCCGCTTGAGGATGTTCATCCACACCGCGAACACTTCGGGTGTGTACTTGTAATTGTTGTTGAACGAGGAAAACACGAAGCCGTCGCGTGGCAAACCGCAGCTCTCACGCGACGGAGCTGGGCCGCTGATACGTTTGCGGTCGCTGACCTGATAAACGTCGGGCATATACAGCGGCTTTTCCGCGTAGTACTGCGCCGAGTCCCGCGGAATCAGGAATTCATCAGCAATCACGTAGTCGATGAACGGCAGCCCCGTCGTGGCGGGCAAACCGAGATAGGTGATCTGCACCGGCGCAGGGCGATACGCGAGCAGCTGGGGCCGCGCACCGAGAGTCTGGCCTTGCAGGTCCACGAGAATGTCGATCTCGTGCTCACGCAGCAGCCTTGCCGCTGCCTCGTCGCTGAGGTGGTCGATGCGCTCGAAGTGGTCCATCGCGCCGATCACACGCTGGCGCAGGGCCGAGCCGTCGTCGCGCGACCAGCAGTAGCCGTAAACCTCGAAGCGCTCGCGGTCGTGCAGCTCGAAGAGCTCGACCGTCAGCATGGAAACCGGATGCAGACAGAAGTCCGACGATAGATAGCCGATGCGGATCTTGTCGTGCCCATACGCCGAGCGGTTCGTGAGCGCGGGAACATCGAGATCGATCTTCGCCTTGACGTAGTTCCGGGCGGCCGCGAGCTGCATGGCGGGATCGTCGGAAAGGCTGATCATCGCCAGCGCGGAGGTCGCGTCGCGCGTCGCCTGAGGATCGACGCCGTCGATGGTCGCGTAGACCGGCCATTCGCACTGTTTGGCGCGCAGGAACACCCAATGATGCAGCACGTCGGGTTGCATCGGCGCGAGGCGCAGGCTCTTCGTGAGCGCAGCGTGCGCTTCGTCGTAGCGCCGTGCGTTCTCGTGCACGCGGCCAAGATTGTTCAGCGCGGACACGCGCAGCGCCCGCTGGTCCGCAATGTCGGGCGACGCATGCTCCGCAACCCAGGTCCACTCGGCAATCGCCTCGTCGATCTGGTTCGTGCACTCGTGAATGACGGCGAGGCTGAAATGCGGATTGACGAAGTTCGGCGCGAGCTCAATCGCCCGCCTGTACACGGCCTTCGCCCCCTCGGCATCCCCGGCGTTGAATAGCGCTACGCCGAGATTGAAATAAACGAAATGATTGACGGGCGTGCTGTTGCGCGCCAGCCAGGTCTGATAAAGCACGGCCGCGAGCTCGAACTGGCGGTCCGCCTCGAAGCGATTGGTCTGTTCGAGCAGCCCGGTCATATCGAGCTTGCCGTGCCAGGCCTGCAGAACTAGAGATTCAAAACCCGTTTGGGAGGACGCCATGAGTCGACTCGCATGCTTGCACAACAACTTACGGCCGCCAGAGTTCAGGCGGCCACCTGCATTGAAAGCGGCGCGGGCGGCTACGCCGGCCAGCTCGCGCCCCGATCGGAGCCGCCACAGTTTAATCTGAAGCGGCCACTGACACTTTTCCATCCCGCTCCGGACGCGGCCGATCCCGATACACTGAATCGTGACGCGCGCCGGAGCGTGACCAGCCTTACAGCGCCAGCTGGCTGGTCTGGTCCGTCGACATCGCAATGACCTGGGCCGGTTGCAGCGAATGCACCTGGGCCGTCGTCATCGCCGCCACCTGATCCGTCGTCAACGCCTTGATCTGGTCGGTGGTAAGCGAAGCGATTTGCTGGGTCTTCATCGCGGCAATCGACTGCGTGGTCAGCGCGACAACCTGGGCCGTCGTCATCGCAACGACCTCGGTCGTCGTCATCGCGGCCACCTGGCCCGTGCTCAGCGCATGGACCTGGTCGGTCGTCAGGCCGTTCTTCACCTGGTCGGTCGTCAGCGCCGCCACTTGCGCGTATGTCAGCGCAGCCGCTTGCGAAGTCGTCATGTTGCGCAGCTGGGCCGTCGTCAGCGCTGAGATCTGCGAGCCCTTCATCGCCGAGATGTCGCCGGTCGCAAGCGCGCTCGCCTGATCCGTCGTCAGCGCCGCCACGTCCGCTGTGGTCAGCGCCGCCGCCTGGGCCGTCGTGAGCGCATGGACCTGGTCGGTCGTCAGGCCGTTCTTCACCTGGTCGGTCGTCAGCGCGGCAATTTGAGCCGTGGTCAGCGTCCCCGCCTGGGTGGCGGAGAGATGGCTCAGCTGATCGGTCGTCAGCGCCTGGATCTGAGTGGACTTGAGAGCCCCGAAGGCGCCCGACGTCAGCGAGTTGACCTGGTCGGTCGTGAGCGACGCGACCTGATCGGTCGTCAGCGCCGAAACCTGTGCCGACGTCAGCGCGTGGACCTGATCGGTGGTCATGCTGCTGACCTGATCAGTCGTCAGCGCCGTGATCTGGCTGGTCTTGAGCGCCGCCACGTCGGCCGTGCTCAGAGCCGAGGCCTGATCGGTTGTGAGCGCCGCGACGGCGGCCGTCGACAGCGCACCCGCCTGGCTCACGCTGAACGCTTTGATCTGCGTAGTCGTGAAGCCATTTTGGACCTGATCGGTCGTGAACGCCGCCACTTGCGTGTAGGTCAGCACAGCTGCCTGCGCCGTCGTCAGATTGAGCAACTGGCTGGTCGTCATGTGCGCGACCTGTGCCGTCGTCAACCCGCCGATGGACGACGCGGCGATTGCGCTCGACTGGTCCGTCGAGAGGCCGGCCACGTCCGCGGTCGTGAGTGCCGCGACTTGTGTCGAACTCAGCGTCTTGACCTGGTCGGTCGTCAGACCGTTATCGACCTGATCGGTCGTGAGCGCGCCGATCTGCGCCGTGGTCAGCGCACGGATCTGGCTGGTCGAAAGGTTGCTCAGCTGGCCCGTGGTCAGCGCGGTGATCTGTGCCGTCTTGAGCGCCGCGACCGCTGCCGCCGTTAGCGCGTTGAGCTGGTCCGTCGTAAGTTTGCTCACCTGATCGGTCGTCAGCGCGGCGGTCTGGGTCGTCGTGAGCGCATGAGCCTGGTCGGTCGTCAGCGCGACCAGCTGGCCCGTCGTCAGCGCGGCAACCTGCTGCGTCTTGAGGCCCGCAACCGCCGTCGTCGTGAGCGCGTTGAGCTGGTCGGTACCCAGCACCGCAACGTCGGTCGTCGTGAGCGCGCTGGCCTGCGCCGCCGTCAGCGCATGGGCCTGGTCGGTCGTCAGGCCGCTCTTGACCTGGTCACTCGTCAGCGCCGCCACCTGGGTGGACGTGAGCGCGTGCGTCTGCGTCGTCGTCAGCGCGTTCAGCTGGCCCGTCGTCAGCGCGGCAACCTGCGTCGGCTTGAGCGCCGCAACCGCTGCCGTCGTCAGCGCGTTGAGCTGGTCGGTACCCAGCACCGCAACGTCGGTCGTCGTGAGCGCACTGGCCTGCGCCGCCGTCAGCGCATGGGCCTGGTCGGTCGTCAGGCCGCTCTTGACCTGGTCACTCGTCAGCGCCGCCACCTGGGTGGACGTGAGCGCGTGCGTCTGCGTAGTCGTCAGCGCGTTCAGCTGGCCCGTCGTCAGCGCGGCAACCTGCGTCGGCTTGAGCGCCGCGACCGCTGCCGTCGTCAGCGCGTTGAGCTGGTCCGTCGTGAGTTTGCTCACCTGATCGGTCGTCAGCGCGGCAGCCTGGGCCGTCGTGAGCGCATGAGCCTGGTCGGTCGTCAGCGCGACCAGTTGGCCCGTCGTCAGCGCGGCAACCTGCGTCGGCTTGAGACCCGCAATGTCAGCCGTGGAGAGCGCATCCAGCTGGCCGGTTGTCAGCGCCGAGATGTCACCGGTCGTCAGCGCACCGGCCTGCCCGGCCGTGAGCGCGTGGACCTGATCGGTCGTGAGGCCGTTCTGGACCTGATCGGTCGTGAGCGCGCCGATCTGCGCCGTGGTCAGCGCACGGATCTGGTTGGTCGAAAGGTTGCTCAGCTGGCCCGTGGTCAGCGCGGTGATCTGTGCCGTCTTGAGCGCCGCGACCGCTGCCGTCGTCAGCGCGTTGAGCTGGTCCGTCGTGAGTTTGCTCACCTGATCGGTCGTCAGCGCGGTGGCCTGGGTCGTCGTGAGCGCATGAGCCTGGTCGGTCGTCAGCGCGACCAGTTGGCCCGTCGTCAGCGCGGCAACCTGCGTCGGCTTGAGACCCGCAACCGCCGTCGTCGTGAGCGCGTCGAGCTGGTCGGTCGACAGCGCGGCAACGTCAGCCGTCGTGAGCGCGCCGGCCTGCGCCGCCGTGAATGCGTGCACCTGGTCGGTCGTCAGGCCGCTCTTGATCTGGTCACTCGTCAGCGCCGCCACCTGGGTGGACGTGAGCGCGTGCGTCTGCGTCGTCGTCAGCGCGTTCAGCTGGCCCGTCGTCAGCGCGGCAACCTGCGTCGGCTTGAGCGCCGCAACCGCTGCCGTCGTGAGCGCGTTGAGCTGGTCCGTCGTGAGTTTGCTCACCTGATCGGTCGTCAGCGCGGCGGCCTGGGTCGTCGTGAGCGCATGAGCCTGGTCGGTCGTCAGCGCGACCAGCTGGCCCGTCGTCAGCGCGGCGACCTGCTGCGTCTTGAGACCCGCAACCGCCGCCGTCGTGAGCGCGTCGAGCTGGTCGGTCGACAGCGCGGTAACGTCAGCCGTCGTGAGCGCGCCGGCCTGCGCCGCTGTGAATGCGTGCACCTGGTCGGTCGTCAGGCCGCTCTTGATCTGGTCACTCGTCAGCGCCGCCACCTGGGCGGACGTGAAAGCCTGCGTCTGCGTCGTCGACAGCGCGTTCAGCTGGCCCGTCGTCAGCGCGGCAACCTGCGTCGGCTTGAGCGCCGCAACCGCTGCCGTCGTGAGCGCGTTGAGCTGGTCGGTACCCAGCACCGCAACGTCGGTCGTCGTGAGCGCGCTGGCCTGCGCCGCCGTCAGCGCATGGGCCTGGTCGGTCGTCAGGCCGCTCTTGACCTGGTCACTCGTCAGCGCCGCCACCTGGGTGGACGTGAGCGCGTGCGTCTGCGTAGTCGTCAGCGCGTTCAGCTGGCCCGTCGTCAGCGCGGCAACCTGCGTCGGCTTGAGCGCCGCAACCGCTGCCGTCGTCAGCGCGTTGAGCTGGTCGGTACCCAGCACCGCAACGTCGGTCGTCGTGAGCGCACTGGCCTGCGCCGCCGTCAGCGCATGGGCCTGGTCGGTCGTCAGGCCGCTCTTGACCTGGTCACTCGTCAGCGCCGCCACCTGGGTGGACGTGAGCGCGTGCGTCTGCGTAGTCGTCAGCGCGTTCAGCTGGCCCGTCGTCAGCGCGGCAACCTGCGTCGGCTTGAGCGCCGCGACCGCTGCCGTCGTCAGCGCGTTGAGCTGGTCCGTCGTGAGTTTGCTCACCTGATCGGTCGTCAGCGCGGCAGCCTGGGCCGTCGTGAGCGCATGAGCCTGGTCGGTCGTCAGCGCGACCAGTTGGCCCGTCGTCAGCGCGGCAACCTGCGTCGGCTTGAGACCCGCAATGTCAGCCGTGGAGAGCGCATCCAGCTGGCCGGTTGTCAGCGCCGAGATGTCACCGGTCGTCAGCGCACCGGCCTGCCCGGCCGTGAGCGCGTGGACCTGATCGGTCGTGAGGCCGTTCTGGACCTGATCGGTCGTGAGCGCGCCGATCTGCGCCGTGGTCAGCGCACGGATCTGGTTGGTCGAAAGGTTGCTCAGCTGGCCCGTCGTCAGCGCGGTGATCTGTGCCGTCTTGAGCGCCGCAATGTCCGTGACGCTGAGTGCGCCGATTTGCTCGGAAGTCAGGGCGGCGATGCCTGCGCTGCTAAGGGAAACCACAGCCGAGGTAGTGAGCGCCCCAATCGCGTCCGTCGTCAGCGCCTCGACTTGATCCGTACTCAGCGCGCTAAGGTCCGCCGACGTCAACGCCCGAGCTTGTGTGGTCGTCAAGGCAGCGATCTGCGCCGTAATCATCCCCGCTACGATCGAAGTCATGCTTCATCCTGTCTAGATTAATTTTGTTTCGAACGGGCTTCTTCGATACGTACCGTGCGCCGCTCTATCCGTACATCCGGCCGGCCAGCACGACTCCCCGGCCCCAATTCATTAACGACATAACGATCAGAAACTTTAGAAAGGCCCGGTAATAATCTGTCTGTTTCATCGGACAAATTCGTTCGCGCGATGAAAGCAATGATTTGAAAGAAATATTCGAAAACCTGTTTTGCGGCTCCTTCCAGCAGGCTGCTGAAATAGACCCCAGCGGAAGCTGCTTCACTCCGTTCTTGCGGCTCTCGCCGTAAGATTTTTCGCATTGTGCAATTTCAATGCGAATTCAACGTCTTTTTTCAGTGTTTTGAGGCCAATTTGTGGCCCCCATTGCCGAGTTTTCCGCCACTAGGCCATGTTCAACACGAACATCTGGTCCACCTTCTCCAACCCGCGCACCATCACCTGGCGCATGCGCCCCACCGTCTTCGCCCACCTGAAACCTTGTTCGATCAGCGTGCGCTTTTGCCGCGAAATGGCGTAACCCACGCTCAAGGCAATCGTATCGGGCACGGCCGAACGCCGCCCCGAGGTGTTTTGCGTGAACCGCCTCCGATTTTTCTGGACACGAATTTGGGGTAAAACCTGTGTCTGGAAATGGTTCGAAGATGCTGAACAAGTCGAAAGTCGCTGATGCTGTGCGTGGGGCGGTAGAAGGAGCGCGTAGCGCGACTGGAAGCGCCCCAGGCGCGGGCGCCGAAGTGAAACGGTGGTCCGTCAACAGGAGGAAAGAAGTCGTCCTGCGCCTGTTGCGCGGCGAGCCGGCGGTCGCCATTTCGCGCGAGGTGTCGGTGCCGATATACCGGCTCGAAGAATGGCGTGAGCGAGCCTTGGCCGGTATGGATGCCGGCCTCAAGGAGCGCTGAACGATCCGCTGGAGGCAAAGCTTGGCGAGGCCACCTGGCGCATTGGCGAGCTGGTTATGGAAGTCGAGATCCTGCGCAAGGAACGGCAGGCCCGACACTCTTTGGGCAACCGGAGGAATGGAATGAGCGCCTCCCACCCGTGAGCGGTAGGAGTTGAAGGCAGGAAGCTGGGCCCTCACGGGGCGACGGCATCAAAGTGCCCAAAACGGAAGATCATAGAGATTTTCCAGAGCCAAGCCAGAGGACTCTCATGAAGCTCACGCCCGTTGGGATCGGAAGAACGTCATGCAGGTGCACTACGTGGATGAAGAGACCGGGGAGGTTGTGAACAAGCCGATCAAACGTGCGCAGTTCCTCGAGTATTTCGCGAACCGCGCGCCGTGCCTGATCGGGATGGAGGCTTGCGGCGGTGCGCATCACTGGGCACGGCAACTCACGAAGATGGGGCATCAGGTGAAGCTGATGCCGGCGGAGTTCGTGAAAATGTTCAACATTCGCAATAAGAGCGATGCGGCGGACGCCCGGCGATCTGGCTAGCAGTGCAGCAATCGAGCAAGCCGGTCGCGGTAAAGACAGAGATGCAGCAAGCGATGCTGGCGCTACACCGGACGCGCGAACAACCCGCGCCCCAGCATCAACCCGGAAGTCGATGCCTGTAAACAGGGATTTGTCTGTTTGCGCAGATTTCTCAGGCCGGCGGGAATCACAAACTCCTTATTTCCGCCAACCTGGACCATCAGTATCTGGCGACGCGGTGATACTCGCGAGTGGCTGCGGCGCAGTTCATCGCTTTGAAGTGTCCGCCCTCTAATTCAGACTTGCCCCTGGTCGCAAGCGCAAGCACCGCTTCGTCGATTTTCTGAACGCGACGCACGAGCTTTAGGGTCTCGTCATCGACGTCGCCTGTGAGCGACATTAGCAACGGCGAGCGCCGCTCGCTCAGCCGGGCGGCCTCAGGCCAGTCTGCCTGTTGGGCCGCATGTTCGATCGCCTGGGATAAGGCAAGAAGACTTTCGGCCAGTTCGCGCGATGTCATGTCGTATAACCCTTACGCTCAGTTCTTACCGTTGGCCAGTGCACCCGCGCTGTTCGTGCCGCCGAACAGCTGCGTCAGGTACTGCGAGTTATTGTTCATCGTCGCCATCAACGTGTTGAGCGCCGTGAACTGCGCCTGATACTGGCTCGTCAGCTGAGCGGTGTAGGCCGTGAGAGTGGTTTGCTGCGAGGCGATGCTCGTGAGGTCGGCGTTGATGGTAGTCGTTTCGGTATCCATGATACCGCCAGTCCGCGTGAGGTTCGTGATGCTATTGTTCAACTGGGCGGCAATACCGTTCGTCGAGTTGAACAGCGAGGCAACGGTCGCCGGCGAGCTTGTCAGCGCAGTGTTGAGCGCGTTGCTGTCTGTGGCCATCGAGCCATCTGCATTTAACGTGATGCCGATCGAGGCGAGCGTGAGCGACCTATTGCCGCTCTTGACGCCGCCACTCACGATGCTAGCAAGCGAGTTCTGGATCGTGTTGGCCATCGAGTCGCCCAGCAGCGGGCCGGCCTGCGACCCTTGCGCCTGCGTGCCGTCGAACGACGTGAGCGCGCCCATCGTCGTGACCAGCGTGTTGTACAGGCTGACGAAGTTGGTGATCGCCGTTGCCTCGGAGGTCGTGTCGGACGCAATGGTCAGCGTCTGTGCGTTGCCCGTCGTGACACCCGATGACGATGTGGTGCCGAGCGCGGCGGCGGTCAGGTTCAGCGTGACGCCTGCGATTGCTGTCGTCGACGTGTTGGCGGAACTGCTGACCGGCGTACCGTCTACGGTGAAGAGCGCATCTTGCGCCGCCTGCGTCTGGTTCCACGCGACGCCACCCGACGAAGTGACTGGCGAGGCCGTCATGCTCCCAAGACTCGACAGCCCGTCCCCTGCCTGCGCGCCACTCACGGACACGCTAACGGCGTTCGAACCGCCGTTGGACGAACTCAGCACAAGCTCCTGTGAACCGTTCGCCGTGGTGACAATATTCGCGGTCACGCCTGGATTATCGCTCGCCTTGTTGATCGCCGATGCGATGTCGCTTAGCTTGTCATTCGGTGAGCTGATGGCGACGCTCATCGGCTTGCCGCCGATCGACACAGTTATCGTACCGGCACCTAGCTCCTGGCTCGCGCTGAACGTGCCTGACGTGAGCGACGGCGACGACTTGACACCGAGACTCGACAGCCCGGCATCGCTTTGCACGTTGCTGGTGGACACGCTGATGGTGTTCGATGCACCCGTGGATGTCGAGCGCATCACGAGGTGCGCGCCGTCCGTGCCGGTGACGATGGTGGCCGAAACACCCGGATTATTGGTCGCGGAGTTGATCGCCGCGGCAATGCCACTCAACGTATTGTTCGTCGAGTCGATGTTGACGCTCATCGACTGGCTGCCGAGCGAGACGCTCAGTGTCCCGGTGCCGAGCACGGTGGTCGCGTTGAAGGCGCCCGAGGAAATTGTTTGTGCCTGCGCGATCTGCTGGACCGAGATGGCATAGCTGCCCGCGACAGCGCCCACGCCGGCGGTCGCGCTCAGGCCCGAGCCGCTTGTCGTCGCCGTGTACGACGCCAGCGTGGTGCCGTTCGCGAGGTTGGTCAAGCTGGCCTGCAATGCCGACATGGCCGCCTTGAGCGTACCGATCGCGGAGATCTTGGTGTTGTCCGCGGTTGTCTGCGCAGTCAATGCCGACAGCTGGCCGGCCGTCTTCGAGTTGACCAGCGCGGTGACCAACGAAGAGACATCGAGTGACGAATTGCCGGTGGAACCGCTGATGACCGACTGTGCGGCTTGCTGAAGCGCGGCATTGTTGCTCGCGGTTGCGGCGGCAGCAGCTGATGCTGTCGAGACGGTTGACATGGAACGGCTCCCTCGCGTAGATGACTCAGATACGTTGTTGTTTATTCAGAATGCAGGGCAGGAGGCCGTGCCTCCCGTGAACCTTGAACATATCGCCTACGCACCGCATGATGCGCGCGACGCGTAGGCTTTTTACTGCAAGAAGCCTTATTGTAGGAGCTTCAGAACCTGCTGCGGCAGCGAGTTAGCTTGTGCCAGCACCGAGATGCCAGCCTGTTGCAACACTTGCGCCTTGCTCAGATTCGCCGTTTCCTGCGCGAAGTTGGCGTCCGTGATGTTCGATTGTGCTTGCGACAGGTCGGTCGACTGGGCCTGCTGGGTCGTGGCGATCGCCGTGAATCGGTTTTGTGCTGCACCCAGACTTGCCTGGATGTTGTTCATGGTCGTCAGCGCGTTGTCGATCGACTCCATCGCCTGGGTCGCGCCGTTCGTCGTGCTGACGTCGATGCTTGAGACGGCTTGCGTGTTGCCAGTGAAATTGGCGTTCAGGACCGTACCCGGCGTGGCGACAAAAGCCAGCGTCGATGGACTACCGGCAGCAGCGGGCGCGGTGACTTTGAAGACAGCGTTAGCGACAGTGCTGGAAAGCGCAGTGCCGTTCTGATCAGAGAACTGGAAGCCACCGTTGCCATCCGACTTCACCGTGATCGCGGTGATCGCGCTCGACGGCAGCGGGATCGTCGCAGTACCGGAGTTGTCGGTACCGGTAGAGTCAATGTCGAGACCACCGATAGTGCCAAGGGTCGTGCCGGCGGCCAACGTCGTGTTGTTGTTGGTGCCGATCGAGGCCATGACCTTGGCCGGATCAAGGGTGCCGCCAGCCAGGGTCGAGGGAGGCGTAGTGGTGAGGTCGAACATGGCGGTGACGGCCGGAGCACCGACCGACTGATTGTTCTGGTCGGTGAACGTGTAGCCGCCTTTGCCGTCTGCCTGGATATTGACCTGCGTGATTTCATTGCCGGTGCTGGCGGCCGTCCATTGCGCGCCGTTGGAATCGACGGACACCGATAGCGTGCCGAGCGTTGCGCCGGCCTGTACCGCGCCGTTGCCGATCGAAGCCGCCGAAAGATTTTGTCCCAGATTCAGGCCGACCGTCTGGCCAACATTCGCACCGACCTGGAACGACACGCTGCCTGCCGAACCGTCCAGAATGTTCTTGCCGTTGTACTGCGTTTGCGATGCGATCCGGTTCACTTCGGCAATCTGCTGTGACACTTCCTGTTGCAGCGCTGCCCGGTTGTCATTCGTCAGACCGCCGCTCGACGCCTGCACTGCCAGCGTACGGATACGCTGCAGGCTCGATGTGATCTGTGCGAGGCCACTGTTGGCCGTCTGGATCATCGAGACGCCGTCGTTCGCGTTCGACACGCCCTGGTTCAGACCGTTGATCTGCGTTTGCATGCCGGTCGAGATGGCCAGGCCTGCTGCATCGTCCGCCGCGCTGTTGATGCGCTTGCCCGACGACAGGCGGGTGATGGCTTGCGAGAGGGCGCTTTGCGAGCCACTGAGGTTCTGCTGGGCAACCAGCGAGTTGATATTGCTATTGATTCCGAGCATGGAAAATCTCCTGTATAGGCGTTGAGCCTTACATGCCACATTGGCATCGGCGGAAGCATTTCACTGCTAGCCACCTCACTAGGAGATGTCGGCCTCAGATCACGAAACTTTAGATTTCATCGGGTAAATTAAAATCAAAAACCGGAAACAGACCGGTATTCGGTTCATCACGCCACCTGTCAAGGTAGCTTGCCAAGGTTAACGGTAGGCCGACACCGCCGTCAGCAATAACCCGTCACATCGAATAACTGTATCCATCAGCCCGCTGCAGAACGACGCAGTATCGATGGTGGATCCCAGTAACCGGTCCGTCTGGCTTGTGCACGTCAAAATAGCCACGCGAGCGGACCGCCACTCGCCCCGTATGGATGCCGGCTTTCTTGCCGGTCGGGACAGTTGCACGAACGCGATCACCGGTCTGAACGTTATGGATGCGCTTGTTGCGCATCAGATAGGCACGGGGGAAGCCATATGCATTCACAAGTGTTCGCTGGTATCGGCCTCGGCCCGTACACTTTATCTTGATGACGGGAATGCGCCAGCCGACGACAGCCGTGACTGCGCCCACACATACCGCATCCAGAGCCGGCGACTTGGGAAGAGCAAGGCGTGTACGGTTCCATTTCGTGCGTCCGCCGCTGGACAGATCGACAGGGAGCCCAGTCGTTGCGAGGAACTGTGCGATGGCCGAACGCGTGCCGTCGACCGCCGCGCGATCTCTCTGTGGCGCGTTTGTCCAGTTTCGCAGCCGCACGAGCCGCGCCCGATCGGTGACGAACTCGCCAATGTCACGCCCAGCTCGCCGCGCGATGCAGGAAGTACAGGCCAGGATCAAACCGGATATGTGCCTCGCCGGCTCGCCTGCCGTACGAAGATCGATCGGGTCAATCTGCAGATGCTGGCGGTCGGAATCGCAATAGACGCATTGACGTCCCCACTTATCCAGGAGATACGCGCGAATCTCGTGGGCCGCGATTTCAGCATGCTCCTCATTGTCGGGGGCGCTTTCGTCACTTTCTGCCGCCGCGAGGTCGTAACGCACCAGTTCGTTAGCAAGTCCGCTTACTGGTGCCCAACGGATAAAACGCGTCACCCAGGATTTTGTCGTGTCGACCCGATGTCTCAGGCTGGGAGGGAGCCAGCCACTGGTTCGTGCGGGATTGGCATAGTGCGGAGCCCGGTACCGCAGGTTAGCGCTGCGCCTGCGTCGGCGGAAGTTGCTGCGGGCAGACAGGCCCTCGCTGATCTGACGCCCCCGATGTATCAGTTCAAACAGGTTAAGAACGGCGGTCGACTCGCCATCCTCGCGCACCAGTGCGAGTCCGGTTATCTTGCTCCCCGGTTCAATTTTAATGCGCACCGGCTGCAACCTACTTTCCTCGAGGAGTCGGTCTGTAAGGCGAATGACAAACGGCATCACGCGATGAACGCGTGCGCGCCGACGCTCGAGCATCAGCCGAGCCCGTTTCTCCGAACACGGCATTAATGGTCTACCGCGTCGATCCAGTACGAATACTGCCATGTGTTCTCAATTGTCCCTTACGGAACCTTGTTACGGGAGCCACCTGGGCTCCGCTCCCCTCGCCAAAGTTGTACAGCAGCGTTACCCTGCGACCCGTTTCGTGCTTGCTCGAAGCGTGTCTACTGCCGCAGGTTCCAGGGTCCGCAACTGAGGAAGCATCGCGGAGTGGGTCTTGAACTTCTGCACAACGTAGCCCCTTGCGGGGCTCTGGCTGGTCAACCTCGGGCTTTTGCAAGCCTCGGCCTTAGGCCGGAGCGATTGACTGCTGGCCGCCTCATTCTAGGATTTCGGCAAAAACAGAGCGAACTTGAGGGTCGTGTCCAAGATAATATTCTCAGCGGGTCGTCTCTGCTGTTTGCACCAGATTTGACAAAATACCTGATCCCGCTCGACGGGCTCGTGCGACCTGATCCAGACGAAAAAAAACCGACCGGGTTAGGGGTCGGCGAAGGATTCTGGCCATTCCGAGGGCCATGCCAGAACCTGAGAGGGCCACATTATGCCGCAGACTGGCCGGCGAAGGCTATCCGCATCCAGTTCGCAGGGGATCACCATGATCTGGCAACTAGCGGCGCACGCATGCCGGGAGCAAGCCCGTCCAGATCTCGTCCGCGATGCTACGCTGGTCCCATTCCCGCGTGGGAAGCACCGCAATGGACAGTAGCTGGCCGGTCATGGGTGGCTCTACAACCCGGTGCCCGGGTAGCAGGGTAAAGATTTGCGTATTGCATGTCGTTAACCAATCAGATAAGCAGAGACCATCTGACATGCCTGTGCGTCAGCGTGGCGCCGGCTGAACAAGGCAATAAGCTCTTCGGGGAATGAATCTTGAATCAACAACGATCGTCATGGTCCCGCACCGCGGCCCCTGGCGAAGTCATCTACTCTGAAGGTTACGCAGGCGATGCCGCTATCTTCGTGATCGCAGACGGCAAAGTCGAAATCTCCACCTATTGCGACGAAAAGAAGGTCGTCCTCGCCACCTTGGGCAAAGGCGAATTTTTCGGCGAAGCAGCCCTGCTGTCTTCCGAACCCCGAGCACACAGCGCGAAAGCACTGAGCTTCTGTCAGTTGACCGTTATCTCGGCCGACGTCGTGGAAGAGGAACTTGAGCGAGTGTCGCCGCTGCTGCGCCATATCGTGCGTACCATGATCCGCCGGGCCAAAAAGAAGGACGACATCCTTGCCACTTACACGCACGCTGATTTTCTGCCGGGAGTCGTTTCATACGCACACGTTCTGGCGCTGATGGCGGGCAGCGAGAGCGCGGATCGGCCTGACGCACGTATACGCCGCGCGCCAGGCGAAGAGTTCTCGGTGCCTTTGCCCGAAGTCATCAGGAAGTGCCATGCCATTGCCGGCCATTCCCGGCCGCATGTGATGGCGATGCTCAAGCGCATGGAGAAACTCAACCTGGTCACGCTCGAACCTGGCCGCTCCGACCGCTTGAGCAGCATGTCAACGCGATATTCAGCGCAAGACGGCGCGACCAGCCGGCAGCTCGTCACTTTCGATTCGATCCGGATCACAGATCGAGCCCAACAGGTGGCAGACCAGGAACTGGACATCTCCATTAGCAGCGAACTCGAGCTGATCGAACTGCCTGACCTGGAAGCGCTGATCGGCGTCGATAAGAAGCTGATTCTGAACAAGCTGTCCCACGCGGAAATCGCGGAAGACATTTTTGCATTCCGCAAGACTAAAGTCCTGAATTACGTCGAGCAAAAAGGCATTGCGTATTTTTCACGACGCAATTCACGTGACGCTAGCGATCTGAAATCGCTTGACGATCTGGAGTTCGTCGACCAGCGGACCCTGTTCGAAGCTGTGAATGCTTTCGACACCTATGACCTCGCCAAACTGCTCTCCGCGGTGACCGGCCAGCCTGTTGGTGAGCGCCTGCTGTCGGTGATGACCGAGGCGAGAAAGAAAGAGGTGTCGTGGGTCATGCGGCGGGACATCAGGATCGATCCGCTCGAGATTGCCGGGATCGAGGAGCGATTGCTCGATACGGTGCGGGCCATCAAAGCTCCTGCGGGCAACACAGCATCATTTTCGAGTCTGGGTGCCTGATACCCGGTTCGCGGACACCCGCTTATTCCGGTTTGGGCTGGCGGTACGCGCGGCCGTTGGAGAGGATATATGGATCTTTTGACCCTGTTCGGCGCATTGTTCGGTGGGACGGCCGTCGTCGCCGGATTTCTGCTCGAGGGTGGGCAATTCAGTACCCTCTTTCAGATGGAGGCGTTCGTCGTCGTGTTTGGGGGCACCCTCGGCGCGGTGATGATTCAGAACACCTGGGCGAGGTTCTATGACGGCGTCAAGCAACTGCGGCTCGCCTTTGTGAAAGCGCGCCAGGTCGACCGCGAAAGTCTGGCGGTTCTGCTCGAATGGGGCGATCAGGCGAAGCTGAACGGCATGCTGGCATTCGAGTCGATGGAAGTCGGCGGCATCAACCCGTTTGCCAGAAGAGGGCTGGAATTGCTGGCCAACGGCGTATCTACCCCGGTGCTGGAAGACGCCTTGCAAAGAGAGCTGGATGCCTACGAGCGCAATCACATGGCGGGCGCGCGAATCTGGCAGCAGGCGGGCGGGTATGCGCCGACCTTCGGCATCCTCGGTGCCGTACTCGGCCTGATTCAGGTCACCGGTCATCTGCTCGACCCCGCGCAACTCGGCGCCGGCATCGCGGTTGCGTTCGTCGCCACGCTTTACGGCCTCGCTTTGGCGAACCTGGTCTTTCTGCCGTTGTACGGGAAGATCAGGGCGCAAGTGGATAGCGAATTGCGGTTCCGGCGTTTATATCTCGACGGCCTGCTGGCGATATCGCGTAAGGAATCGCCCCATACGATCGAAACCCGGCTGGCGGGCGACGTGCGCGAAAGATCGGCTGAGTTGCTGGGATAGGCTGCGTCAGGCTCGCGCTGGCATACCATTCAATCGCTTCCAAAGCAGACTTTAGTCGATGAACACCTCCTCTTCCAGCAGGCGCGGCGCCTCGGACGGGACTGCCTACGAAGACGACGTCGAGGCGCAGTCCGGGCGATGGCTGATCTCCTACTCGGACCTCATCACCACGCTGATGGTGCTGTTCCTCACGCTATACGCGTTGCAACTTGCCCGCTACAAAGAGCTGGAAATGAAAACTTTCCAGCAACGCATTGCCAGGGAAAGAACGAAGGACGCCTTCGCCCAGGCCTGATGCGGCAAGGCAGCAGCTACTCGCTCTTCTGGAACCGCTTCGCGACACCGGTCAGATTACACTTGCGAGCGCCAGCCACGGCATCGAGATCGCAATCAACGCGAAGGTTCTGTTTTACTCCGGCGACGCACGCTTGCTGCCGGAAGCTGTTGGGGTGTTGAATCAGGTTGCGGTGGTGCTGCGCGATCATTCCGCAAACAACATTCTCGTAGAGGGACACACTGACAGTTCGCCGATATCGACGGCGAAATACGAATCCAACTGGGAGCTGTCGTCGGCACGGGCGGGATCTGTAGTTCGATTCTTCGCCGACAAAGGAATCGAAGCCCGCAGGATGGCCGCAATTGGCCGGGCTGATAATTTCCCCTTGATTCTCGGAGATACTGCGTCCGCGCGTGCTGCGAATCGCCGCGTGACCATCCTCGTGGAGGATCAAGCCATGGAGGGCAGCAGCGCGTCGTATGGACCCGGGTGAACGGATGCGTGACCCGATCAGATGCCTCAGTGATCGGACCGTGCCGCGTCAGATAGCCAGGCGCCGCCGCGAGCACGTGCCAGATTTTCAGTCGAAGCCACCCACACGCTGCAGGCAGCGCCCTGGACCTACCGCAGCCCGCCGTGCCAATGCTGGACCGCAAAGTCTCCAGAAATGCCGATCCGCCGCAGAATGTAATTGCTGGGTTGCAAAAACAATCATGACCGTTTCGGCGGGCTTTTTTCGTCCCTTCAACGGGTAGTCTGAAAGGACCATGGTGGAGACATTTCCCCTCTGAGCGGCGCAACGCCGTCCCACATTTTTCCTTACGATCGTCGGCTTGGGGACATGCTAGTGACGCGGCATTATCATGATCCGGCTATACGCTGTGCGAACAGTCAAAGAGCCATGCGTCCGTAGATCGCTAAGCCGGTCCTTTATTACAGATGGCGGGTAAGCGCCAAACAGAGGACACCTGGCTTCGTCGGCTTCTAAGGGCGACGATTGCGTCCGCAACCTACATTGCGGACGCAAACCATGAGCGACGATGAGATTGACTTTCTGCCACTTCGGGTCATTCGGGAATGCTCCAACGGCAAGCGCAGGTATGACCCTGAGGGTAAGCGCCGACTGATCGAGGCGTGCTTGCGGCCAGGTTTCCTCTTTCAGCGACCGCTCGGGATCGGGGAATTTGAGCGGAGATACCGACGATTGCGGAGCGACACCGACGCGCAAGCCGCGCCACAGAAAGTCTGTCGCTAACTATGGCCGCAGCCATGCCAGTGGCGGCCGTAGGGATACACGGTCTGTCAAGCGCGCGGCATATTGAAGGTACCTGTCCCGCCAGGACGATGCGGACAGGCTCCCCCCAGGATTGCTTCGTTAGTCATGAGGAGAACACGCACGAACGTCATAGTGAGTTGGAGTCAAACGCCATCAGAAGCTTCACGACCTCCGCGTTCAATTCACTGGACTTTTCCGTGATCGGGCCGAAACCCTTCGCCTTGCGAATCGCTTCCTGCGTCGTAATCACGGCCCCGAGCTCAAGGAGAAGTGCGTCGGAAATGGGTGGCGGATCGATGTTCATGTCACTTTAACGACACCAGCAACCCAAACTTTAGATGCGTGGACCGAACGCTGAACGGCCGACCTGAGTCATGTTTCGGACCGGGCTTAGCCCGTCGGATGTGACATAAAACCTGGTGAGCGGACGTCCTGCTTGACGCTCTCCACATTAACGTTATTAGTAACAATATCAAATTTCCGTTACTAATAACGTAAAATAGAGATGGTCAACTACATCAGGACAGATCATGCGCGCACCGGCAAGCGACAAGGTAACCGGCACCATGGAAAAACGGGGTCGTGGCCGGCCACGAAAACCGGATGCGCTGTCGAACGCTGAACGTCAGGCCGCGTGGCGGGCACGGCACGGCGCCCGCACAAAATCCGTTACCGTAACGAAAAACGTCCCCACTCTTACCGAAACCCACGACGTGCTGGTGCAGGAATGCGAGCAGCTGCGTGGCGAACTGGCGCGGGCGCGGCGCGAGCTTGAGGTGATGTCGCGGGGGACGCCGTCCACCTAGGCTCCTGCAAACGTGGCGGCGGTTCTCTGAATGCGGACCTTTCTATAGGCGGCTAAGGAAAATGACAATAAAAGAACGAATAATCGATGATGTCGCGGGGATGAGTGATCACTCGATGGGCGAAGACTCAACAGGTTCCGCAAATAAGAGCAACGAATTAACTGAAGCCGGGAGCAACATCCACTCTCTGGTGCATCCGGCGGCAGGTAGCCCACAAAGAGACCTTGGAATATTACTTATGGTTCAGGACAGGTGCGTTATGTACGACGGCCGGCTCATCTACGAAGCGACGTCGTGTGACGAAGCCATCCTTTACAGGGATCGACTGTACAATCTGTACTATTAGGAGCCGCCAGCGGCCTGGTTCACATACAGCCCAGTCGCTCCGGCGAACACCCGCAGGCAGATCTGAAGGACTTCAAATGAAGGGCGCTGTAGGCTGATGCAGTTGCCGGGCATATGGCGCAGAAACTTATGTTGCGTGCGAGTGCGACGGTCCCGATAGTGGCCTCAATCTTGTGACTTGACACAACATAAGTAACTCAGTTTCGTGGTCGAACATCCGCGCAACCATGGAGGTTCGCCATGTTCGATCAGCTATTGGCCCGGCCGGCTCTGTTGTCGGCAGAACGGGCTGGCGCAAACGTTTTGCGTATCGTTATTCATCTGTGCATGGCTCGATTGAGGGGATTGATGATCGCGGGTTCCATGCCTGCGTTGATTGGCCCCCGTCGAGTCCAGGATGCCAGGGCCGGGCGTCACTGGTTGTCACGCGAAGTCGCGAATGTTCTGTCCATCCCCCTTGTTACACCTCGCGCCGTCGCCTGGGCCCCTGCTGCCTGTCAGTCGGGTTTGCGCTCGGAACCCGACAAGGCGAAATCGTTGACTCCGTTTTGAAGCGCAGAAATCCGAAATGATCTGCCGGCCGCCGAAGGCAGCGCAACTTCATGGTCCTGATTTCGCACCAGGATAAACACTTATCCGTTCCGAATTTCCGAACTGACTTGCCGCGGGTTATTCACTGGGATATTCCAGGCAGGATGGACTTCGCAAACGTTAAACCATCAGATTTACACTCCTGAACGATTTGCAAAGTTACCCGAAATATCGTCGGCCCAAGAAATTCTCGTTAAAAATCGCTAAAGTTTCTTTCTGCATTGCCGTTAGAACCTGTGCTGGCCGTCCCGGCTCGAATTGCGAAACAGTGGTTTTTCGCCGATTCACTTTATCTGGACGAGAAGGGCGTGGGATGCGGCTGGCAACGCCCGGTTCCTGGTCTTCCCGGGCGAATCCTTCCATCTGTTTTCGGGGAATTAAATGAGCAAACTTCTTAAAGCATTTGTTCGTGACGAGCGTGGCGTCAGCGCCATCGAATACGCCATTCTGGCAGGCATCATTGTGGTGGCGCTGACGGCGGTTGGCACGGCGTTCAACACCGGCGTCCAAGGCTTGTTTACCACGTTGCTCTCCAATATCAAAACGGCGAGCAATCCCTAACGGGCGAAGCCGGAGGTCCGGGCGTTGCTGGTTCGGACCTCCGCTGGTCTTCCCTCATTTCATGCCACCAACACTGTGCACCTATTGTCTCTCGCCATCCGTCTGGTCGTGCTGAGCGCGCTGCTCTGGCTCGCGGTCATCGACGTTCATTCGCGGCGCTTGCCGACCAGGGTCGTGCTGGCGGTCGGCGCGCTGTTTTTCGCGGACGCGGCAACCCTTCGGCTGACCCTCGATCAGGTGATGGTCCATCTAGGGTTGGCACTAGGCGTCTTCCTCGTCTGTGCTGCGCTCTTCGCCGCAAAGATGCTTGGCGGAGGCGACGCGAAGCTTGCCGCAGTCATTTTCCTGTGGGTCGGCCTGCGTCTCGCGCTCCCGGCCTTGACGCTGATTTCAATGATCGGGACGGTTGTGTCCCTGATCAGTCTTGCCACGCGAAACATGAAACCGGAGCAGCGTTCGTGGCCGTTGCGGGCACTGGCAATGTTTTCGGGAGCGCGCGGTGTTCCGTACGGCGTAGCGCTTGCCTTTGGCGGCGGCCTGGTGATTGTGCTGCCTGCCGTGCTGCCCCTGATTCTGAAGCGATAGGACGGCGTCTCCATGTCAAACATCATTAAATTCGCCGTGCTTATCGTCGGTGCGCTCATGATCGCGCTGATCGTTCGCGTGGTCGTCGCGAGCGGTTCGCATCGGTCGAAGCCCATCGTCGATACGCAGAAGGTGCTGGTCAGCGCGGCCGACCTGCCGCAGGGTCTTCTGCTGCGCGACGAGGATCTCGGCTGGAAGCCAGTGCCGGTCGCGGAAGTGCCGCCGGGCGCTATCGTGTCCGGTGCGCCGGACGCCCTGGAACTGAAGGGTGCGTTGCTGCGCCATGCGGCAGCAAGCGGCACCGTTCTGGTGGCCGAAGACGTGATCCTGCCGGGCGCCCCCGGTTTTCTCGCGGCGACGCTCAAACCTGAAATGCGCGCCGTGTCGGTGGCCGTCGACGACGTGTCCGGTAACGCTGGTCTGATCCAGCCGGGCGACTACGTCGATCTGCTGCTGACGCAGCAGATGGATCGCCGCACCGATTTACCTGACCTTGCGGTGTCGAGCGAAACCGTCGTCGAGCACGTCCGGGTACTGGCGGTCGGGTCGGAAATCAAGCGGCCGAAGAACAGCGACACGCCGGAGGTAGTCGGCAACCGTGCCCGCACCGTCACGCTGGAAGTCACGCCACGGATGGGGGAGGTCGTGTCCGTCGCGGCGCGGCTCGGCAGTCTGTCGCTCGCGTTGCGCAGTTTCGCGACGGCTTCGCGCGACCCCGCGGTTCCGATGGCTGCTTCCGCGGCGCAGCCTGCGCCGGTTTGGGCCGGCGACATCTCGCGCGCCGTGCGCGATCTGCCGCGCTCGCGCGCGGTCCAGGTCGCCGCCGCAGCGCCCGCACCCGTCGCGCCGCGGCCGGTCACGATCTACAGAGGCTCCGAGAAATCCGACGCGACGACGAGCGCGGCCGCGGGAGGCGACAGCGCGTCACCGCCGCTGCCTTCCATGCCCGCGTCGCGCTGATGCCGTTCAAACCGCTGGACCAGATCCATTCGCCAGGATAGAGAGACGTCAGATGCCGTTCAGTCCGATTTGCAAAGCAACATGGGTGATGGCTTGCGCGGTATGGTGCGCGGCACCGGCGCTCGCGGCTCCCCCGTATGCGGTCAAGCCGCACGCCACCTCCGCCCGCGCGGTGCCAGCCGCTTTGTCGCACGCCGCAGTAGCCCGGACTGTCGCGGTGGCGCCGGACGGGATGCCGGACTACGCGTCGGGGCCGCTGAACATCAGCGCGGGCAAAGGCACGCTGGTACGTCTGAACGAGGACGCCACCTCGGTCTTTGTCGCCGACCCGACGGTCGCGGACGTTCACGTCCCGTCGCCGAAGGCCGTGTTCGTGCTGGGCAAGAAGACCGGTACGACGACGCTCTATGTGCTGGGCGCGAATAACAGGACACTGGTGCAGCGCATGGTCGTCGTCGGACGCGACATGGACGGCCTGCGTAGCATGATCGCCGCTCGCTTTCCTGGCATGAACGTGCAGATGAGCACGGGTCAGGGCTCGTTGCAGCTTTCCGGCAAAGCGGCCAACCCCGCTGACGCCGATGCCGTCGTGCAGGCCGTCACGCCCTATCTGGCGGACAAGGAAGTCCTGATCAACCGGATGACGATCGACCGTCCGCTACAAGTGCAGTTGCGCGTGCGCATCACGGAGGTGGACCGGAACGTCACGCAGCAGTTGGGGATCAACTGGCAGGCGATGGGCAGTGCGGTCGGCAATTTCTACGGCGGCATCTTTAGCGGGCGTCCGATCTATAACCTGAACCAGCCGATCGTCGGACCCACGGGCCAGACGACCTTTCCGGTGAACCTCCCGTCGAACAACGCGTTTTCGCTGTTCGGCGCGTTCAAGACCAACAACGTCAATATCCAGGCGCTTGTCGATGCTTTGAACCAGGAAGGCCTGCTGACCGTTCTCGCGGAGCCGAATCTCGTCGCGTTGTCTGGGCAGACGGCCAGCTTTCTCGCGGGTGGTGAATTCCCCATTCCGGTGTCGCAGACCAATGGTGCGATCTCCGTCGAATTCAAGCAGTTCGGTGTGAAGCTCGATTTCACGCCGACCGTGCTGAACGATCACCGCATCAGTCTGAAGGTACGTCCGGAGGTGAGCCAGATCGACACATCGGTGAGCGTGACGACTGGGGGCATCACGGTTCCGGGGCTGAGTGTGCGCCGCGCGGATACGACCGTCGAGCTGGGGAGCGGCCAGAGCTTCGCAATCGGCGGCCTGTTGCAGAGCAATACTACCGACATCATTTCGCAGATTCCGGGTATGGGTTCCATTCCGATCCTGGGCAAGCTGTTTTCGTCGACGAACTACCAGAACAACAAGACGGAGCTCGTAATCATGGTGACGCCGTATCTGGTCGAGCCGACCGATCCGTCGAAACTTCGCACGCCGCTCGAATCGCTTGTGTCGCCCAGCAGCGACATCGAATACAGCTACAGGCGTCAGGCCGGCGACGGACCTTCTGCGTCTGACCAACCGCGTCTGGTCGGCGCGGCCGGATACGTCTATTGAGCCGCTTATCGAGTCCGACATCATGAAAACCGTCCGTCTTCTCACGCTTTTTCTCGCCTGCGCTGGTGCGGCCAGTGTCAGCGGATGCTTCAAGCCGCCGCGCAGCATGCCCGATCAGTCGGCGATAGGCTTCGACGGCCGCTCCGCGTTGCCACCCGATTGCGCGAGCCTTTCGCGCCCTTCGGTGTTGACGGATGCGGGCTGGCACCGCCCGAGCATGGAGTGGGGGTGTGCGACCTACACCAATCTCGCGGCGCAGGTCGCACATCCGCAGGACCTCGTCAAGCCACAGCCGCTCGGTCCAGCCGACGCTGCCGTCGCGGCGAGCGCGGTGCATCGCTACGAAACCGGCCATGTGATTCCGCTCGACACCGGCACGTCGCGCGATTCCAAGTGACGCAAGCAACACTCACGGAAGAACAGCATGAGCACGACTGACTTCAATCTCACCAAGGGCAACACCGCCACCCGGGTCGCGGATTTCATTGCGTTCGTCAACGATCGAAAGACCGAACAGGTGCTCAGGAGCTTCGTGCTCGATCAGGCCATGCCGCATACGCATGTCGCGATCGGCGGTGTCAGCGACGCGATTGCGTATCTGTCGAAGATTGAACGCTCGCCGCAATTCCTGCTGGTTGACCTGCACGACTCGGTGATGCCGCTCTCGGACCTCGGCCGGCTGGCGGAAGTGTGCGAGCCGTCGGTTCAGGTCGTGGCGCTCGGGGAGCGCAACGACGTCGGCCTGTTCCGCAGTCTGCTGAAGATCGGCGTACGCGACTATCTGGTCAAACCCCTCACGGTGGAACTGCTCAAGCGGACCGTGAACGTCACCGAGGGCAAGGTCAGCCCCGTAATGCTGGCCCGTGCCGGTAAGACGATCGCGTTCGCGGGAACGCGCGGCGGGGTCGGCACGACGACGGTCGCGCTCAACGTGGCCCGGCATCTAGCCGAGGACACGCACCGCCGGGTCGCCTATGTCGATCTGAACCTGTACGGCGGGGCGGCGAACAGCATGCTCGGCATCCAGAGCAACAACGGCCTGACTGACGTGCTGCAAAACGTGCACCGGCTGGATCCGCAATACGTGGAGCGCACGCTCGTGGCGAAAGGCGCGCGGCTCTTCATGCTATCCGCCGAACTCGCTTACGGGAGCGTCCAGCCTTTCGAGAGCGACGCGCTCGGACGCGTGCTCGAGCTGCTGTGCGACAGCTTCCATTATGTGATTCTCGACGTCGACAAGATGACCGATCCCCTTGCGGGCGATGCGTTCGATTTTGCGGCGCGCGTCTATCTGATCGCCGACCGTTCAGTGCACTCGACTCGCGAGACGATCCGCCTGCTGCGCTTTATCGAGGACCGCGACAACAATCCGCCCACCTCGCTGCTGCTGAACAACCCGAACGCCGCGAGCGCCGGCAAGGTTCAGGCGGCCGACTTTACGTCGGCCGTCGGACGTGCCGCATTGTATGAGATTCCGTTCGAAGCCAGGGCGATCTCGATTGCGGAGAACCTTGGCGAGGCGCCGATCGAAAAGGTGCCGCACGGCTTCAACCAGACCATCACGCGAATCGGCCATGACCTTACCGGTCAGCCCTCGGCGGCTGAACGCACCTTCTTCCAGAAACTCAAACTCAGGAGAAGCTGATGTTCGGGCAAAAACAGACACGCACGTCCGCCACGACAGACGATTCTGCAGCCGCGGAAACCGTCGCCGTGATCGAAGCGACGGCGGCACCCGCCGTGGTTGCTGTCCACGCGCCGGGCGGCAATGAGACGCTGGTCAGGTCGGAGCTGTTCAAGACGATCCGGACCGGCGTTTTCAGCTTGATGAACGCCTCCGCCGCAGTCGGCAGGACGCGCGAGCAGATGAAGCCCGGTGTCGAACAGCTCGTGCTGGAAATTGCCGAGCGCGAGCATCTGAACATCACGATTTCCGAGCAGGGGCAGATCGTCGGTGAACTGCTGAACGACATGTTCGGTCTGGGGCCGATCGAACCATTGCTCGCCGATGAAACCATTACTGACGTGCTCGTCAACGGACCGGATCAGGTCTACGTCGAACGCCACGGCCGGCTCGAACTCACGCCCTACAAGTTTCGCGACAACACGCACGTGGTCAACGTGGCACAGCGGATCGCGGCAGGGGTCGGACGGCGCGTCGACGAAAGCAGCCCGATGGTCGACGCGCGTCTGGCAGACGGCAGCCGGGTCAACGTCGTGCTTCCGCCGCTCGCGATCCATGGTGCGACCATCTCGATCCGTAAGTTTTCGAAGCGCAACATCACGCTTCACCGGATGGCGCAGCAGGGCAACATGTCGCAGCAAATGGCGAACCTGCTCAAGCTTGCGAGCACCTGCCGGCTCAATATCATTGTTTCAGGCGGCACGGGCTCCGGCAAGACGACGCTGCTCAACGCGCTGTCGCATTTCATCGGGCTCGGTGAGCGCACCATCACCATCGAGGATGCGGCCGAACTGCAGCTCGTGCAGCCGCACGTCGTGAGCCTCGAGACGCGGCCGGAGAATGCCGAAGGGCTCGGCGGTGTCGCACAGCGCGATCTTGTGCGTAACGCGCTGCGGATGCGGCCCGACCGGATCATCCTCGGTGAAACGCGCGGCCCGGAAGCCTTCGACGTTTTGCAGGCGATGAACACGGGCCACGATGGCTCAATGACCACGATCCATGCGAACACGCCGCGCGACGGTATCACGCGCCTCGAGAGCATGGTGATGATGGCGAACGGCAATCTGCCGCTTCTGTCCATACGCCGGCAGATCGCGAGCGCAGTGCACCTGATCGTGCAGATCGAGCGGATGCGTGACGGCATGCGCCGCGTGACGCGGATCACCGAACTTGTCGGCATGGAAGGCGACGTCATCATTACCCAGGACCTGTTCACGTTTCGCTACGACGCGACTGCCTATAGCGAAGAGGTCAAGGGCGTTTACGAATCGGCGCTGGTGCGGCCGGCGTTCTCCGCGCGCGCGGCGTATTACGGGCTCGAGGACGCGTTGCTGGAGGCGATGAAGCCATGAGCCGGGTCGACCTCCTGACGGTTTGCGCTTTCATCCTTGTACTCATGCTCGGCGTGATGTGGCTGACCGCGCAGGACATGCGCAAAAAGCAGCCGCACGCGAGGATCAAGGCGCGCATGGAGGCGACGTTCTCCGCACATAGCGTCCGAACCAGGGATGTCAAGGCATACGACACGGACCTGTTCACGGTCAGCAAAAGAGAAAACGTGTTCAGCCACTGGTACGGTCCGAAGGCGGCACGCCTTCGGACCGTTGCCGGGAAGAACGGCATTCGCGTCGTGTTTGCGGCAGGTGTGGCTGGCGAACTGGTCGCCCTGCTGATGACGCAATTCATGCCGCTACCCGTCTTTGCCAGGCCGCTGCTTGTTCTCGGGTTACCTGCGTTCGCGGTAGTCCGCTCGTATGGTTTTCTGGTCCAGCGCTTTCGCCGGCGCTTTCTCGATGGTTTTCCGGACGTGATCGATCTGATCGTGCGCGCGGTGCGGGCGGGCGTCCCAGTGACGCAGGTCATCGGTACCGTGTCGAGCGAGTGCGCCGAGCCGATAGGTCACGAGTTCAAATTGATGAGCGATTCGCTCCAGATGGGTCTCGATCTGGAAGAAGTGCTGGCGGTCGCGGTCAGGCGCATCGAAATCGCAGACTTCTCGTTCTTCTGCGTCTGTTTGCTGCTGCAGCGTGAAACGGGCGGCCAGCTCGGCGAGACGCTCGAGGGTCTGGCTACGATCGTCCGGACCCGGCGCGAGATCCGCCAGAAAACGAAGGCGCTAACCGGCGAAGCCCGCATCACGACCAAGATCATGGCTTGCATTCCGGCGGTCATCATGCTGGCCATGTATGCCCTGAATCGAAATTATCTCTTTATTCTGTTCAAAACGCAGCCAGGACAGAAACTCCTGACCTTCGGCGCGATCTCCATGATGTTCGGGCTGCTGCTGATCGGCAAGATGTCCAAACTGGATACGTCACGATGAGCCAGGCCAACGTCGAAACATTGATCAACCTGCTCATGCTGCTCGCGCTGTTCGCCGCGCTTGCGATCTGGTGGGCGACAAAGCACGGCGGCAGGCGTGGAAAGATCGCCGAGCGCGCCCGGCAGGCCGCGATCACCCAGCGCGTGGACGGTACGGCAATTGAGGAAATTGAGAACGGGAGCGCGTTTCGTCATCGCCTCGTGCGCCGCCTGACAATCATCGGCGACCGCCTTCCGCTTTTCGATGCGAAATACCGCCTGAAGCTGCAGAAGGAAATGCTGCAGAGCGGCTATCGCAGTCGGGCCGCCGTATCGATCATGCTCGCGGTCAAATTCGCGGTCGGCCTGATCTGTGCCGCGCTGACGGTCATGCTGGGCTCGCACATTCCGGTCATTGGCGCGTATCCGGCCATTCGCGGCGCGATGATGCTCTTCGTGTTCATCACCGGGATGATCATCCCCGAATACATCATGGCGTTTCGTGCATCGCGACGTCGCAAGGCGATGGCGGGGTGCCTGCCCGACGCGCTCGACCTGCTCGTGATCTGCACGAACGCCGGCAACAGTCTCGGCGTGAGCATCCGGCGCGTCGCCGACGAACTCGAGACAATCTGTCCGCCGCTCGCAAGCGAATTTGCGCTGACCGCCGACGAGCTGAAACTTTCCGGCGACAGCACGCGCGCGCTGCACGGGTTAGCCGAGCGCATCAACCTGCCGTCGATCCGCGCGCTGATTTCCACGCTGACCCAATCCATGCGTTACGGCACGCCAATCACGCAGGCACTGCGCACGCTGTCGCGTACGGAGCGCCTCGCGCACATTGTGTCGCTGGAAGAGAAGGCCGCCAAGCTCGCGCCGAAGATGGTCGTGCCGATGATGCTGTTCATTCTTCCCGCAGTCGTCGCGATCGCGGCTGGCCCGGCCGTTATTCAACTGATGGACGCGCTCTCCAAACAATGAAAAACGCTCACCTCACCGTCGCCCGACATACACTCTCCGCGCGGGGAGCAAAGCTCCTGCGCATTGCCCGGCACACTGGGCTGGTTGCCTGCGGCGTATCACTGCTGACGGCAACCGCTGCCTGTACCACGACGACCCAGCGTGTCTTCGAGACGCGGCCCGTCACGCGGAACTCGACGCCGAGCAGCATGAGCGAGCTTCGCATCGCGGATACCGCACTCGACTCGGGCAACCTCGAACTGGCGACAACGCTGTACGACAAGATCGTGAAGGCCGATCCGCGTTCGGTCGAGGGCTTGACCGGGCTCGGCAATACACTTTACGCGGTGGGCGACTTCACGCGGGCCGGGGTCTACTACGACCACGCGAGCCAGATCGATCCGGCGGCGACCGCGCCGCTGATCGGCATGGCACGTGTCGCTATTCACCAGCGCCGCTTCGACGCCGCAATTGCCACCTATCAGCGCGTTCTTAAGATGACACCCGACGATCCGATGGCGTTGGCTGGCCTCGGTGCAGCGTTCGACCTCACAGGCGATCACCTGGGCGCGCAGGCCGTGCTGCGGGACGCATTGAACAAAAACCCTGGCGATCCGATGCTGAGCGTGAATCTCGGATTGTCGCTGATTTTGAGCGGTAATCCGCGCGAAGGCGCCAACGTGCTGCTCGACGTGACGCGTTATCCGGCGGCGCCCTCGCAGGCCCGGCAGGACCTCGCGCTGGCTTATGGCATGCTCGGCAACACGGAGGCGGCCGCGGAAATCCTGAGTCAGGATTTGCCGAAGGCGTCGGTGCAGGACAACTTGCGCTTCTACGCGATTCAGCGCGCGAGGCTCTCGTCGCAATCCGGCAAGACCGGCGCGTTGGCGGTGCCGAACGCGGCGGTGCAGACATCGGCATTGCCATGAAGGGCCCGGCCTGGTGGCGCTCTCGTCGCATGCTGCGCTCGTTACGCTGGCCGGGTGCGTGGGCAGACGATCGCGGAAGCTCAGCCATCGAGTTCGCGGTTCTATCGCCGTTCGTGTTTTTCTTCGTGCTCGGCACCGTCGAGCTCGCACTGGACATGATCGTCGACGCGTCCGTGCAGATCGCAGCCGAAAACGCATCACGTATGGGCCTGACCACGACCGCGCCAGCCACGGGGACGCGCGCGAGTCAGGCGCAGGCCATCGTGATGGCCACTCTGGGACTCTGGAAGAACATCGGCGCCACGGTGAGCATCACCACACTCGACTACGGGAGCTACAACAACGTCGGGACGCCCAACTATCAAACCGGTCTGGGCGGCTTGGGCGATGTCGTGTCCTATCAGATCGTCGTCAGCCTGCCGAAGGGCTTCACCGGCTTGCCGAAATATTTTGGTGTGCCCATGCCGATGGTGTTCCAACGCATCTATCTCGTGCAGAACGAAAAATGAAACGCACGTCAAACACCCCGCCGCCCCGCGCCCATCGCTCTTTGTCCGCACGCTTGCGCGTGGGCTTGCGCCTGCTGCTGCGCTCGGATCGCGGCGTCGTAGCCTTCGAGTTCGTGTTCATCGTGCCGCTGATGCTGCTGGTCATGCTTGGCTTCAGCGAGATCTACCTGTATATGCGGACCGTGAGCCTGGTTGAACACACGGCTTTCACGCTGGCTGACTCGCTGGGACAGATGCAACAGGTCATCAACGATCCGTCCACTAGTGCGTCGAACAATCTGGGTTCGATCTGGAACGCGGCGACGTTGATTGCCTCGCCTGCTGCGCTGAAGGCGAATGGAGGGGTGATTGTTACGTCGATCTGCGATTCAGGGAGCGGCTGTGCTCCCGTGACCAATCCGACGATGGCGTCCGGCACGCCGATGCAGCTATGGCAGCAGGCTGCGCCGTGGACCTTATCCGGGATGAAGTCGCGGGAAACCACCGGCAATCTGCTGCCGGCCACATGGCCGTTTCGTAACGGCGATTCAGCCATTGTGGTCGAGGTGTTCTATAACTACACGCCGTTTTCCATGACCCTGCCATTCTGGACAAAAGCGCCTGGCATGCAGACCATCTACGAACGCGTCTATGTGCGTCCGCGCGTGGCCGCGCCGTTCAAACTGGCGGCGGCATCATGATGCGCCGTGTCATTTCACCGCGGCGCGCCTCGCGATCTGGCGTTTACCAGGTGCCCGAACAGCCACGAACCGTCTCGTCCCTGCTCAAGGGTGACGAAGGCGCGATTACCGTCATGTTTGCGCTGTGCGCGACGCTGATGGTCGGCTCGATGTGCACGGCGATCGATACTATTCACTATGAGATCACGCAAACGCGCGTGCAGATGGCGCTCGATGTCGCCTCGCTGTCGTCGGGTGTCGATCTCACGCATACCGGCCTGTCCGTCTCACAATGGCAGGCCGATGCGCGCGCCTACTACAACGCGAACATGCCGTCCGGCTATATGGAATTCAGCATGCCGGACGCGCAGTTTTCGGCGACGCTCAGCGGCACGCCTTCCACTGGACAGACCATCAAGCTTTCCGCGACGGGTTCCGCACCGCTTCTTGCTCCGATCATCTTCGGCACGGCCTCGGCGGGCAGCGGTTCAGGCTCCGGTTCAGGTTCGGGCTCGGGCCCGTCGGGCGATTACGTGACCATCGCGGCCAGCAACACCGTGCTACGCCAGCCAAACAGCCTGCTCGAACTGGCGCTGATACTCGACAACACCGGCTCGATGGCGGACAACGCCAGCACCGACAAAACCCAAGGTACTAAGATCGCGGGCCTGCGCACGGCCGCTGCCAATCTGGTGAGCAGCGTGCTGGGCGTGGCGAATAACCAGTCCTATGTCGGGCTGGTGCCGTTCACGACCATGGTGAACGTGAACGGCGCGCTGCTTTCCAGCGGAAGCTGGTTGTCGCCGACTTTCAGCTATAACCCGACCGGTGTGTCGATGGCCGTGAAGTCGGGCGTGACCGGATCGGGCTGGGGTGGCTGCCCGGTCGAGCCGCGCGAGAACAAGACGAACAACATGTATCCGCTGGCCTATGCGCCAGCCAGTAATCCAGGCTTCACGCCCTTTTACTACAACGTGCCGAAAACGGGCTTCACCGTCAGCACCGTCAACAGCTTGAGCGCCACCGTAGGTTCCGGCAAAAACGCCACCAAGGGTTGCGTTGCATCGAATGTGACGAAGGTCGCCGGCGTTCCATTGAGCATCCAGACCAACGGTTCGACCACGGCCTGCAGTGTGGGTACCGGCTCGGGGGTCGCCGCCGCCTGGGCCCAGCCCACCACGACCAAACCCAGCTATTACGTGTACGACCAGAACGGCAACATCAACGGATCGGGTAGTCCGTGCACGATTGCGCCGGTCAAATTCCTTACTCAATCGGCGACTACGCTGACCACCGCAATCAACAACATGCAGGCGGCAGGCTCGACGCTGATTCCGACGGGTCTGCTGTGGGGCTGGCGGATGTTGTCGTCGAGCTGGTCGAACGCCGTGTCGGGCGGCAATGGTTGGGTCTCCACGAATAACAACCTGCCGCTTCCCGAGACGACCCAGGGCTTGCAGCGCGTGGCAATCGTGCTGACCGACGGCGAGAACGATCCGGGCTCGGCTAACGGCATCATGCCGATGCCCTCGTTCAACGGTCTGACCGGGGTGGGAAACAGTGCTTTGCAAGCGCCCACCGTGACGCGCCCGACGGACGGCAGCTCGCTCTCCAATGGCTCGGCCGCATCGGTGAGCGACGTCAACGCGTTCCAGCTCGCTGTCTGCACGGCAATGAAAAACGACGGCATCATCATCTACGCGATCACGTTCGGCACGTATGGCACCGACGCGACCAGTGTCGCTGCCCAGGCCATGATGCAAAGTTGCGCGTCACCGGGGAACTACTATCACGCGCCGACCAACGCGACGCTGAACGCGATCTTCCAGCAGATCGCGAGCAGCCTCGGTGTGCTTCGATTGACCCAGTGAGGGAGGAAGGCAGTGCGTCGATCGGCACCGGGGTTTTGCGTGAGAAAGAATCAGGACGTCGACACGTGCAACGAAGACGTCTTTTGCGACTCCTTGATGGCATTGACAGATGCATCGTTAAGGCGCAGATGCTTTACCAGCAACCAGTTGATCGCGACCCCGAAATCGGAGCTACCTGGTCGGGGCTGGCGCGCGTGCCCGCATGGATTGCAGGCGTTGATGACCGCACGCCGTTCCTGATTAACGGTGCCGGATAGAAGCGAGGCGTAATGGACAAAGGAAAACTCCCGTTTGCGCTCGCGCATCGCCTGCGCTTTATTGACTTCCTGTTAGCCGGGTACGACACGATCGACCGCAGCGCGATCTGCTCTTTCTTTGTGCTGTCGATGCCGCAAGCGTCGCACAACTTCGCGACGTATCAACAGATTGGGCCTCATGACATGAAATACGACAAAACGTCGAAAACGTACCGGCGCAAGTTTGAATTTGAGAGGGTTTTCCCATAATGCGCTGGTTCAGCGTGACGGAAAAGACGCCGCGAGCCACAGCAGGGCATAGCTTTTCGCACTATGTCGTCGTGTGGATCGTGTGCGATAACGGCGTCGAATTCTGGCAGGCCGATAAATACGATACGGCGAGCGGGACATGGGTCAAGAACCACGGCGAGGGTCGGCGCGTCACGCATTGGACCGAAGGCCCGAAACGTCCGCGCGAATACGGGGAGACTTATGTCATGATGGATGGCGGCCTCGCGATACGCTGCACCATCTGCCACAAGACCTCGTATAACCGGAATGATGTCCTTGATCGCTATTGCGGAAACTGCCAAACGTTCCATGGGCGGTAAGCGCATGCTGCTGCGTGTGAGCGCGCCGCACTTCGTGGCGGCTGCGTTGCATGAGAAGCGCGACGGCGAATGGAAGTGCATCGCCGCCGCGCCGATTATTGCCTATCAGTTGGCGTCCGAGGTGGCATGCTTTGCCCCACATGGGAGAGGACGTATTCCGCTTTGGACTGACGATCGACGGACCCGGTGAGCAGATGCTCAGCCAGTCGCGCGGCGCACGAGATGTCGGCGACCTGTCCTTCAGTGACGATCAGTCTCAACGGCCGCCCCTTCGAATCCACCGCCAGATGCAGTCTGGTGCTCAGTCCGCCTCGGGAACGTCCGAGCGCTTGCGGCCCGCTTTTTTAAGGCCCCGGCCGAATGCTGGTGCGCTCGCACGACCGTCGAATCGATGAGGACGTGCTCGATTTCCGTCTCGCCTGCCAAAGCATTCGCCACCCGCGGCCACACACCCTTGCTTCGCCAGCGCGAGAAACGGATCTATGCCTTATGCCACCGGCCGAATTGCGCGGGCAGATCGCGCCATGGGCTGCCGATGCGGGCAATCCAGGCAACGCCTAGAGGAACCAGCGATTGTCGGAGGCCGTTCGGCCTCGGTCACCTTCCTTGCCCGGCAGGATAGCTTGGACTTTGTTCCATACTTCGTCGATCAGAAGCGTTCGTACCATCCTGTCTCGCAGCGCAAAAGACAGGATGTAGACACATTTCTTTAAATGTGAACAGAGCCTGGGACTGCCGCCCCAGACAGGTTGTTAGAGTGTTTCTGCCACGGATGCTCTGGTTCTCCGTGACAGACTCTCCTCGAAAAGAACCGAACTGATCCGTTGACGCAGAGACTTCGAAAGCCAGATCACGCCAAATGCGAGCACCAAACCTGAAAAGACGTCTGCAAGGTAGTGCCCTCCTTGCGTGGGCGTGGAAGCGATCATCGCAAGGTTGAGCAAGCATGCAATGATGGAAATAATTCGCACATGACGAAGCGAGTAGGCAAACAGAACGGCGAGGGCTGTATGCAATGACGGCATGGACACCAGACCCTGCGCCGATCTCAGATCGAAAGCGCGCAAAGTGCCGCTTCTCAATAGAGCAAAGTCGGATACGCTGGATGCAGTGTTCGGATCGGTAACGTTGAAATGAACAAAGGCGCTTGCCGCAGGAAATGGTGTTGAAATAAGGAGCGCAAAAATGGTTGCCGATATAAAGAGCAGTGCAAATTCTGACAACTCCTCGCGGCGCCTCGTTAACGCAAGAACTACGGGCGTCCCAATTAATTGCCACCATCCGCTAGCGTAAGCCCATGCAAGCACGCGTTGAACGGCAGGATGGGAATGCACCCACTCGTAGACAGACGGCCATCTGAAGCCAAGCGCGAGATCGAACCGAACAAGCGAATTGTCGATGAGCGGGGCATTCGTAGTCACGCAAAGATAAGACAGGAGCGAACCCGCCCACGTGAAACATGAAAGCATCGTAAGCCACGCGAGTAAGTCCGATATTTCAGCATAGCGTAGCCGCCTCGTTATTTTCCGATAGCGCGGGATGTTTGCGACCAATCCTAGCGCCACTGCGATGCCTATAAAAATCCCGGCAATTTTCGCGGGATCACGTAGATGTTCGCCATTTATTGAATAGGATTCCACACGAAACCACGCGATATCGACCAGAATGATCGCCAACACGGCGGCCCATCCAGTTATGTATCGCAGCCAATAATTTCTGTGCATATCGCGGTCGCGGAGAAACGTATCTTGGCCATGATCCATGCGCTATTTGCTCCTCGCAATTGTCGTGTTTTTTTCAGAACAGTTACCCGGCCGTACTTTTCTTTGCTTTCAGATAAGAACCGGCGGCAGGAGACGGAATAGCTGCGCTTCGAGTATTTAACGGCGGGTAGCCAGGAAACTTTACGGTCACCGTCACGCCCGTCGTCGCCAGCCGGAACATCACGCAAAAGCCGAGAGACATTTGAGTAATCGCTTTCGCACGGGGGAAATGCCTGCGACGCGCCAGATAGGCTGCTTTCTGAGAGAAGTCGTCGTTTGAATGTCCAAACAATTGGGTAAGCCAGCGGCGGCTTAGGCCGGTTAGCGACGGTGCTTTCCTACTGAACCCGGCAGCCAGGATACATAGCCAAATAGGCGGCAGCCACAATTACTACAACATCGGATCTCGACGTTATCGGCTTGCGGCTTAGAAATAACCAATTGAAATGTACTAATCTTGGCTACGGGATCCGGCAGATGGCGATTTAGAGCAAGTGCTTAACCCGGTTTCCGTTCCGCTGCACCTCAAACCCCATCTTCGGCTCGCTGAGCTTGAAACGTGAGCGCTGCGTCAGATCGACAACGCGAATACTGTACTGCTGCATCAGCTCTCGAATCCTGGCGAACGCCTGCTCGCTCTTGTGCGCGAAAGCTTCGTCCACTTTTCGCTGGATTGCGTCGCGCTCCGCGATGAGTTCCTCATAAGTTTGGGTTGGCATTATCTTCCCCACGTTACTCTGATGGTCAGCAGGTATGAACCTACGGACGGTCACCTCGCACGTTTCTGCTTTTATTAATTGCCGTTTTTATGGGTGGCCTTCCACGCCTGGAACGCCTTGTCGCGTTTCAGGTGCTGCACGAGTACGTGCTCGATGATGAAGTCGAACGACACCTCGGCACCGTTCATATCCTGATAGGCCTGCTGGTAGGCGAGCAAGTCGGCGTGCACGTCCTGCGACAGGTTGACCGGCAGCTTCGTTTTCTCAGGCTCACGTTTGACGATCGGCAGCAGCAGGCGCGCGGACAATTTGCGGGTGTTTTTTTCAGACATGGTTGTTCAAGTCCTCAGTGTTTGCGACGGATCGCCTTGATG
Organism: Burkholderia sp. WP9; assembly: GCF_900104795.1. Taxonomy (NCBI): domain Bacteria; kingdom Pseudomonadati; phylum Pseudomonadota; class Betaproteobacteria; order Burkholderiales; family Burkholderiaceae; genus Burkholderia; species Burkholderia sp. WP9. The sequence goes on from NZ_FNTG01000003.1 coordinate 38,730, forward strand.
ACATGCAGCGGCCAGAGCCACACGCAATAAAGCCGCACATCGATTCGACTGTGCCAGTTGAGTCCCGCGAACAGCTCGGCGGGCACGGCCTTGGCGAACGAACAGGCGAGCAGGCCGATCACGACATACCCGCCGAACGACAGGATGGTGTTGTTCGTTACTTCGAAGCCCACCCGACGCATGAGGTAGCTCGCGAGACACATGACCCCGATCAGGACGCCGGCGTTGATCGCGCGCACGCGTACGGCCTTCTGTCTCGTCATGTTGAGGTCGCGTTGCCTGAGCTGGTATTGCTCCTGTTGATGGGCGACGCGCTGGACGTGCGCGAGAACAGGTTCGCCCTTCCTGCGGCCCCATAGATAGGGCGCGACCTTCCGGTATACGGCCGTCGCAGCGATCGCGGCCGCGACGATCCAGAAGCTATTGATGAACAGGGTATGAATCGAATGGTTCATGGCTTCTTTCCTTCTCGCGCGGCGTTTTGCTTCTTGAAAAGCGGGTCGTAAAGCAGCTCGACAACGTCCCAATCCTTCATGTAGATGATGAGGTCGAGCGTCGCGTGAATCGTGCGCAGAATCATGTCGTAGTCGAGCATCCGGCCGACCTCGGACGATTTCACCAGGTCCGCGATCCGGCTCGGCGTCTCGGCCGCGCTATTGGAGTGCGTCGAGAAGATGCCGCCGGGGTGGCCGGTGTTCGCGCTCTTGATGTAGTCCCACGCGGCATCGTCGCGCAGCTCGGTCAGGAAAACGCGATCGGGCGACAGGCGCATGGTGGTTTTCAGGCACTCCCGCGCTGACAGACGCCCCTCCTGTTCGCCGTATACGAGGTAGCCAATCTCGTCGTGATCGTCGGAGCCAACCTCGTGCGTGTCCTCCAGAATCAGCACCCGTTCGCGACGCGGTACGTACTTCAACAGCGTCCGAGTGAACGTGGATTTGCCTGAACCGGTCGCGCCGGCGACGGCTACATTCAGCTTTCCGGTAATGGCCGCCTTGAGGAAACCCGTAATGTCGCCCCTGTCGCGCAGGGCAGTCATTTCCTCTTCGAACGGTGTGAGCTTCAGGGAGTCCGCAAATGTACGGATCTGTAGTTTCCTGAAGCGCCCTTCCGCATCAAGCTCTTCGAGCGTCTTGTCTACGGCCAGATGCTTCCGGATCGCAATCAGCACTGTTCCTTCGAGAACGGCCGGCGGCCAGCATAGGACGCCGCGCGAACCGTCCGGCAACAACACATCGTTGACCGGTTGGCGCGGCAAGCCGTTCGCGCTGAGTAACGTGTTGGTGAGCTTTTCGAGATACGACCTGGTGAGAAACGGCGCGTCGATAAGGACCCGGCCCTTGGTGGTGGCGCACACGAGCTGCCCGAAGCGGTTCACGCGCAGTTCGAAGACATTCGGGTCGTTCATGTACTCATTGAGTGGCCCCAACGTAGAGAGCAACGAACGGTTGTCGAAATACTTGAGATTTGCAGGAGCGTTCATTGTTGAGGCTCATCCATAGAGAGCGTGTACACGTCACTGAAATCAAGGTCACGGCGAACGTAGATCATCACGCGGTCGCCCTGCTGGTCGTACAACGTCGGCGGAATGTCGATCGTTGCGCGCAGCGCCTCGGCCGCAAGCTGGTTGCTGGTATTCGATGTGTTGTCCAGGCTGATATTCGTGTTGCCGCCGCTGGAATTGCCCCGGTTCGCCGCGAGCTGCACGAGGGCCTGGCCCACGTCTGAGAACACCGAAATGAACATGGCACCGCCAAACCGGGTCCAGAAATGGGTATCGACCTGGCCGGGGATACCGGAGCTGCCAAGGGAGTTCGTCCCGGAGCTGTCGATGTTGACGATGGCGTTGTCCGGATTGCGTACGCGAGTCCACAACACAAACACGCGGTTCTGGCCCATCTTGATGCCGCTGGAGATTTCGCCGTCGACGTGTGCGCCCTTGTCGATCAATTTCACCTTGCCATCGGCCGAATAAACATCACTGCTGACCTGACACGACACCATACCGGGCTGCGTGGTGTCCAGCTCGGTTTTCGTGCCGCACGGGATCATTACGCCGCTCGGCACCGTGAGGTTCGGATGCGCGAGCATGGTCGCCTTGACGGCCTGCGGCCGTGCGGCCGTCGTGGTCCGGTCGAGTGTTTCACTGCTCTGGCTGACGCGCTGGATTGGCAAGCCGCCCGACGACGCAGGGGGCGTTGCGCCAGCGTCGGTGCCGGCGCCCTGGGCATTGCCTGAGCCGCCCTGGCTTCGGCCCAACCGCCGCAGGTTCGCCAGCTCCTCCGGTGAGGCCTGTTGCTGGCCTGGTGCAGCGCTGTTCGTGCCGGTAGCCGGCGCGCTGGCTGGGTCCGGTGAGCTGGTCGGTACGGCACTGGCCGGTGTCTCGGTGAAGTGCCGTTGAGGTAGCACGCCGGAAAACGTCTGGTCGCGCTTCGCGCCAGTCTGGTCCCCATCGGGTGGCTTCGGGTGCAGTGCGTGCCACGCGAGAAAACCAATCAGTGCGAGAGCCAGCACGACCATCAGCAGAAGAAAGGCCGCAAGGCCTGGAACCGACCTCCTGGGGCCGGCCACGAACGGCTGCCGGCCGTCCGGTACGGATTCTGGCGTATCGATACGGTCGGTCATTGGTTATCTCCATTGTCCTGCTTGAGCGCCCGCCGGACGTAGGGCGAAACCGTACCTCCCGGGTTCGCGCCGAGCGCGGGATTGAAGTTCTGGTTGCGGACGCCGATTACCTTGTTGCCCGACCGGATGCGCCATTCCCTGACGACCAGCTCGGCGACGATGATGTTGTGATTCGGCCCTTCGATATGCACGTTAGGAACGGTTTCCTTACCGCTCGCGCTGATGTAGGTGATCGTCGGCAACTCGGCGTTAGGCAGGAACTTGAAAGATGTGAACCGGTAGTTATCCCACGCGTTGACCGGAGCGATATCGTTCATCGCCGGATCGTAGGACCGGTCGTAGCTCATGTTCACCAGGCCCTGGTCGGAAGCTGTCGAGAGTGCATCCTTGACGCGCTGCGCGTTCGTCTTCGCGAGCGCCACACGTCGATCGTCGTCCGGGTAGTTGTAGTTCAGCGCGATCGTGGCCGAACGCATCGCCCATGGCGTTTTGATGAAGCTGTCGGCCGTGTTGCCGGCGCTGCCATCGTTGGCTTTCTTCGAGCCAATGAAGTGCAGCAGCAAGTGATACACGTGGCGATCGGTAACCAGCACGAGGTTCGTGTCACTGTTGGCCTGTGTCGGCTGCACGAAGATATGGTTGCCGTTCTGGGAAAGCGCCCACGCGGCCTGGTCGCCGAAGGCGTGGGTAACGTACCGCTCGCCGGGCGCTACAGTAATCGTCAACGCAAGGCCAATCACGCAATTGACTTCAACGGTATCGATCGGGTTATAGGTGACCGATTTGATGCGACGGTCGTAGGGTGAATCTTTCTTCGGGCCGATGGCCCATGCGTGCTGCATGCCCGTGAACGCGAGCGCGGCGAGCAGGGGAATCATGGCAAGGCGCATGGTCAATTCTCCGTAGCCTCGGCGTTCGGCCGGAAGGCCAACACCTGCAACCCAAACGGGTTGATGAATCGTTGCTTCGCGGTCATGGGCCTGGCCGCATACTTGTACGCAACCGTCGCGATCCAGTATTTCGTCGGTTCATCGCCCGGGCGGGCGCGATACTTCCTGGTTGTGCTGTAACGCACCGTTGCGATGCCATGATCGCGATCGAGAATGACCGACGAAACGTTCACCCGGGTCATTTCGGTATCACCCAGCTTTTTGTCGGGCGCGTCCGCGCCATTCCAGAGCTTCTGATACCTGTCGGCAACCTCGCCCGTCGCAGTGAGGTTAATAAAGTCATAGTCGGCCTGCGACGAATAGAACTCATAGCCTTCGTGATGGATGACAAACCGAACGATCCAGTAGCTATCGACAACCTCGCCGTAAGACGTGGTTTCGCCAGGCATCAGCGACACCTGCTGGACCGCACCGGTCTTCGGGTCCATGACGAGCATGTGTTCCGGAATCGGCTGGCTGTAGCGCCAGATAACGAAACCGGCCAGCGCGAGCGACAGGAACCCGAAGCCGATGGCCGAAGCGCTCACTTGCCACGCGCGCCTGCGTGAGGTCAGGACTTCATCGAGCAGATCGACTTCGAGGCCTTGACGCTCTTCCTTGTACTTCTCAATGTCGTTTGCGGTGATCGGCGTCGCGCCCGATTTCCCCGACTTTCCAAGGGCCAGATTCATCATCGTGCGGTTCCTCCTGCACTTTTCGACATCAGCGACTGCGGGGTGACGCGGCCCTGCAGCTCGTCGGGAATGGTCTTGTTGACTGGAACAAGCCTGGTCATGTCAGGTTCGGGCGGGGGCGTGACGTGAGCGCATCCGGCCAGTGAAGCCAACGCCAGCAGACCGATAGCAATGTGGCGAGTGTTCATGGATTCATCCCTTGGACGGGTTTCAGGAGTTGCTCTGCGAGCCTTGGGAGCCGCGCGCGGAAACATTACTCGCGCTGCCTTCGCTGCTCGATGACGATGAGCTACCGCTGCCGCCCCATGACGACGAGCTGCCGCCGTATGACCCACTGCCCTGGGAACCGCGGGCGTAGGAGTAGGCGCCGCTGCCACCGCTGGAGGGGCCGGACGATCCGCTGGAGGAACCCGACCCGCTTTCGGTACGGCCAACGCTGCCGCCTCCGCCGCCCTTTCCACCGCCGTTGCCAGCCGGAGACGGGGCCTGCCGTATGTGCTGGGCGAGTTTGGTGCTGACGCCGTTGGTCCAGCGCGCGGCGAGGTCGGGCAGGGACTTCAAGAGCACAACGGCCATGACGGTGATGATGCCGGCGGTGATAATTGCCATCAGCGCGCCTGAGTTCGGATTGGGATTCGCCGCTGCTGAAATAGCGTTGTCGAAGAAGTGCATGAAAATGCCGAAGCTCATAGCCGTCATGGCAATGAGAAGGATGTAGTTAAGGACTGAGCCAAGCCAGTTTCCGAAGAAGCTAACAAGCGGCGGGACTATCAAGAGCAGAATGAAAAACGGCCCAAAACATACGGTGATTGCCAGCAGGAACTTCGCAAGCAGGATCGAAATAGCCCCAATGCCGCAAATCAGTAGCGTGGAAATGATTACGACAATGCCAAGTACCAGCGCGACCAACCCGCGTTCGGACGTGATGCCGGCTTGGTCGAACAATGTTCGCATGACTGTAAGACTGTGGTCCATCGCCGAATCGATCATGCTCGCTATGGCGCTTGAGCTGCCGCTCGCTGTAGAGCCATTCAACAACAGCACCGACCCTAACTCGTCCGGCAAGTGCATGGCAGTGCTCGCCAAAGTCGTTGCGTACAGGCCGCCCGCGCCGGCGATAGCTACGATGGCGAAATACTTGATGAACTTCTCCACGAGCTGCGATAGAGGCTCGCCGGTCGGCCGCAACATGATTGCAAGACCATCCACTGTGAGCATGATGACAAGACCGAGCGCAGCGAGCGGAGCCGCCCATCCGATAATTCTGCTCACGTTCGCGGCTACGATTTGCGTCGTTACCGCGTCCATGTAGGTGAATATTTGTGTTACGCCATCGTAGGCCATTGCCTTCCCCTACTTGTTGGTCAAGTTGGGCGCGTTGTTGGTCTCGCCGCCTTTCTTGTAATAGTCCTTGCCGTTGATATAGATGTCGGACTCGGCATTGGATGCGTTCATGCACTCGGGAGTCATCGCTTTCGCGGCGTCGTCCTTGCATTGAGCCACCATTGTTTTCCGTTCCGCGTCATGGTCGCGATACCAGCTCCGCGTGTGGCTTTCCTCCTTGTTGTTGCAGGCTGCGAGAACGAGAGTTACGAGAATGAGCAAAGATTTCTTCATGGTGGTGATCCTCAATTGCCGGTGAGATTCGGTGCGGTATTGGTTTCGCTGTCGTCGCCAAGCAGGTATCGCTTTTGGGCGATTGCCTGTTGCTGACGCAACAGGCGCTCTTGCGCCTGTTGACCCATCGCCATGAGCTGAAGCTTCGTTTGCTCGCCATGAATAGCGCCCTGTGCGGTCCCGATGCGGGCCTGCAAATCTTCGATCTGCTTTTGCGTCGTGGCCTGCCCGATCTGCTGCGTAAGCGACTGCATGTCGTTCAGCTCGCGCATCTGGTTGTCATAGGCCTGCTCGGTCATCGCGCGGTCATAGGCTCCCTTCTCGTGTAGCTTCTCGTCGATGAATTTGAGCGCGTCGCCGCGGCCCATGCCACGAATCTGATTGTCGAACTGAGACAGGATGGACGAGGCGGACCCGGACACGCTGGAGGTGCTGTTCATCGCGTCGGAATAGACCGCACTCCAGTTCTGCGGCAGGTTGTTGCGAAGGGTCGAAGTGCTTGTCGGTAGCATGCTGCTGTAGCTGCCGATAGTCCCACTCATCGCTTCATACTGCTGTCTCGCCTGGTCGAGCTGCGCCTTCATCTGCCCAATCTGTTGAAGGAAATTTGCGGCACGTTGGGCGAGTGACGTTGGATCGGTGACAACGATCTGCGCGTGCGCGCCGGCGCACGAGGTGGCCAGCGCGATTGCCATTGCGGTTTGTTTCCAGAGCTTCACGGTGGTTCTCCTAGTAACGGCGCGATTTCTTACCGACGACAGCCGCGTAGTAACGCGGCAACCACACGTCCGGATCATCGGAGCCAAGGTCGCGAATGAGCTTTTCGAGCCGATCCGCGTTGTCCGGCGTGCCGGACAGAATGCTGAGCTCTTCGTCCATGCCGTCGAGCTTCATCACGGCAACGCCGGATTGGCCGCTCTGCTTGATGAGGAATTGGCGGCTGTGTTCGGGAATGGACTTGACCGCGTCGTACTCAGCCGGCGCGAGCTTCAGGCCTGCGGAACCGGTGTAATCTTCCGGGTCCGCATCGCGGTTTTCGAGCAGGAGCAACGTCACCATCTGCTGGATAACGGTCTTGCCGATGCTGCTCGAAATGGCGTCGTTCGGCTCCTGCGTCGAGAACACGTAGATGCAGTCTTTCTTGCGGTCGTTCTTGATGCCCCGCTTGATTTCGCGGACCATGATGGGGTCATCGAGATACTGTGCAAATTCATCGAATACCTGGATGAATCGACGCTTGCCGTCGATAGTCGAACGCACGCGGAAGTTGAGGTACATCAGCATTGGCGTGCGGGTGACAGGCGCAACCTCGTCTTTCGCGACGAGGAATTCCGTAAGGTCGAATGCGTTGATATCGCGCGTGTTGAAGTCGAGCGTGTCGGCTTCGTTATCGAACAGCCATCCGTAATCGCCGTTGCGCGTCCACGGCCTGAGCATGGCTGCCAATGTCATGCGCGCACCTGGGCCGCGATAGGGATCGGGCAAATGCTCCACCACAGCGGTGATGGACCGGTCGGCAAGCGGAATGAGCGTCTGTTCGCCCCGGTGAGCCTCCGGATCATCGATGGGCGGCCCCATGACGGCATCAATGGCCGCCGACAGGTCGTCTACTTCGTGCTGCTCAAGTGGCTCGCCGTTCAGGGTGGTCTCGGCAAGCACGCGCAACAGACGCTTCACGAATGCGATGTAGATGCGCGTGGGGTCGAGCTGGAGAGGTTGCCATCCAGTCGGCGCGCCGTCCTTAAGCACCGTGTAACGCCCGTGGAGTGCCTTGACAAGCGGATACATGCCGCGATCGCGATCGTAGATCGCCATGCGGGGATCAATGGAACGCTCGGTCGCGAAGGTCAACAGGAGGTCCAGGAGCGTCGTCTTGCCAGAGCCGATACGCCCGAATATGCCCGTCACGCCTGGCGGTCGCTTGCCGAACGAACGCTCCTTCTTCGGCGTCGAGTGGAAACTGAAAAAAGCCGGCGTACCGCTGACGGCGCGAAACAGGGCAATCGCCCTGCCCCACGGGTTATCAGTGGCCTTGCCGGAAAGGAAGTTGTGAAACGACGAGAAGCAGAAGAAATTCCAGCTATTGACCGGCACCGGGCGCGGCATGAACGCCGTGTTGCCAGGCAGGCGGCTGTAATACGCTGCCTCCGATGCCATGCCGACCGCGCCCGCTGCAACGCCGCACTGATTGAGCATGACCTTGGCCTGACGTGCCAGTGCCTGAGCCCTTTCGGCCGTGTCGCCGACCACATGCATGGTCGCATAGTGAAAGCCCATCACGAACCGGCCGGAAACAAGATCGTCGCGCGCATCCGTAATCTGACTGATCTGCGAATGGCTTGGATCGCCGGTTTCGATCAGCGACAGTTGCTGGTTGCGTAGAAAGATGCGGCCGGCCGCCTTGGACATGCAGAAAAACACCTGCGTGAGAACGAATTCGAACGGGGCCTCCATCAGCAGGTTAAGCTGCCCCGGCTCCGTCTCTTCCTCGTACTCGCGAATCTCGACGGCGGCCGTGAAAAGGTTGCGGTCGATGGTCCGGATCTGGATCACGTCGCCGAACAGCGAACTGACCGGGCGATTCGTCATCAGGTAATCACGGATGCGTCCCCGGCACACCGGCACCGGGGACCATTCGCCGTTCGCGAGGAACCCAAGCCATTCCAGCGCACGCGAGAACACATGGCGCTGCGTCGCCGGCACCGGCTTCGGTGCTGCACCGTCATCGTCGGCCGGCAGGTTGGCGAGAAGGTCGCCTTCGATATCGTCGTCCAGCTCGTCGGCGTCGTCGGTCGTGTCGTCCTGTTCCTCGATCAGGTTGCCTTTCTTGTCGCGGTAATACAGGCCCATCGGTTCGATACCATACGAGCGCATCGCACCGGTTAGCTGGGTCGCGATATCTTCGAGCGCGGCGATTGCCTGCTTTTGCCTCCCGTCCAGTTGCTCGCGCGAGGGCCGGTCGAACCGCGCGAGAAATTTTTGCGTGAGGTCGCCGACAGGGTTATAAACGACCGTCAGATACAGGTCGTTCGTCATCAGCGGCGTTTTCTCGAAGCTCTTGCGATATTTCGCGTCCAGCTCGCGCGCAAAGCGGGTCTTGAAGCTAGCGGCCGGATAGCTCTCGGTTTTGTGGTGATGCAGATGCGTCCAGAACTTCACGTGTTCGTTGCCGATCTGCTTTGCGACGTGGTTGAGGTCGAGAACCCACGACCTGAGCGTTTCATCGTGGGCGCTCTGGTGCGTGCGGCCGGGGACGCGAAACACGATCAGATATTCCGCGCCGATCGTGCTGATAATGGTTTCGGTGAGGTGCTGCGAATAGGGAATGTTCTTCACGAAGGAAGGCTCCTTCTTGAAGGTCTTGGTTTCGCTGATATTCCGGATAGCGAGCGCCATGCCATACCTCATCTCGAATGTCGTTAATCGACGGCGCGCTGTAATCGACCGGCGAGTAACTGGACCCTCCCCACAGCCGCGTGAAGGCGGATTCGTACATGTTGCGAACCTTCGTTTTCAGCCATAAACCGATAATGCGAAACATGCGGTCATCGTGTTTCGTGATGCCCCACTCGATAAGCCACAGCATGCCGAACACAAGCAGCGCCCACAGATGGATCACCATGAACAGGGACGCCGAAAACATGAAGGTCAGGACGAACACGTTGCGGGGCACCAGCAACCATGTCGCTACGCGCGTCGCCCCCTTGAAGAGTGGGAATTTCTTAGCCATCAGACGAGGCCGAAGAAACCCACGATCGCCGACGCGGAGCCGATGATGATGAGGCCGAGCACCGGGTTGACCACCTGATGGACCTTGATCAGATGGAAGAAGATGCCGGCACCGATTGCGACGATGCCGAGAATGCACGCGGCGGGAATCCAGAGCATCACCCACGAGTGCATCGAGTTCAACGAGGACGCGCCAGTGTCAACGGCAAAGGATTGACTCGCCGCGACCAGTGCGAAGGCGCCCACGACGATTTGTGCAGCTTGAACGCGCTTTTTCATCTCAGGCTCACTCCAGGGTTAAAGTCTCGGTTTCCCACTCGAAATCCGAAAAGGACAACAGGCACTCTTTGACGCCGACTTTTGTATCGAGCCAATCGACCAGGGCGCGCAGGTCGGACCACGTTCTAGGTTCCAGACTCTTCTTGACCCGGAACGCGCACGTGTACGCCTGGCCGGAATCGTTCTCGATGTCGAGAAACGGTATCCACTCGCGTTTTTCGATACGGCGGATTGCGACACGCACGACCCGCCATTCACGCAAGATGCTTTCGAGCTGGCCGAGCATCGCCAGATAAACGACTTTCTTTTTCATTGGTCACCTTTCGTTGAGGCCCGGCGTATGTACGCGCCGATTTCGGGATGGGCGAACGCGCCCGCTTCGATCTGATTTGCCGCGCCAGGCTCGCCAAGCTGCGTGCGCTGGTTAGATGCGGGTGGGTTCTGCTGCTGCGTGAGCGTTGCGGCGCCCGGCGCTGGTCCGGCCGGGTCGATGACGTTGCTCGAGCTCGAGCCGCTGCTCGAAGCGTTCGGGTCGATTGGCCCGTCGAACAAGGCGGGAATTTTCAGCTTGATCTGTGCGACGACACGCTTTACGTAGCCGTTTGCAAAGCCCTTCTGCTGGTTGCCGGTGTTGTAGCAGGACAGCGCCCGCTGCAAGGCCGCCTGTCCCTCACCTACCTGCTGGACAGCACGGGCGTAACAGCCACCTAGAACCTGTGCGCCGGCGCGCAGATTCGTGCAGGGGTCCAGCAGTTGTGTACCGGTGAGGCCAAGGCTGCGAAAATTGGCCGAATTGATCTGCGCGTAGCCAACGTCATAATTCCAACCGCGCGCATCGAGCTTGGCGAGCGCATCGCGGGCTTCCTGCTCGGTGGTGGGCTGACGATCCAAGCTTTGGCCGCCATTCACGTTGATGGCGAACTGATTGTTATGCGACTCGGCACTGACCAGGTAAGCAACCGTAAGCGGATGCACGTCAGGCGCGCACGTGCGTGCCAACGCGAGAACCTGTGAAGACAGGCTCCCGTGTGCGTACCCGAAGACCGAAACAACGGCCGACAAGCACACGACGAGCATCGATAATTTTTTCACATTCACATTTGTGATGTTTTTGCTACTGTTATAAATGATAAAGGAACCCTCAGTCGTGTCAACTACGGAGAGAAATGAAGGTCGGCGACTCATCAATCTGGAAGACGGCGTCGTGATCGAATTCGTACCGTTTCCCTCGCAAGCGACACCGAAAGGCGAAGCTCGTTATCGCGATCCCGTTAACCCGCTCAACACGTGGTCGGGGCGCGGACAGCGGCCTTCATGGCTCGCGGCATACGTTGAGCAGGGACGCTCTATTAAAGAGTTCGAGATCCCTGGCGCACCGCCACGGGTCATGACCGCGCGATATCGCGATCCAGCCGACCCCGGCAACACGTGGACCGGCTACGGTAGGCGGCCGACCTGGCTGTTGACGTACCTGGAAGCCGGCCGGAAGCTGGAGGAATTTGAAGTGACGAACGAAAGGATCTGAGACATGGGACAGGTCATTCCAATTGAAACGGGTAAGCGTGTAGGCCGCATGCGACGGTTCGCAGCGGCGCGCGAACGGGTTGCCCCGGCTTGCGCCGGCGCGGTTCGTTTACTTGGTCGCCTATTGCTTGATACCACGTGTTTTTTTATCGCCGGCGGTCTTCGTCTTTTTGGCCGCTATATTCGGTTCGCTTTAACGTGTGCTGTCCTGGTTGCACTCGTCGCACTCGGCGTCGAGTGCTTCCACCACTGCCCGCACCCTCGGACCGCGATCATCGCGACGTGCGCGGCGATTGCATTGTTGGGCCTGCGTGAAGCACTGTATCGGTTGGAACGCCGTGCGCATGACTACGCCCCCCTCTGGAGATAACGCTCATGAAGAAAGATCTCTCAACGCTTCTCGCGCTTCTGCTGGGTCTGGCCGTTACGGTCTCTGCATCCGCATCGTCCTGCAATACCGTTATCTGCATGGCCGGCCAAGTCCAGGGCCAGTCAGGCGGAAGCGACTGCGACCAGGCTATCAGGGACTTCTTTGCCATCAAGCGCTACCATCACGGCCACCTCGATCTGGGCCCAACGAGTGACGCGCGCCGTCAGTTTCTAAACGAATGTCCAGATTCTCAGCAACAGAACTCCAGCAGCGTAGACGAGATTATCAGCCGATTTGGCACGATGGAGTAATGCGGGGACGAATGTAAAAGTAAAGATTTGCAAGTCTTATGCGCTTTGCATGCCTGGCATATCTAACATTTTTTATTGACCCGTATCCTGCTTGAAAATGTCAACAAAAAAGGGAGAGAAGTTGCCTTCTCTCCCCTTTCCTTTGCTGCGTCGGCTATTCGAGCCTGCTCCCTAGAATGCTACCTCATCATCGTCTACGGGCACATCCGAGCGCGGCGGCACGACATCGAGCGCAATCCGTACAGTGTTGTCGGCATTACGCACGCGCCGGCCATACACGTTCAAACGCGGTGCTTCATCCCACTCTTCCTGCGAATACTCGTCGCGTACGTCAGGGCTAAGGGGCAGGACTACCAGGTAACCAGAATACTCCGGCGACCTGGCCGTCTTCTTTTCCTCGTTGCGAAACAGACGCCCCGAGTAATGCACCTGCCCTTTCGCGCCGACCGACAGGTCGAGAAAACGCTTGTCCGATCCCTTTGCATCCTTGAGAAAGGCCGACAACGGAACCGACTCACCATCGAGCTTGATAAACCCCGTGAAAAGCGGACCATTCTCGCGGGTGTGTTCCTCGTCCACGGGGAACAGAACAGCGGTAGTACGGCTGGTTTCGGTCAACATGATGAACCTCCTTCAAAGTAGAAAAAGGCCATCCGGGAGCGTCGGGAGACGATCCACGGATAGCGCGGATCGTCTCTCGACATGGCAAAGGTAGGACAAAAGGCGGAAATACTCAAGCCCGCGGTAATGATCTGCGCCAGGCCGGTGCCGTCGCAGCCGTCCAGGACGTCATCCGGCCGCCCTCTGCCTTGATACCTCGACGCGGATCGGTCAGCACATAGGCGGTCGGCTTGCTTTCTCAGGATCGCACCAAGGCACATCAGATGCGACGTCGTGGTCTTGATCGTGCGGCCCTTGTGTGCCGACATAGACGATGCTGCTCAGATTTTTCAAGAATTTCGCGTATGATTTCTTGGGCTGACACCACACCCCTTTCCCCTTGGCACCTGCCGGCTCCGATCCGCCGCCGCTGCCACATAGCACCCGTAAAGCACCCGCGTGGGCCGGACCGTTAGTTGCATAGTCTCGGCTGCTTCCTTCTTCGCGGCGTCCTTCTTTGTCATGGTTTTCCGCTCGCGTTTCGCCGATGTCACGGCCAGCGTAGCGACGGCGTTGCAAACGCGGCCAAGGAGGGTGGACGAGCACGAAACCACTGCTCCGAAGAAGCGGACCCGTCGACACGTCAAATGCACGTGCGCCGAATGCGGCTACGCCGACACCGTTTGCACCTCGCGCAAATGGCTCGATCTTGCCGGCCGGCCGCGTTCACCTGTGTACGACGCAATGGCCATCTATAACGCCGATGAGGCAGGCTCACCCGAAAGGAACCAGAAAACTCCTAAGTTTGTAACGCTGCAACTTTATAACTGCACCGCCCGGCCATCGTGCGGCGCATCATTTTTTGCGCAGATCGCCGTCGCATGCATCCGCGCCTCGACGATCCTCACTCCGTAGAATCTAGGCTTGTCGATCGTCCCGCGTTGCGAAGGCGTCGCAAACAGGCGGCTACGCCACAGAATAACGAGCTGGCTTACGCGGTCCCAGCGGTGCTCTACCAACGTGGTCGATTCACCCGCGCCCGCCGGTGGACGGCTGCGCTGCCCACACCACAAGGGCGTGGACAGTCCCGGCCCGACCGGCCGGGAAACCGCACCCGCCCACTGGCTCTCCGCGAGCGCGCCCTTCGGGCCTGACGCGCCGCTCTGCGGCTTGCCCCAAGGTGCGATAGAAAACCCTGACCCGGCCCGCGCCGGCACACATCGCCCAAAACGCCCTACAAGCCGCTGGCTGGCCCAGGCACCAACCCGCACCACCATCCTTCCGGAAACGCCACCAGCGCCCGGAAAACGCCCGCAAACCGGGGGTATCATCGACGGGCCTCTTTTCTGTAGACAATTTTGGCCGTGGTGAATCAGGAGAACTTCAGCCGCGGGCCCTCACAGGGGCCGGGTTGAGTGGTCGGGCCGGGCGAAGGCCGGCCCGGGCGCGATTTATCCCGGTCTTAGTCGGTGGCGGGGCTTTGCCCCGTCAGCGGCTTAGACCAAGGCTCCTGCCGGCCGTTGTGAAAGAGTGGGGTGCTGAGGGTCGTCAAGGAGCGGAGCGCCGTGCGTGCCTCCGCTTGCGGGGCCGGAAACCGATGCTGGGTATGGTTTTCGAGGTGTCACCGGCGCACTTCTGCCGAACTATTTTGCGTCAGAGTAACGGAGACTGTGTCTGCATCGGAACTCCGGCAGGTGCGGGTCGGTAGACCTCGTAGCCCGCCGAGGCTAGCATGTAGGCCACTGGCTCGCGAACCCTTGTGTTCGGATGGGGGAATTGACTTCCCTTCACGTGGTGGCTGCCGTGCGGACATGGGTGGGGTTTGCTGTCCTGATTGTCCACAAATGTTGGCGAATCAAGGCATTGGAAGTGACTTATCCACAAGCGATCGAGTTCGCGCCTTGTAAAAATATTTACAAACCCTCTTGTAAAAACTCTTGTAAACGCCCGGAAAATCATAGGGGGCAAGGCTTTCCCGGGAGGGATTCTGACATTTTCGTGGTAGTCCGCCTTTTTCGTGGTTAGTCTGACATTTTCGTGGTCGCTGCTTAAAAAACAGGCAGTCAAGCCGGACCCTCAAGGCAAACTATTCTGACGCAAACACCACATGTCAGGCTCACCACGTTTTTGTCAGAATGCATCGACCGATTGCGTCGCAAAGAACAAGGCATATGCCTTAGCATATGCCAAGGAGAATATCGTGACGACAACCATTGAAGGCCGGCATGTCCGGCTATTCCGTAACGGCCGCAACCAGGCCATCCGCATCCCGCGCGAGCTCGAACTTCCGGGCGACGAAGCCATTGTCCGCAGGGAAGGCGCGCGTCTCATCATCGAGCCAGTGAAAGCCACGCCGCTACGCGAGCTGCTGGCGCAGTGGTCGCCGCTCGATGAAGCTTTTCCTGATATCGACAGCCTGCCAGCCGAGCCGGCGGACCTGTAATGCCGCTGTACCTGCTCGACACGAACATCATCTTGGACGCCATCCGGAACACGCGCGGTTTCTGTGCCGCCCGGATAGGGAAAGAGGCACCGGAGAGCCTTTGCACGTCGATCATCGTCGCGGCTGAACTGCGCTTCGGCGCGGAAAAGAAAGGCTCACCCGAATTGACCGGCCGCGTCGATCGCGCGCTGGCGAGTCTGTCGGTCATGGCGTTGAGAAGCGACGCCGACCGCTTCTATGGAGAGCTGCGCGCCGATCTTGAATGCCGGGGCCAGCTGATCCGCGCGAACGATATGCTGATCGCCGCGCATGCGCTGGCGATCGACGCCGTGGTCGTTACGGACAACACCGACGAATTTTCCCGTGTGCAAGGTCTCCGGACCGAAAACTGGCTGGTCCGCAGTCCGGCCTGAGGCGACGGCACGCCGTGCCGCCGTCGGTCTGCGTCACGGCGTCGCCGGCGTCGCGCTGGGTTCCATCGCGGCGAGCTGCGCCTTGCGGCGCTCCACCACACTCCGGATGACGCGCTCCATGAGCGCCGGATCCGCGGCGCACACGTCGATCATCGCGCTGATCAGCTCGGGCAGGTCAAGCGTCGGCCGGAAAGCCGGATACGCCTTCATCTGCTTCTTCGCGCTCCGGAAGCTTTCATCGAACACCAGCACGGCTTTCATGCCCGGCGTCGGCTCCTTCTTCTTCGGCACGACCTTGCGCACACCGAACGCCTCTGACGCATCATCCTCCCGCCATTCCTGCTCGGTGAACGTCACCAGCTCGGGCTGCTTCTGAACATCGCTCATGCGTCACCTCGATCAGTTGTCGTGGCGCGCCGCGTGAGCGGCGAGCCAGTCATCCAGCGTGAAATTTTCGTCCGCCATGCGACGCACGTAGGGCAACGCGCCTGGCAGGGGCAGCGTCTCGGCCTTCCGTCCTGAACGCTCCCACTCGGCCGACAGGAACGCCACGAGCTTGCCGACCTGATACCGGGTTGTGTGAAATCCCGGTGTTTGATATAGCGACCGCACCAGCCCGGCGACAAGATCGTCAGCGCGCCTGGAACGCACCGTCGAGCGGATCTGGAAACGCCACTGCCGCTCTGTCTCGGTCGTCATCCGCCACGTGAGCCGAACGCCGCCGCCGGCCGCCTTCGAGTGCGACAGTTTAAGCAGTTCGTAACCGGAGACGTGTATCCGCTCTCCCTGGGCAAGCGCATCTTTCAGCTTTTCCAGCTTGTGTGCGGCATGCTCGCCGTCGGTGACCATCAGAAACCAGTGCAACGAATCGCCCCGCTCAAGATCGGCGAGCATGAGCCGCGCGTTAGCCTTGCCTAGCCCCTTCCGGTAGGCACGCTGGTTCATGTTCAGGCATACCTCGTAGCGCGCCTGAAACTTGTCGCATAGCGCCTGCGCGCGCTCCGCACTGACCACGCCTGACGCGTGATGCCGGTAGCCGTGCCTGACCAGATCGAGAAGCCGCTGCATGAGCAACGTCTTGTATCGGATGACCTGCGATTGAATCTTCCTCATATATGCGGATTGAATCAAATCATTTATGCGGATTGAATCAAATCATTTATGCGGATTGAATATTCGGTAGGACTCCATTCATTGATAATGCGAACCATTTCTGCGCAAGGCTTTCCAGTTATCCTGGATGCTTCGCATTCCCGGATAATTATAAGAGATTCCGCGCGCGAAGCGCGCTTTCCTCATACACATTTCCTACAATGCATCTGCTGGCCACCACAAGTGGCCCTTAACGCGCATGCATCACTCTGCGTTGCGAGGGTCGCCACAAGCGGCCAGCCACGCAGCACGAGGGCGACCAACCCTTTGCATTACCCGGTTGCCCGAAGTGGTGTATCGCGCGAGCGGTTACACGGAACAGGGGCAGCCACCACCGCAGTAGTCCGGGGCTGACCACCCCTGGATTCCATCACTTCACGCGAGCCGTCAGGCTCAAGGCACGGCTACCAACCGTACCGAGTGTGCTGAAGTCGTATGCGCGTAATGGCGCTGGTACGACTACGACGAGCGCTGGACGGTGTAACTCCGTCCTTCGACTCAATCCCCCGGCAGGACGGGGAACGAGGTTGGGCGACACGGAAACGGGCATCGCGAGGAAATGCGCGATGTTCCTGTGTAGCGTGAAAACGGGAGACAGCTTTGCTGTCGTCAGGACCGTCCAGGGGCTGCGGGAGACCGTAGAACCTGTGCCACACACGTAGGCTGCCGAGGCGTTCCGAAAGGGCGCAGGCGTGCAAGGGGAAACCTGGCGCACGTGGCACCTTCCGGCGAAAGCTGGGGGGGTCGCTGTATAGCTTAAGCGTGTAAATGCATCCGTCGAGGATGCTATGTGGTGGGGCATCAGGCCTGTCTGAAGACGAAGCCGTTGACGGCACAACAGGTAAGCGAGCCGCTTTGGAATCTCGGGCCGCTGAAAACCTGATGGGTGAGAGGGAACACCTCACTGTTGTTGCTTGAGGCGCAGGCGTGATGCTCTGGGGCGTGGTTTTGCCTCAGTAGCGTTGCACTAACGCGGGAATCGCTAAGGCCAATACCGGGCTGGTAACCCGATGGCTATGCGAGGGAGAGTGGATCAGTAGGGCCGTGCCGCGCAAGCCGCATAGCTGTTTGTCGCGATTCGTCTGAAGCGCAAACAGCAGGCGCAAGCCTGTCCGAAAGTTCACGGCACACGTAAGCGTGAAGATGCGGGGTGGTTCCCGCAGTGGGATGTTGGAACGGGCGCGGCTGGTACCCACGCCCGTCCTGGGATTGGTCTCCCGGGGTCTCCAACGTGTAATTAACCTTTGAAAAGGAGCTTGTCGTGGAAGCAGAACGCAGTGCAATCGCCGGCCCACAAAGCCGGACACAATCCGGCCGAAGTTGGGCCGTCAGGCAGATCGGCCCGCTGCACGGGGCCGAAGTCAGCAACAGGTCGCGCGCCTCGGCGCGCGCAAGTCAACCCGGCAGCGCTCAGGCCGGTGATCAAAACAGTCCCTTTCGGACCGGTGACAACCAGAGAAGCGGCGTTATTGCGTCGGCTTCGCTGTGGCAACCCGGGGTTTAACTCCGGTATGTCAAACAACAAACAGGCCACAAGCCTGCGTCAATGGCGTCAAGGTTGAGGGTGTGGGAACCCCTCAATTGCTGTGCGGCCGCAGACCGTATCTGCCGGCTGGATGGTGCGCCTTTTTAGGCAATCCGTTCGTGCTTCTGCACACGCCGACCCTAAACCGGAGAGACGAAAGTCTCTCCGGTTCCCCCTGATTTCTGGAGGAGGCCGTGCTTTTTCCTGATCTTGCCAACGCTTACAATGCGCAGTCATCAGCCTATGTCATGGTCGAGCGCGCGTTACAGTGGTCCAGTCCGTGGTACTGGATCATTCTGGCGATCCCGCTTTTTACGGTGTCGCTTCTGCATCCGGTGCCGTGGAGGCTCCGCACGAACGATCCGACAGTGGCCGACCTGGTGACGTTCCTCGCGCGTCGAATCTCTGTATCCGCGCTTGGCGTCCTGGTCTTTCTCCTGCCGCTCGTCGCGTTCGTGATGTTCTTCGCCACGGCCCGAATGCCGCTTCCTGACGCCGTGTCGAGCTATGACGCGTGGCTCGCCGGTCGGTTCGGGCAATACTGGCCGCTCGTGGCCGGCGCGATCCTCTATGGCCTCGTACTGCGGTTCGTGTGGGACCGGCATGTCTCGCCCAGGCTGTCCGCTTACTGGCGCTCGATGCGCGTCATGCAGGAAGCCGACAAGCCGGTCGATGCACGCGACGAAGCCGGAAGCCTTGCGGCCAAGGATTTCGAGCCGGAAAAATTCTTCCTGCGCGGCTCGATGTTCTATGGTCTGAACGAGCTGGGCGAGCCGATCAGGATAGCGCTCGAACTGTTCAAAAAAATCCACCACGCGATCCTTGGGCCGACCCGTTACGGTAAAGGCGTGGTGTTACAGGCGATCTATAAACAGTGCATCCGCGCTGGCTTCACGGTGTTCTATATCGATCCGAAGGGCGACGATTACCTCCCTTACCTGCTGCAAAACGAAGCGGAAGCGGCCGGCCGACGCTTCGTTTATCTCGACCTGAATCCGGGCGGGAAAGGGACATGGCATCCGTTCCTTGGCGGCGATTTCCGGCAGCGGCGCACGCGGATCGTGCGCGCCTACAATCTCGAATCCGCCGGCACGGATGCGGATGTGTACAAGGCGAAAGAGCGGTCCCTGCTCGATGACGCGCTCGAAGCCACCGATGGCACGATCAGATCACTGTCGGCCTACGTGGCGGAAAAGGGTAATGCCGGCGACCGCGATCTGTCTACGCTACGCGACTCATTGCGCGAGTGGGCGCGAGTCGATACGTTCTCGCAGCCTGCGCGTCGCAAGGGTCATTCAATCGAAGCGTGCCTGACGAATAACGCTGTGGTGTACGTGCGCGGCGACCTGGACGACCCTGTTATCAAGGCCGCGACGAAAGCGTATATCTCCGAACTGGTCGCTGAAATAAAGCGCCTGCACCTGAAACGGACCTCGCATGTTACGGTCGGCGTCGATGAATTGAAATTCCTGGCGTGTGCGGAAATCAATAGCGCGCTGGCCGCGATCGCGGGCTATGACGCGAATCTGTTGCTGGCCGCCCAGTCGATCGCGAACATTGAAGCGCCGGACGATAAACGCCTCGACGGCAAGGCGCTTGCGCGCGAATTCGAAGTCAATACGCACATCAAGCTGGTCTACCGCGCGCAGGATGAACGCACCGCAGAGTGGGCGGAAAACCTGTCCGGTACGCAATGGCTCGACATTGCGCAGCGCGAAAACGTCAAGGCGAACGTCCACGGCGGCGAACAGTGGGAAGGTACGCGAACGATCACCAGGCTCGAACACGCGATCATTTCGCGCAACACACTGCTGAATCTGCCGCCGCGCGTCGGCATCGTCTATATGCCCGACCGTAGCCCCTCGAAGATTTTCACGAGCCCGGCCAGGGTTGACCGCAGCGTCGCATCGTGGGAAAACGGCCGCGCCGGCACCGAGCCGGCGCCGGAAGCGGCCCCGGCACCGTGAATTCGAGTGCCACACCCCCCGGGCTAGACATTTGTCGGACGGCAGGGCACCTGCCGGCGATGCCGCTGCGGCATTTTAATGCGTCACGGCTATCCGATCGCTATGCCTTGCGCAGATTCTGCGACTGGCATGACTCTTCCGGCGCCCCTACCCGGCCGGTCCAAATCTCGTTGTACGCGCAACTGAAAAAAGCCGGCGTGTTGCGTCGGCTGAAGATTCCGGCTATGCCGAGGGGCATGCCGGCTGAAATCTGAGAGGCCCGGATTATGTGATCCATCGTAAGCGCGCAATTTCCCCCACCTAGCTTTTGCGTGTATCAAGAGCCACGATTGCGTCCGCAACCTCTAACTTGCGGACGCAATTTATGACCCGGGATGACCTTTCGTTTTTGCCTTTGCGGGTGACCCGCGTGGGCGTGGGTGGCAAGCGCAGCTTCGATGTGACGGGTAAGCGCCTGCTAGTGGAGGCCTGCCAGCAGCCAGGCGCGTCATTGTCGGGCCTGGCATTGAAGGCCGGGGTGAACGCCAACCAGCTGCGCAAATGGGTTCGACTGCACCGGCAGGCACAAACGCGCGCAAGTAACGACGATATGGACGCGTCACCGTCGGCGTTCGTGCCAGTCATCGCGATCGCCGATCCAGCGCCGGCGCCTGCTTCGATGCATTCCGTGCGCGTGCAGCCAGAACAGCACTCATCGCATCTGTCTTCGCGCTCGCCGACATCCGCATGGCTGTCGGCCCAGTTGCCCAATGGGGTGAAACTCGAGCTCGAATGCTCGGAGCGCGACACCGCCCTCGTGAGCGCCATGATCGCGGCATTGGGACGGCGCTGATGTTTCGCTTCGAAGCTGATCTGAAGGTGTTCCTGCACCGCGAACCAGTCGACTTCCAGGCCGGCATCAACAGTCTGGTGACGCTGGTCGAGCAATCCATGCAACTGGACCCGCTTGCGCGTGCCGTGTACGCCTTCCATAACCGCAGACGTAACCGGATCAAGCTGCTGCTTTACGAGCGCAACGGTTTCTGGCTGATGCTGCGACGCCTCGAGGAAGATCACTTCATCTGGCCGCGCCGGCAACAGGCGGTCATCGAGCTGACGACCGAGCAGTTGCGCTGGCTGCTCGAGGGTATCGATATCGAGGCAATGCGCCGTCATCCCGCACGGCGGTACCGCCACGCCAGCTGATGTTACAAATCTCCGTAAACCTGTAGCGCGTTGCATTGGGCTATCCTGGGAGCATGAATGAAGACGACTTCTCCCGATTGCCGCCCGCCGCCCAGGCCTATATCCGTGAGCTTGAGTCACGTAACCGTCAGCTTGGCGAACGCATCGCCCAGCTGGAGGAGCAGTTTCGCCTGGCACAGAGCAAACGCTTCGCGCCCAGCAGCGAGAAGCTGCGTGATCGGGTCTTCGACGAGGCTGAACAGATCGCTGCCACTGAAGCGCATGACGATGACGTCGCGGCCGACACCTTCACGCTGCCCGAGACTGGCTTGCCGGATGTGCCGCAACCGCCACCGCGCAGTCCTGGACGCAAACCGCTGCCGGCGCATCTGCCACGTCAGCGCATCGAATACGACCTGCCCGATGACCAGAAGATATGCCCGTGCTGCGCACACGAGCTTCATCGTATGGGCGAAGAGATCAGCGAACAGTTGCATATCGAGGTGAAGGCGTCAGTGCTGCAGCATGTGCGTTTCAAGTACGCATGCAGGCATTGCGAGCGCCACGCCGAACGCACGCCGGTGATCACCACACCGATGCCGCCGCAGCCATTGCCCGGCAGCAATGCGAGTGCCGCGATGATCGCCACCGTGACGGCCGGCAAGTATGTCGACGGAACGCCGCTATACCGGATGGCTAACGCATTGGGTCGCGCCGACATCGAAGTCGGACGCGGCACGCTGGCGAACTGGATCATCCGGCCTGCTGAGCTGCACTATAGCCGGCTCTTTGAGGCCTTGCGCGGGACGCTGCTGTCGCAGTCACTGATTCACGGCGACGAGACAACAATACAGGTACTCAAGGAACCTGGCCGCGCCGCGCAGAGCACGTCATACATGTGGGTCTACCGTAGTGCCGAAGACTGTGCGCAGCCGGTCGTGCTGTTCGACTATCGGCCGGGGCGCGGGCAGGAATATCCTCAAGCGTTCCTCGCCGGCTACAAAGGCCTGCTGATGACAGACGGATACGCCGCCTGGCGCACGCTCGAAGGCCCCACCCACCTGGGCTGCCTGGCTCATGCGCGCCGAGGCTTCGTCGACGCGCTCAAGGGCATGAAGAAACCGGGCGGCCGTGCTTCGCAGGCGCTGGAATACTTCGAGGCGCTGTACCAGGTCGAGGCGCTCGCCAAAGCTGATCCGCCCGAAGGCGAGACGCGCGTTGAATATACGCACCGGCTGCGTCAGCAACACAGCGTGCCACTACTTGAAGCGTTCAGACAGTGGCTGGACGAACAGGCGCCGCAGGTCCTGCCAGAAAGTCTGCTGGGCAAGGCGATCTCATACACGCGCAACCAGTGGGCGTATTTGTGTCGCTACGTGAGCGATGGGCGGGCCCCAGTTGACAATAATGTCATCGAACGCGACATCCGCCCATTCTGTACAGGCAGGGCTTCGTGGCTGTTCAGTGACACGGTTGCCGGCGCGAAGGCGAGCGCCATGATCTACAGCCTTATGCTGACCTGCAGGGCCTGCAACGTCGAACCCTACGCCTATCTCGTGCACGTACTTACCGAATTACCGAAGCGTGCACCGGATGCCGACGTGACTGACCTCTTGCCGTTCAACTTCGCAAAGCTCACCGCCACCATCACTCCTCGAGCTTGATCTGCCCGACACATCTACCCTCGCGCACGTTTCCAACCTCGGTGTGCTAAATCGCGCGCTTACGATCCATCATCTGAAACTCACAGACCATGGTCTGACCTGCCCGTTTAAAGATGGATCTATACTGACTCGCCGGGGAGGTCGGCAAAAATTCTTTGGCAAACGTTTAACCAGGTAAACGTTACCTTTATCCTGGAATCGCATGCCTCTCGCCGACAACAGGGTTAGAGTATCGGCTCTACGGTCGGGCTCTGGTAATGGGGAATTACCTCTTCATCCGACCTTGATGGAGGCATTAGTCATGCAGGCTGTCAAAAACCTTGAGGTAATCACCCTGCTCATCTGGAATTTCTGCGGTTAACGTGCTCCTGGCCGGATCGGGCGTGTTCTGTCTATTTGAGATAGGCGGTGAAACACGCATGTCGCTGAGTTGCGCGACAACTGGCTGCCTGGCGCGCGCAGCGGTCTGCAGATGCAGGCGGGGAAGCCTGGATCGAGATCCGGCATTGCGAAATGCCGGCACGCTGCAGCCGAGTCCGAGTCGTCCAGACGCCGTTGCCGCAGTACCTGCACCTCGGCCAGAAAGTCCGGGCGTTGGCGAAAGAGCGACGCTTACTGGGCGCGGTATTGCGGTTCCTTTCGAAAAATATGAAAAAGGCCTGAGAAAATATGAAGGTTAAAAGCAAATGGGGAAGAGGTATTCACGAAGGAAAAGTCATTTCCGTGGTGGACGGCAAGAGGATCTTCATCCATCTACGCTCTGCGATTGAGACGCACTCTTTGGGCAAAATAATCGCTCGTCAAAGCCAAAGTTTGCTTACCGTTGCGATCGACAGTGTACAAAAAATAGCAGATCACATCAGTGAGCCACTGACTCACGCGAAACCGGACGACATCGTAGTTCTGCTTTATGCAAACGACGAAACCCGTATAGCGGCCCTCACCATACTCGGTCTGCCTGATGCATAAGCAGATATCGACCGTCATTCCGGTCGAGAGTGTCAACCCGACTGTCGGCCTCTCGAACGCACCTGTCGTCCGTCTCGGTTAGCCTTCGTTCCCGTCTCCGGCACACAGACTGATAACAGCGCGAACGCCGGTTTGGCCGAGGACGTGCCGAAAAGAATCGGCGCACGCAGGTCCGTTAGCTATGCAACGCCGCCGTTCGAATGTCAGCATGAAAACTCGTGCGAACGGTAGTAGATGGCCGACACGGTCGATGCTAATTAGACAAAGCGATCCCGATAGCCTATCTCTGGGAGACACATGTCGACCCGGTCCCGGCCTGTGCAACGGAAAGCTCCATCACTGCGCTTCCATTCCGCGCGTTTGCACGCTTAGAATGTCCGGGTGACATCAATAAGCGTAAGATCTCGGCCGCATGGAAAGGATTCCGCTCGCACGCCGCAGAGCGCTGGCGGCAGAACTGCTTCTGAAGGGAGTGCGTCCCACGGACATCTCCCGCAAGACCGGCTTGAGTTTCCCTACCATACGGAAATACAGGGCGCTGCTGGACAGTGAGGGCCCGAACGCGCTTGCGCAGATGAAGGAATACGGCTCGAGGTCACAGTTGAATGATGAAGCTCTGAGCTGGCTCGTCAGCGCTATCAAACATTCCCCAACGCTGCATGGTATTGCAGCGAACGCCTGGACTGTCGAGCAGGTGCGTAGCCTTATTTTGCAACGATTCGGAGTGAGCTATTCCGAATCGCACGTCGCCCATATAGTTCGAGAACGCGGACTTGCCTATCGCCTCACCTATCCGGCGGCCGACGCACACGCCCAGCGACGACAAAGGCCCGTTAACGACAGAGATGCGGCCCGAAGAAGAGTCGCCGCAGAAATGCTCCTGGCAGGCCAGAGTGCGGAGCAGGTCGCGGAAGCGCTGAATATCTGCCTAAAAACTGTCAAGGGTTATGGATCACTGGTGGACAGGAAGGGAGTTGAGGCACTGGATGAGTTGGCTACCCGCGGCCACCGTTCGACGCTTGATTCTAAAGCGCTTAGATGGTTGAAAGTTGCGCTGGAAAAAGGACCACGCGCCCACGGTTTCGAATCGGAACTGTGGAGGAATCGCGATGTGCAAGCGCTAATCAAACGTATGCGATCCATCAGTAGCGCCCTTGTGTAGAAATCGCTGCACTCTGATGCTAGGTGTCCACGTGGACACCTAGAGGATTTGCACCGATGACAGAAGAAAACGACTTGCGAAGCCGTTTGGTGATTGGCCAGAAGCGCGATGGCCGACGCGAATACGATGACAACGCGCGTGATGAACTTATCCGCCTTTGCTTGAAGCGTATGCGGTCCATCAGCGACGCCCCTCAATTCAGGTGGCGGAGCGCGTGACGTGTGGTAGGAACGCGGATCAGCGTAGGTTGGCCGGCAGCTTCCAGGGAAGCAGCGCGTCGTAGTCGTCGACCGTCTTTGCCAGAGGCAACCGCTGGAACAGCCAGGTGAGGTAGCGATACGGATCGATGCCGTTGGCTTTTGCTGACTCGACCAGCGAATAAAGATTCGCACTCGCATGTGCGCCAGCAACTGTATCGGCAAACAGGAAGCTTTTGCGTGCGACGACACATGCCCGTTCATTCTGCCCATATCGGGCAGGACGTGGAAGTCCATTATCGTTGGCACCCGCTGTATGGCCGCCGAGTCAAGGTTCGAGACATTGAACAACGCGGTGGCGACCGCGTTGTCCATGTTGAAGCGAGTGCTGGCGTAGTCAGGATAGTAGCGGGCTGGATGCTCGATTCTGTCATGTGTGCAGGGATGGAACTCGGTGACCCGAGAGTGACCGTAGCAGCGTTGGGCGAACTGCATCAGCTACTCGTTGAGCGAGGTTTGCGTGGAAACTCACCGGACGATTCCAACACCGTCCGGGAGAAACGCAATGGATACAAAGGTCGTTCCATCAAATCTGTCGCCAGAGACTCCTCACCAGATGAACCTGGCGTTCGACACCGCCGAGCTTCGGGGGATGAGCGCTCCCCAGCGTACAAAGGCGACGAACTGCCTTGCCAGCCTGTTGTTGCAGGCCGCCGGCATCGTAGCAAGGGGGCATGACGATGACGAACACTGATCGTTTGCCCGCCGCGCTACTCAAACGCAAAGCGGTTGTCTATGTCCGCCAGTCGACCCAGGCGCAGGTCCAGATGAACCTTGAGAGCAAGCGTCGTCAATACGAGCTTGTTGAGGAAGCGAAGCGCCGGGGATTTCGCAACGTCGAGGTCATCGACGACGACTTGGGCCGTTCGGCGAGCGGAACGGTGGCCAGGCCGGGTTTCGAGCGACTCGTCGGGTGGCTTTGTGCCGGAGAGGTCGGAGCGGTGCTGTGTCTGGATGCTTCGCGTTTGGCGCGCAACGGTCGAGACTGGCATCATCTGCTTGAACTATGCGGTCTCGTCGAGGCGAGGGTCATCGATCTGGACGGCGTATACGACCCGGGCCACCCGAATGACCGCCTCCTGCTTGGAATGAAAGGCAGCATCAGCGAATTCGAACTCAACGTGCTGCGTACACGTATGCACGACGCGCGCCACGCCAAGGCCCGCCGTGGTGAACTGCGCATCAGCGTACCCATTGGTTACGTGTGGCATCGTGAGGCGGGTCTGGGATTCGATCCAGATCTTCGGCTACAGGAAGTGATACGGACGATCTTTGCACGGTTTCGCGAACTGGGCAGCGCGCGGCAGGTTCTGTTGGCCATGCGGGCCGAACAGATCCACTTCCCGCGGCCCTCTGACGGTCGATCACTGATTACTTTCGACTGGACGCTGATTCGTTACCGCAACGTGATCGCGGTTCTCAAGAATCCGTTCTATGCCGGGGTCTACGCCTATGGTAAAAATGAGGTGCGGACGTCTGTCGTGGAAGGCCGCGCGCGCAAGAGCTATAAACACCCGAAGCCGTGTGGGGAGTGGAAAGTTATGCTCCAGGAACACCACGACGGCTACATCGGCTGGGACGAGTTCGAGCGAAACCAGAAGCAGCTCGCTGCCAACGCTTATGGCAAGGCTGGTGACGTCAAGACTGGGCGCGGTGGACGAGCTTTGCTGGCCGGCCTGCTCGCATGCGGGCGGTGCGGCAAACGTATGTCGACAGGC
This sequence comes from Burkholderia sp. WP9, assembly GCF_900104795.1. Taxonomy (NCBI): domain Bacteria; kingdom Pseudomonadati; phylum Pseudomonadota; class Betaproteobacteria; order Burkholderiales; family Burkholderiaceae; genus Burkholderia; species Burkholderia sp. WP9. Next base: position 65,843 of record NZ_FNTG01000003.1, read on the forward strand.
TATTCGGGGCGCGCGCCAGGTCATCCAGTCTATCGGTGCATGCGCCTTGAGTTACCCGCCGGAACGCCTCAATGCATTATCTTCGGCGGTTCGCGTGTAGATGCTGCACTCGCCAGAGAACTCGTCCGCGTTGTCGAGCCGTTGGCGATTGAGGCCGCTCAGCAAGCTGAACGGATGCATATGGAAACCCTCGAAGAACAGCGCCGGATCGTAGAACTGGAATTGCAGCAGGCACAATACGAAGCCACGCTCGCGGAACGGCGCTATGCTGCCTGCGACCCCGAGAACCGTCTGATTGCAGCGCAACTGGAGAAAGTCTGGGAAACTGCCCTGCGTCGCGTGCAAACCTGCCAGATGCGTCTGGACACAATCGGCACGACGACACCGGATCCCACTGTCGTCCCTGACTTTACCGGACTTGCCGGAGATCTGAATACCGCATGGAATGCGCCTGACGTCACGATGCGCGTACGTCAACAACTCGTTCGTGCATTGATCGCCGACATCATCGCCGATGTGGATGAGGTGACGCACGAAATCATCCTGACGATTCATTGGCAAGGTGGCCAGCACTCACAGTTGCGGATCCGCAAGCCCCGGCCGGGGGAACACGAGTGCCGCACGCCTGATGAAGCGCTCGCGGTCATGCGAAGCATGGCAGCCCGGTGGTCCGATCAGGACATCGCCGCGTCGCTAAACCGGATGGGAATACGCACCGGACAGGGTAAGACATGGACAGCACACCGTGTCAGCTCCATGCGGCGCGTGCGCGACATTCATGCCTACCGGTCGGCGGAGAAAGACGGCGAATGGTTGACGATGTCGGAGGCTGCCAGCCTGCTCGGCGTGAGCAGCCACGTGATTCGACGCCTGATCAGGGATAAGGTTCTGCCTGCCGGCCAGGTGGTACCCGACGCCCCTTGGCAGATCCGTGCAAGTGACCTGCACACCGAAGCGGTCACAGCTGCGTTGGCCCGCAAACATCGCCCGTGTCGCGACAATACCGAAGGTCAAATCCCAATGTTTATCGAGGTTTCGGAAGGAGGTGCACAATGAACGCCCCATTACAAACGGGCGAATGGAATTTTCGCAAGGGTTGTTCGATATGGGCCAGTTGCCGTTCTCGATGTATCGGATCAGCTTGGGCCACTGCCCATGCAGATAGGTCAGGGCCTTGCCGAGTAAACTTTGCGGCACGACGCCGGGCAACTGTTCAAGCATCAGCGTTTCGATGGCATCGAGCACGCGTGCACTGTATCGTCGTCGCAATCGCTGTCGTCGTTCAGCCGGCCACGTTTCACTGCGCGCCTCCGCCGCAAACAGCTTGCCGATCAGTTTGATGAAGCGTGTGGCGAGCAGATCGGGGGAGCGTGCCGCCTTGGGCACGTTATCTTCGGCCTTGACCAGATACCGTCTCGCATGAGCCCAGCATCCGAGGTGCACGAGTTGATACTGTTGCGCAATGCCGTTGTAGGGCTCGTATCCGTCGGTCATCAGAACCGCGCCCCTGCGGATGCCGGCGAACAGTTTGTCGGCCAGCTTCGCGCCGCGACCAGCCGTATAGGCGAAACAGCGGATGGGCGTTCCCGATCCGGTCATTTGCGACCAGAGATAGCTTTTCGTTTGCGGCTTGCGCCCTTCTTCTTTCAGGACCTGGAACGTCGTCTCGTCGCAGTAGATCACGTCAGCATCGAGCAACGCGTCGCGCATCAGGTTGATAACGGGCTGCGTCGCGAGACCGACGCGGACCATGCTCGCGGCGAGCGTGTTCGACGAGATGTCGCCACCGAAGCGTCGCAGCAGGCCCGCCTGGCGATAGATCGGCATGCCAAACTGATACTTGCCGGAGGCGACCCACGCGAGTGCCGATTCCGTCAGCAGTCCACGCGGGATGATGCGCAGCGGCGCTGGCGTGACCTTGATGCCAAGATCGCAGCACGGGCAGGCATACTTGACGCGCTGGTGCTGGATGACGCGAAGCTGTTCGGGGATCACGTCGAGCTGCTCGCTCGTTTCGACGCCGATCTCGACGAGTGCATGTCCGTCGTGGTTGCAGAAACGTTCGGCTTCGGGAAGTTCGTGCCGAACGACTTCGCGCGGCAGATTGGGATCGAGCGGTTTGCGATGACCGCGTTTCTTGCGCGTATGCGCGGCGATCGTGGTTTCGGGAGTATCTTCCTGCGCGGGTGTCGCGTTCGCGCCGAGCACTTCGGCTTCGTTGAACAGACCGGGTTGCTCAGCGGATCGCGCTTCGCTCTTCGCGCCGAATAGCTCGCGACGGTAAGCACGCAGTCGTTCCTCGGCGAGATCGCGCTCCGCCGTCATGAGGCGCAGTGCACTGCGTAACTCGTCGCGCTCTTTCTGAACGGCACCATGTTCCTCACGCATCGCGAGGAGCATCCTGAGTTCGTCGGCGTCAATGGTCACGTTGATCGGCATGTCACTTAGACCGGCACGCCGATAACGTGTTCAACTCACGCGAGCATAATGGCGTTTCGGATGCCGCTGAAGAGCAGCAATGTCAGCACCTTCGAGAAGCCAGTGCAGCAGATTGACGGTCAACGTCACGACTTCGGTTTTGCTGTCAGGCCAGACGAAGCGATCATTGGCCTCGAGTCTCTTGAGCATGAGCCAGAAACCGTTGTCCTGCCAGCCCAGGATCTTGACGCGATCGCATCGCCGGTTGGTAAAAACGTAGAGCGAGGAATCCATCGGATTCAGGCGCATCGCCTGTTCGACGAGAATCGACAGACTGTTCATTCCGTACCGGAAATCAACGGGATCGCGGTGCAGGTACACCTTCAGATTTTCGTCGAACCGGAACACGGCATCCTCCCGAACATCTGGACCACGGTGCTCAGTTCCTCGATGCTCGCTGCACTGAGATCAAGCTCCACGCCATTCGACAGTCGCACATGCAGCGAAAGCGTGATCGGCGCAGTTGCAGTCAACACGAGTGGCAACGGCGGCACCGATGGTGTTGAGACGACCGGCACAAATGCAGAGGTAGACGGTGCGGACAGGAGGTGCTTACTTGAGCCCGCAACGTCGATCGATGCGTCATCCACGCCACGACGGAAGTCCTCGTGGGCAATTACGTCGACGGCAGATGACGGTAGATCGCGCTCGTCGGCGCGCGTTTCCTGCGATGCCAATGCGATGCCTTTCTCGCGCTCCATCAGATACTTCGTGATCCATTTGCGCAGCAGGTTAGCGTTGATCCCGTGCTCCTGTGCCAAACGGGCGACTGACGCGCCTGGTCGCAAGGCGGCCTCAATCAGTACGCGCTTGCCTCCCTCGTCATAGCGACGGCGCCCGTCGCGGCTTTGACGAACTACTTTCAACTCTGAGTCTTTGCCAGTCATAGGTGTCCACCTCCAAAATAGGTGGACACCTATGCTCCTCGCTCAGAGCGTCGTTGTGTAGGCGCCGAATATGGATCGCTTACCTTGAAGCGAGGCGTATCGATCGCGCGGACAGCCATGGAACACGATATCAACCCGAATCTGCTGCGCACCTGGGTTACCCAATATCGACAGAGGGAAGCCGCCAAGGAGTCGGATGCTCAAGTCTCAGAGGTGTCGGACGAAGTGACGATGGACACTCCGGTGCCTACCGCGTTCACAATGTCGTCCGACGGTCATGCTGCGCCGTTTGTTGCGCTCGTCCATACGGCGACACCGCCTTCGCCAGCACCACCCTCGATGACGATGTCTCTGGCGCTCCATGTGCGTCTGTCGAATGGCGTCGAACTTGATCTGGGCAGCTCGATTGCGACCATCGACGAGCTGACCACCGTAGTTCAGATCTTAGGGAGGTTGCCGTGTTCAGGTTTGACGAAAAGCTGAAGGTCTACCTGCATCGGGACCCTGTCGATTTCCGCTACGGTATGAACAGCCTGTCGATCCTCGTTGAGCAGTCAATGCAATTGAACCCGATGGACTCCTCTCTTTACATCTTCGGGAATCGGCGTCGTGACCGCATCAAGATTCTCTTCTGGGATGGTAGCGGTTTCTGGCTAATGATCAAACGATTGGAGACGAGCCACTTCATCTGGCCGGACAACAAGGCCGAGGTCGTGACGATGACAAGCGACGTCCTGCACGCGCTGCTCGACGGCGATGACATTACGGCGATCCGGCGACATACAAAGCAAGAATATCTCCGCGTTAGCTGAACGTGCCCTTGGCATACTAGTCGAAGCAGTATGCCGATCGAGGTCACGATCACCGCCGACGAATTGAAAGAGCTGCTCGCTGAGCGCGAGGCCGCTCGCGCACTGCGAGAAGAACAGGAAGCGCTACGTGGCGCGTTGCGGCTTGTGACAGCGGAACGCGATCTTGCCGAGGAGCGGCTTCGTGCTTACCGTCGTGAACTGTTTGGCGCGAAGAGCGAAGCGCGGGGTTCCGATCAACTGGGGCTGTTCAACGAAGCCGAAGCGCTCGGTGCGAACAGCACGGCCGCCTTGGAAGACACTCCGGAGACGACAGTTGGTACCCATAAGCGCAAGCGGCGTGGTCATCGCAAACCGCTCGATCCGAATCTGCCGCGCGAGGTTGTGCGACATGATCTACCCGAGGCTGAGCGCTTCTGCACGAACGACGGTCACGCGCTCGTGGAAATCGGCGTAGAGATCAGCGAGCAGCTCGATGTGATTCCAGAGCAGCTTCGCGTAATCCAGTACCAGCGCGTCAAGTATGCGTGCCCATGCTGCGATCTCGGCATCAAGGTCACGCCGGCGCCCGTGCGCATCATCCCTCGCGGACTACTCACCGAATCGGCGCTTGCGTGGATTGCCACGGGCAAGTACCAGTTCGGGATGCCACTTTATCGTCAGGCTGGTTTGCTGCGGCGCTTCGGCGGCGACATCTCGTCCAACACGATCGCCGCGAGCATGGTTCGCGTCGGTCTGGCAATACAGCCCGTGATTAACCTGATGCGCGATGCACTGCTCGATGCGGAGCTGGTCTACTGCGACGAGACGACATTCCAGGTCCTGAAGGAGAAGGGGCGTAAGCCTCAGACGAAGAGCTATCTCTGGTCGCAGATGACGGATTCAGGAAATCCAATCCGCTGCTTCACCTACACGCCCGGTCGCGGTGCGCACCTGGCTGACAAGCTGTTCACGGGCATTCGTAAAGGTGCGGTCCTGATGACGGACGGTTATGAACCCTATAACGGCCTCGCCGAGCGATACCAGCTTGTTCATCTTGGATGCTGGGTTCACGCGAGACGATACTTCATCAAGGCAGAGGAAAATGTGCCCAAAGCAGCGCGCTCGCCCGATCTGCTCGCCACCCGCTTCATCAAGTTAAGGCTACGCTGAAAAAGGTCAACGGCATTGGGCGTTCAATCGTTAGATGTGCATGAAACAACAGACCCTTGCGATGGCGGCCGATCAAGGCGCCGGATTTGAACAGTACCGTCGGCCAACCAAACGCGATGTGTTCCTTGAGACGATGGAGCAGATCGTGCCGTGGGCGCAATTGTGCGAGGTTGTCGAGCCGTACTATCCGAAGGGTCAAGGCGGTCGCCCGCCAGTGGGTCTGGAGCGCATGCTGCGCATGCACTTTGTGCAGCACTGGTTCAACCTGGCGGATGAGGCGTGCGAGGAGGCGCTGCTGGACAGCACCGCATTGCGGCGATTCGTCGGGATTGACCTGGGGCGCGAGCGGGTTCCCGATGGCACGACGCTGTTGAAGTTTCGCCGGCTGCTGGAGCGCAACAAGCTCGGCGAGCAGTTGTTCTCCAAGGTCGGCGAAGTACTGCAAGGGCATGGGCTGAAGGTTGGCACCGGCACGATCGTGGATGCCACCATCATCGGTGCGCCCAGTTCCACGAAGAATGCGGACAAGGCACGAGACCCCGAAATGCATCAGACGAGGAAGGGCCAGCAGTGGTACTTCGGCATGAAGCTGCACATCGGTGTGGATAGCCAGACGGGACTGGCACACAGCGCGGTAGTGACGGCGGCAAACGTGCATGACAAGCATCCGCTGCCGGCGCTACTGCACGGCGACGAGCGGCGTGTGTACGGCGACAGCGCCTATGCGAGCCAGAAGGAACTCATCGCCAGCAAGGCGCCGAAAGCGAAGGACTTCACCAACCAGCGTGTGCGCAATCGCAGTGGTGAAGTCGATGAAACCAGGCGCTCGAAAAACCGCAACAAGTCGAAGATTCGTGCCCGGGTCGAACACGTCTTTGCGGTGGTCAAGCGGCTGTGGGGCTTCGGCAAGGTGCGCTATCGCGGCCTCGCGAAGAACGCCACGCGTGCCTTTACTGCACTCGCGCTGGCCAACATCTACATGAGCCGCGCGCGGCTGATGGCACAGGTGCGTCCATAAGCAGCCGAAATGGGTCGAGAGCCCCGCTTGCCAGGCCCTTCAGGGCCGGGAAATCGAACCGGTCGCATCGCTGATCTCACATTCCGGAATTCAGCATCAAGCTGTCGGCGAAAACGGTGGCTTCTTCAGCGTAGCCTTAATCGGAAAGTTATTCGCCGTCGAGGCACGCAGCGCACAATGGGCCGTCGATCGGCGACAGCGATTGCGACAACGGTACTGTAGGCGCGTGCTCGATGTCATTTACAAGCTCATGATCGAGCAATCTCCTGGCGTCGTGCCGAACAGCCCGCTTGGCAAAGCGCTAACTTACCTGCGCGGACAGTGGCCGAAATTGGCTCGCTACATCGAGAACGGCAACTGGCCCATCTCGAATAATATTTGTGAGAACTCAATTCGCCCATTCTGTGTAGGACGCCGTTCCTGGCTCTTTGCAGACACCGTTGCAGGCGCAAACGCCAGCGCTAACATCTACTCAATCGTGGAGACCTGTCGCGCCCACCGCATCGATCCATATCGCTACCTCACCTGGCTGTTTCAACGGTTGCCACTTGCAAATACCGTCGATGAATACGACGCGCTGCTTCCCTGGAGGATGCCGGTCGACATTCCCTGATTGCGCTTCCCTCTACACCATCCTCGCTGCAACGGCGTGCACCCTCAGACAGGCGTCGTTGATGGATCGCATACCTTTGAGCTTCCTGGTGCCGCCGGTGCGCAGCATGAGTTCCAGCGTCGCTTCGAGCCGGATGACACGTCCAGTCAAGCCCTCGATCTTCAATTGCTGTTCCTTGACCGTGCCTGCCAGTGACACCACCTTGTCATTCATCTTGATCACGGTCGTGAGCGCGTCCCACACCTTGTCAGTGATGCCCATTAGCGATTGCCTTCTGACATTGCGGCAATCCGCCTGTTCGACTCCGCGACGAACGACAGCGCATCATCCAGCGCGTCGTTCGCCTCTTTGGTGGAAACATTCACGCGCTCAATCAGCGCATTGATTTCGTGTTCGTCGTCGGACGGGGTAAAGCCCTGCGCAGCCTGGCGCATCAGCTCACTCACGTTCATGCCGAGACGCTTTGCGGTACTCGCGATTGCGCGCTTTTGAACCGTCGTTACCTGCACGACAATACGCTCCGTTGCTGCAGCCATTTCCATACTCCTATGCACATGCACATGCACATGCACATGCACATGCACATGCACATGCACATGCACATGCACATGCACATGCACATGGCATGTACATTTTCGGCTGTTTCGGGAGGCGGTCAAGGGGTTACTCTGTGCACTTTATCGGCAGGAATAGCGTTGCGCTTCAGGCGTTTGTCGGTGTTGGCAAAAATCCGCCAGACAACGTTTCCAGCTCTGCAGAAGCGCGGGCGGGTTACGCCAGATGTCAGTGGGTGCCAGCTATGGAGTGGATAGACGCGCGCCCCTGAGTGCCGGGATAATACCGGGTGAGTTTCACGGACAACCGGATGCCGAAGCAAACCATCGGTGAAGTCGCACAAGTAGCCGGGAACGGGTCAGGGCAGCTAGCCGTGATCCTTCTGGGCGAAGATGGGATAGTGGACTGGACGATATCTGGGACAGAGGCGAGGCGCGAGTCGGTGAGCAAGAATGGCCGCTGCGGCGGCTGCGCATCTCGACCGGGGATCTCGTTGACGCTCCTCAGCTTGGTGAGCCTGCTCTCGGTAACGTAACGCCCACGAACTCCGCGACCGTGACATCATCCGTCAACTACCGAACGTTGGCGTCGCGCAATTTGCAGTAACGTGCACTTTGCCCGCCTTACTGAACGCATCCCTATGCACACTGCGCCGGTGCGGTACAAAGACAATGTCATTGTACCGTTCGCTTCCCTGTCCGATCGTGGATACGCTGCGAAGGTGTTTATTGCAGGCTCCGCAGGCAGACGCCGAGGATTCCCGGTCTTAGGTTACTTTGCCTCAGAAATCGCCGCTTGCCACTCTGCCATTTCCTATGCAAAAGCCCATATTGACGGGCGGCCGCTGCGTAAGCAGCCGTTCGCGAGCCAGCTGGGCAAATAACGATTCGGCTGTGCACCACAGGCCCGAAACCATGGAGCGGCACGGCGCCAGCTAGCGCAACGTGCGTATTTCACACCAAGCTGGACAAGGATTTCGCGGCAAGCTGGACAGGCTTTTCACACGAAGCTGGACACGGATTTCACGGCAAGCTGGACAGCGATTTCGCGCCAGGCTGGACAGTAAGGTCGTAAAGTAGCGACGCAGGTCAACCGTGGCACCCTTGACGATTTCGTCGGGGCGTCTACATGGCATTTCCAAAGTTGACCATGCGTAAAATTCGAGAAGCGTTGCGCCTACATTTCGAATGCGGCTTTAATCATCGGGAAGTCGGCCGGGCGTTGGGCACGTCGCCCACAACCGTTGGGCAATATGTCCGCCGTCTGGAACGGGCAGGCTTAAGCTACCCGCTGCCGCTAACGCTCAGCGATGATGAACTCGAGGCACGCCTGTTTCCGCCGCCGCCGCGTGTGGAAGGAGAACGTCCCGCACCGCACTGGCCGACCGTGAGGCGGGAGCTTGCCCGCAAAGGCGTGACGCTCGACCTGCTCTGGAACGAGTACAAGGCCGAGCACCCCGACGGTTACGCGTACACCTGGTTTTGCACACGATACAGCGAATGGGCGAATGCGCTTCCGCTAACCTTGCGGCAAACACACGCTCCGGGCGAGAAGTTGTTCGTCGACTACTCAGGCGACAAGGTTGCGATCATCAATGCGGATACGGGCGAAATCCGGGAGGCTGAGTTGTTCGTGGCCGTGCTGGGAGCCTCGAACTATACGTATGCGGAAGCGACCTGGACTCAGCAGAGTTCTGACTGGATTGGCTCTCACATTCGAACATTCGAATTTATGGGCGGTTGTCCTGAGATCGTCACGCCCGACAACCTTAAATCGGGTGTGCACAAGCCGAGCTTTTACGATCCCATTATCAATCGAACATACGGAGAAATGGCCTCGCATTATTCTCTGGCTGTCATCCCGGCCCGAAGTAAAAAGCCCCGTGATAAGGCATAGGCTTCATATTGCACCTTGTGTGGTTGATTGAACAGCGTTAAGCGTCGGAGCAGTCGAACTGTAGCGCCCACCTTGCCCTTTGACGAGGACGACATTGCCCACGGGCTCGAACAGACAGCGATGCAGGTTGCCGTAACGATGCTGGCGCAAGAATCCGCTTTGCCCCCACTGGTAGATGGTGGTCGCGCACACGCCGAGTTGGGCGGCGAGCTCGTCGGCGGTGAGCATGCCGCGCTCTCGTAGGCGCGTAAAGCGGCTCTTAAGTTTATAGGCGTTGCGGATGACGATGACCTTCTTGTGGGTGAAGGCCTCACCTTTCCAGTTCTTGTAGCCGAGCTCGTTGAGGTGCTTGGCGACTTGCCGGTCCGAACAGGTTTCGAGCAATTCGTCGACCTTCGCAACAACCTCTGGCAGCGTCTTGCGAATCAAAGCGATGGGCTTGCGTTTGTCGACCATCAGTGAGGTTGTTTGACCGCCACGGAAGCGAACATGGATCGCGATCTGCTCATTTTTTAAAAGTGTGACGTCCTCAATGAGCAGACCGAGCATCCGTTTGCGTTCGACGGGTTCAACACGCGTGTCGTTCCAGACCACGGCGAAGTCAGCAGCCAGTGCTCGAATGCGCGCACGCGCTTCGTCGGCAAGCAAACGCTGGTCGGCCATGCGTTGGCGGTCGTGCTCCTGTTGCAGATCGTCCAGTTGCCGAAGGCGGGCATTCCAGTCGGCTTCCAAAGCGTCAGCGACCATGCGGTTGGCAGGATCAACATTCATATAACGTCGGCGGGCGAGTTCGGCGTCGTAACGCGCCCGCTCCAGCTGCCGGTTGCGCATCGCGTTCGCCTGTTCAATGCGCCCAGCAATCTCGTCCTCGACGGCGAGAGCGACTTCGATGGCCGCGGGCGCAACAGTCTGTAGCAGCAGTGAACTGATCGCCAAGTCCACATCGCACCCGCGTATTGACTGACACGGCTTGCCTGCACGATGCGCAACAGCGGCGTGACACACATAGTACGGCTCGAGTGTGCTGGTCACCCTCTGATACCGGACGCGCATGCGTTGACCGCATACGCCGCACATCACGCGTCCCTGCAACAGCCCGACACCTTCGCGCGGCATAGCGCCCCGGCTGCCATCAGAGAAACTGCTAGAGCTTTGCTTGAGCGTCACCTGATTGCGCTCAAACTCGTCCCAGTCGATATAACCCGCGTGCGCGTCGCGGATCAATACCTCCCAATCACGCTGGGCGACCTTAAGTTGTGTACTTGTCAAATCGGCCTTGCGCGCGATTCGTGTTCGGCCGTACACGAATGCGCCGGCGTATCTGGGGTTGTGCAGGATCTGCAGGACACGCGACGTGTTCAGCTCACCCCAATGCACTTCACCCTTACCGATGCCGCGGAGGATTCTGCGGGGGAAGACCCAACCCTCGCGGCGAAACCGGCGCACCACCATGCTGGCCGAATGCGTCTGCCTATAGGTATCGAACAGCAACTGCAGACTCGCATGAATTTGCTTATCGGGGTCCAGCACAGCCGATCCATTGGGGTGGTAGACCAAGCCGATGGGCAGCGGCATTTCGAGCTCACCGCGCCTCGCCTTGTTGCGGATGCCACCCTGCAGTCTCGCCTTAAGTACATGCAGCTCCGCTTCGCTCATGGTGCCCTTCAGGCCAAGGAGAAGACGGTCATTGAAGTAAGCCGGATCATAGACACCGTCTTCGTCGAGAATGAGTGTGCGGGTCAGCGCTGCGAGCTCGATCAGACGGTGCCAGTCTGCGTTGTTGCGTGCGAGACGGGATACTTCCAGCCCGAGTACGATTCCAGCGTGGCCGATAGCAACCTCCGACACCAATTTCTGGAAGCCGTCGCGCTGCTGCGCGCTGGCTCCTGACAAACCAAGGTCGCAATCGATGACATGAACGCGCTCGATCGGCCAGCCTAGCGCGACAGCACGGTCGCGCAGCGCGTACTGGCGCTTGGTGCTTTCAGTGTTCTCGAATACCTGTCGTAGCGAAGATTGCCGCACGTATAGAAAGGCGTCGCGCTGCAGATGGTCAGCCGTGACTTTCTGGTATCGATCAGTAGACATGGACGAGCTCCGAATGAGTGTGCAGCACGAGACTGGCTAACAGGCGAACAAACTCGCCATCCGCCTGTAGTGGATACGCGATGGGTTCGTGTCCAGGAGCGGGAGTGCTTTGGGTCGCCGCCGTTTCAGCGAGCATGGGAAGGCCGTGCAGCATGCCGTGGTAACGCAATGCTGCAACGCCCTCTGGACGAGGCGCACCGTCGATCACAGCGGTGCGTAACGCCTCGTACGCGGCGATTGTCGCTCGCGCCGGGGATGCGCCAGCGAGTGCGGGATTTACGGTTTTTTTTTGCGCGCTATTGCGCGTTCGATGCTGCGGGGATGAACAGAGATGCCGAGTTCGGTTTCGAGTTGCCCGGCCAATGCACGAGCGTGAACTGGTCCAACGCCTTCGATGCGCTTCTCGATGAAGACCATCACATTGGTGCTGAGCTTGTGCGCGCCTTTCGGTCCGCGCTGCTTCGGCATGAGCCCGGGTAATCCATCGCGCGCGAACGCCTCCTCCGCCTGATAGAAGGTCGGGCGAGACACCCCAAACAGCGCTGCGGCTTCGGCCTTGGATGCGCCATCGACGTGGACGTGGCGGAGCATCTCGTATTTGACCTGAATGAGATCGTTCGCATCGAAGAAGTCGCCGGAGTGAAACCACGGCGCGCGAACGCGTTCTGGATGAGGATTGCGCACGCCAAGACGATTCAGGCGTTCGAGCTTCGGATCGGGTTTCTTCAAAGCGTTGTTCACACTGGATGTTATGTAAATTAAAATACGCCGTATATATAGAAACGTCAAGACAAACGATGTGCTTGGGATGACGTATATCACCGTTTTCCGGCGAATTATGCCGCACGTCATGGCACCGATTGAAACGTGTCGCGGCATAGTTAAATTTACACTCACGGCATAATTTATTTGACATGGTTCGCAGCTCCCGGCATCAGATCGTCGATCAACGCGCGCAATCGGCGCAGATCGTCAGTACGAAACCAGGAGCGGCCCGCGGCCGCCTGGGCGAAAGCGTCCGGCTCGTCGACATTGGTCCAGGACGCCAGCATCGACGCCAGCCGGCCGTTGGCGTCGTAAAACATCACACGGTCCTCACCCCAGTTCTGTCGGCGCGTAACCACGTCGACGTGCGCCCCGCGCTGAGGATGGAACGGATGAGTGATCTTGAGCGTTACAACTGCGCGATTGTCGTCATGACAAGCAGTTGCTGACTTACGATAAAGCCAAGGTCGAGCAAGGCGTGCTCCTTGTCCAACGCTACATTCTCGCCCGACTTCGCAAGCACCGTTTCTTTAGCCTGGCCGAGGCAAACTCTGCGATCGCGTCACTCCTGGTCGACTTGAACAACAAATCCTTCAAGAAGCTGCCGGGATCGCGCCGCAGCACCTTCGATGAATTCGAACGCTCATCGCTGAAGGCGCTTCCATTGCTGCGCTATCAATATGCTGACTGGAAGGTGGCGCGCGTGGGACTCGACTACCACGTCGACATTGACGTTCACTATTACTCTGTACCGCATCGCTTCGCGCGTCAACAGGTCGACGTTCGATATACGAACGGGACAGTCGAGATCTTCCACCGAGGCACGCGTATCGCCGCCCACGCGCGAAGCACTCGACGTGGTCACCACACTACGGTTAATGCGCACATGCCGCCTCACCATCAAGAGGTCAGCGGATGGGGAGCACAGCGCCTGTACGACTGGGCCATGCGTATCGGCCCGCATACCGCCGCCGTGATCCAGCACTTGCTCGGCGGCCGACAGCATCCTCAACAAGCCTATCGCGCCTGCCTTGGCGTGCTTCGCCGTATCCGTCAGCGCATCCCGTCTTGAACGCGCGTAAGCGCGGTGCGAAGGTGATGGCATCGTAACGACGGAGCAAGGCAATGGACGACGCAACGAGCGAGGCCGTACCGACGGGCGCACGGCGCCCCCGGCAAGGCGAAGCATTCTGGCGCGAGATGGTCATGGCATGGACCACAAGCGGACTGGGCCTTCGACGTTTCTGTCGTGAGCAGGGGCTCGCCGTCAGTACCTTCGGCCTGTGGCGCAAGAAGCTCTCTGGCGAGGCACGAGCAGGCGCGCACCCGCTCGCGGTCACCCCGGACGCTGCATTTATCGTTTCTCATCCGGACACCGCACCAGCCACTCCTGCGCCACCGTCGACGGCGGACGCTTTGTCATCTTCGCGTGATCGGGTGACGTTGTCGCTCGCCGGTGTTCGCATCGAGCTGACCGGTGCTCATGCCGAGCGCATCGTGCGTTTCGTGCTCGGACAGCTCGGAGGTAGCCGGTGCTGATCGCAGCCGATGTTCGTGCGTATATCTGCCGTGAGCCGGTCGACATGCGCAAATCCATCGACGGCCTGTCGTATCTGGTCGAACCACTGCTTGCCCAGAACCCTGTCTCCGGCAATCTGTTCGTGTTCGTCGGGCGCGACCGCTCGAAAGTCAAATGCCTTTACTGGGATCGCACCGGCTTCGCGCTCTGGTACAAGCGCCTTGAACGGGGCCGCTTTCCATCACCGTTAGCGCTCGCGCAACGCGGCTTCACGCTCGCCGAACTCAACGCCTGGCTCGAAGGTATTGAGATCCCGGCACGCGAGCCACATCGCGCCGTCGCGGTGACGCGCGTGAGCTGAACTCGCTGTCGCCTGCGCAGATACAACGCTCCCCCGATCTTGTAAACGTAGCGCGAGTTGGGCATCATGATAGCCATGCCGCCCACCGCCATCACTGTCGCGGAATTGCCGGTCGAGCCCGACGCGCTGCAAGCCTTCGCGCTCGAACAGAACCGGCTGGCATGCGTGCTGTGGGAGCAGCTGGAAGCGCTGCAGCACCAGATTGCCCAGGCGAACCGTGCGCGCTTCGGCGTCAGTTCCGAGCGGCTGGCGGGTCAGGCGGAACTGTTCGACGCCGCCACGGAGTTGCCCATTCCTCCTGAGCCGGCGCAGGTTCCGGTCGCGGGCCACACCCGCAAGGGCCGTCCGGCGCTGCCGAAGGACCTGCCGCGCGAGCGCGTTGAATACGATCTGAAGGACGAACAGAAAGCCGCATTCGATTCGCTCGAGCGTATCGGCGAGGAGCGCAGCGAGACGCTGCACTACGAGCCGTCGAGGCTCACCGTCATTGAACATATCCGCTTCAAGTACGCGGCGAAGAAGGATGGCGAGTCGACCATCGTGACCGCAAGTGCCCAGCCTTCGCCGCTGCCGAAGAGCAATGCGAGCGCGAGCCTGCTGGCTAACATCCTGGTCAACACCTACGTCGATCACCTGCCTTTGAACCGGCAGGAGATGCGCTATGCACGACGTGGTGTGCACCTGCCCCGGGCAACGCTGTGCGAATGGAAGCTGGCGGCAGCCGAACTGCTCGAAGTGCTGCTGCCACCGCTACGGGCTCACCAGTTGCAGGCACCCCGCATGCACGTCGACGACACGACGCTGCCATTACTCGAGAAGGGTCGCACGGCGACGCGCACAGCACGATTATGGGGATACCTGGGCGCGGGCCAGCGCGAGGAGAACGGCGTCTGGGTTGACCACCCGCCAGCGGTCGTGTTCGAGTTCGCCGAATCGCGCTCCGGTTCGCATCCGCTGCGGTACCTGCAGAAGTACAAAGGTTATCTGCAGGCGGACGCGTACAGTGGACATGGCGCACTCTACGAAACCGGAGACATCGTCGAGGTCGGATGTTGGGCGCATTGCCGTCGACGCTTCTTCGAAATCGCGAAGGCGCAGAGCAAACCGGGACTTGCGGCGCAGGCGCTGCAGTGGATTGCCAGCCTGTATGCGATCGAGTCGCGGATCCGGGACCAAACACCTGATCTCAAATATGCGGCGCGGCAAATCGATGCGCTGCCGGTGCTCGCCCAGTTCCGGCAATGGCTGGAAGGCAACGTTATCGGTTTGCCAGCTCAGGCGCCGCTCGCGAAAGCCTTCGGCTATGCGTTACGCCATTGGCCGGCGCTCGTTCGTTACACCGAGAGCGGTATCCTGCTGCCTGATAACAATGCTCTCGAGCGTCAAATTCGCCCTATCGCCCTGGGGAGAGCCAATTGGACATTCGCGGGCTCGCCGCGTGGCGCCAGGGCCGCCGCCACGATGTACTCGCTACTCGGCACGGCTCGGCTGAACGCCTTCGAGCCCTATGCATGGCTCAAGGACACACTTCAGAAGTTGCCGTCGTATCCTGTCAACCGCGTGCACGAACTGTTGCCGCTCGCCCGTTAAACGCCTACACATTCATGGACATTCTCGACTCGCTTCGGCAGGCGCCCAGCGCCGAGTTGTATCGCCTCTATCTCGCCATCGGCAAAATGCTGGACGACCCGCGACGCATTCTCGAGGTACGTCAACGCTTGCATCTGGGAATGGAGGTCAGTTATATCGGGGGCGATCCGCTCGCACCACCTTCGCACGGGACGGTGGTGGAGCTGAGGCAAACCCAGGCGGTGATCCAGGACAACCAGAACCGTCAGCGTTGGTCGGTGCTATACGCGGCGGTTATCCCTGACACTGCGAGCGGCCCAACTCACGCGCCTGCGTCGCCGCCACCGCGAGCTCAGCGAGAGGAATTCTTCATTGGCGACACCGTCGGCTTCACCGACAAACATCTGAGTGAGCGGGTCGGCATCATCGTCCGCCTCAACGCAAAAACGGCGTCCATCGCTGTTAATGATTTGGAAGGCCATTGGCGGGTCTCTTACGCTCTGTTGCGGAAGATCGTCGACATCTAACCGCGCGACACCGTCAACACGGGTTCCGCTGACGGATACGCTTCGCCTCGGCAAAGACCATGGCAATGCGCGGCTGGAAGCCGCGTGCTGCCGCGCCATCGATCTGAAGGCGCCAAGCTACCGTTTCATTAGCTCGACGCTGAAGAACGGTCTGGACCAGTCGCCTCAGACAGAAACGGATCAGGCCAGCTTACCGCTCACACATCCCAATGTGCGCGGCCCCGACTACTACCATTGAAGAGGACGCATGCTCAACCATCCAACGATCGACAAGCTTCACGCGCTGAGGCTGAACGGCATGGCAGCCGCCTTGGCGCAACAGCAGAATAACCCCGATATCGAAGCGCTGGGTTTCGAAGAGCGCTTGGGCTTGCTTGTGGAGCGCGAAGCAAGCGAGCGCGAATCTAGGCAAACCTCATCGCGCCTTCGGCGTGCCAAGCTGAAGTTCCCCGATGCCGTGGCCGAAGACATCGACTACCGCACCCCGCGCGGGCTCGATCGCGCACTCATGGGCCGCTTGCTGACCGGCGAATGGATTCGGGAGAAGCACAACACGCTGATTATCGGCGCGACCGGCCTCGGTAAGACCTGGCTCGGATGCGCGCTTGCCAATCAGGCATGCCGCTTAGGCTACACGGTGGCCTATCTCAAGATGCCGCGACTCACAGAGGAACTCGCTATTGCGCACGGCAGCGGCCGATACGCGCGAGCGCTCGCGCAGTGGGCCAAAACGGACGTACTGTTGATGGATGACTTCGCGATGGCACCAATGCCTGACAGCGCCCGGCGCGACCTGCTCGAAATACTTGATGACCGCCACGGTCGCCGTTCAACCATCGCGACGAGTCAAATTCCTGTCGAAAACTGGCATGGCGCGCTTGGTGATCCGACACTTGCCGACGCCATTCTCGACCGGCTTGTTCACAACACGTATCGGATCAACATGAAGGGCGAATCGATGCGAAAACAAAAAATTAGTTTGACCGAAAACCTGCAGGCAGAGTAAAAACAGAAAACCCCTGCGTCGCTGCGCTCCGACTGTCCAGCTTCGCGCGAAACACCTGTCCGCCTTCACGCGAAACGCGTGTCCAGCTTCCCCGAAATACGCACGCAACGGACGCCCACCTCATCGGAGCCGGAGGATGTAACGGGCGAGCTCCCACTGCCCCAGATGGTCCGCGCGGGATGCCATTACAACCCCGCGCCCAGATTCGAAAAAACCGGGAACCGGGCAACGAAGCACCTCATCGCCTCGTCACTCGTCACTCCTCGTCGCCATCGCGCCACGAGCGCGTACGCGGCGGACTCAATGTCGACCGGCAATGAGACGTCTAAACAGCAGGGCGCCATTGGATACGTCACCGGCAAGCCTGCAAAGCGTCGATTTCCCTCCACGCAGAAATTTAGTCTCCGCGTCATAATTGCGTCGGTTGGCGCGCCTTGGGAGTAACCACCGACATTCGGCCCAGAAAGCGCTGGGATTACTGCGTGAGTGCCCGGTTTTCGCCCCTAAACCCGCAGAGCCTGCGGCTTGCATGGAGCGGCGCGGCAGGCACTGAGCCCCGGCACTACCCGCCGGGGCTTTTTTCTTTCGACCAGAGTCCCGCAAGTCAACGACCCGCTCGCGCTCACGAACGCAGCTCTGTCGCCCGTGACGCGACGACCGCTACGCGTCAAAGGAATCAGCAACAGGACTGCCGCCGTCAAGGTACTCTTCATATGAGCTCCGCAGCAACTGTCGACCATGGCCTCATCGAGTGCATCGAGTTCGACGCCGCGCGCCTTGCATATGACGTCGACGGGGGGGTAACGCGCAGCGCGCCGACAATCTGGCGAGGCGGTCCGATGACGGCAACCCAGTTATGATCCCGTGAACCGGTCTACTGCAGATCAGGCGCCCGCGTCGCTGCCTGTTTTGCAGCCACTCGCGCTAGCGCCGCCTGGAGGTCTTGCGGATAATTCGGATCCTCACCTGTGGATGGCCAATAGCCAGCCTGTTCGAGCTCGACCAGTTCGGCCCACACTTGCGGATGGGTGATGGGGGCGTTCGACTGGGCGAACGACACAACCGGGGTGGCGACGAGCGCCACGGCAGAGACTGCATGGATTAACGACCTCATGATGGCTTACCTCCTCGTTGCTGGCCCTTGCACTGACTGCAAGCCGCGCATACTTATAGTCGCTCCTCAAAGTCTAGGCCTCGTTTCTGCAATCGTGCAGGTATCAGCAAGGATCATCGGTCAGGCCGCATCAATAATTGTGCCCTCGTGCCGTCCGCAGTCCCCCTATCCGGCGCATGTCGACCCTGCAAGGAGAAGGTCGCCGCGACATTGGCACCGATCGAGAAGCGCGCCATCCGCTCCATCAAGTAACATCCTGCCCCTTGGAATTATGGAACTGGGCAGGATGGAACGTTTCTTTATGACGCGAGCGAGCGCTATCGCATATCTGCTCAAGGCGCGTCGCGCGATGCCAGATGAGATTGAGGACCTGCGGGTTCGCGATGCCGATATGAGGCTGCAAGAACTGGATGCGATAGACCGCCTGCTCATTGACGTCCGCGCGGGCCGCACTCGTGAATTCAGGGTGGCCATGCCTTTATCAGTTGAAATCGCTATCACAGATTAATGACATTTACCACAAACACTTTTGCAATTCCCGAACGAATGCCTAACGTCGAAATCCGTAAGATCCTGGCTTTGCCATTGACGCCAATTTGGGTATGCGCTTCTCGAACAAGCAGGCTGGACGCTACTCGACCGACGACCCACCAGGCCGTGCTCGCCCTTTCAGGACGCTGAAGGAACGTGCTTTTAACACCGCGCCTACCGCCCTCGCCTGGCTTCTCATTTTGATGGGATATTGCTTTTCAGCGTGGCTCTTCGTGAAACACTGGTAATACGCGTTCAAGTTATGCAATGACGAAAATTCCCGTGAAACAGTCACGAAGCCGGGCCCCGGAGGCGCGCGTTCTACGACGATCAAGCGTTCGTCATCATTCGTGCCAGGTTTACACTGGTGAGAGGCTTAAGCGACTGCCGATAGACTGATGGCGTCTCGTCGATGCGAGACAAAACCCCGAGTGAAATTTTGAAGCCCGCCCATACCCGCGGGCATTTTTTTATCCGCCCCTCTCGCGTAGATGACGGACCAAAAAAAGAAGCCGCAGTCATAGCCGCGGCTCTGAATCACACACGCCCGGAGATCGCTGGGCGTGCGCAACTCTTACACGCCGTAACAAACGCCCAATCGGGTATTTTGTCCGATGTTTTGGCCCTGAAATCTTGCGCGTTGATGATGGTCTGATGGTCCGCGGGCCATATTCCGCCCGCGGAACCACAGCGTATGCGCCAGCTTTTGAGCGTCGCAGCACTGCTGACGAGCCGCCAGCAGCACCCCGGCGCAGATGCTTTGAATAGGCATTGAATTCATACGATATTAAGATATCAGGCCGACGCGTGAGGACGGCCATTTTTTCATCCGATGAAACCTGATCCTTTGACGCAGCTGATTGACACCCTTAGAAGCCGGGTTAGCCAGCTGGACTGGGACGTGATCCTCCTTGCCGCCATGCTGGGCCTGACCGCCTTGCTGGTCGCGGCCTTGGCAATTCTGCTGATCACGATGCTACCATAGACAGTATGGCTTTCGCTGCGCACGAGGCTGACCGCCGCACGGAGATGAAATGCCGGGTTCCGACGCGTCCCAAGCGCTCACGTCTTCTCCACATGCCAGAGATGTGGTTGGTTCTGATGCGATAAGCCTGGGGGCACCCCTATGTGATTCGTCAAGCATTAGGGGCTGATTCCGGTTGATAGGCCGAAATGGTCGAGGCGCGGTCCCAGAACCCGATCCTGTCGGGAAGTGAAGATAGTAACGGGGCCTCGATGGCACGGCAGGAACCTAACCTTCACGCGCGTAGGGTTCGCATGGTTCATCTGCGACCACGCACGATATATCCGGACTACAAAATTTTTGACCACGTCCACTTTGCAGCTGACCTGTCAACCAAAACAGGACGAACTGGCGTCAATTTACTGCACCAATTGATTAATAACGAATCCCCAATATCGCTCGCTCTCGAATTTTCTGTTTAGACGACCTGAGGTCATTTCCCGGACATCCTGTGTCGGTTTGGCACCTGACTACTCATGGCGGAAGAAACAC
Source organism: Burkholderia sp. WP9 (assembly GCF_900104795.1). NCBI lineage: Bacteria > Pseudomonadati > Pseudomonadota > Betaproteobacteria > Burkholderiales > Burkholderiaceae > Burkholderia > Burkholderia sp. WP9. Next base: position 86,247 of record NZ_FNTG01000003.1, read on the forward strand.
AGTCGTTATTCAAGGCCGCTGGATATATGCCGTTAACGATGATGATGCCCCATGGATTGAGGGCGTTAAGGACCGACCGCATGCCACTCCTGATTAACGGCGCCGGGTAAAAGCGAGGCAGAATGGACAAAAACAGACTCACGTTTGCGCTTGCGTATAGCTTGCGCTTTATTGACTTCCTGTTAGCCGGGTACGGCACGATCAACCGCAGCGCGATCTGTTCTTTCTTTGCGCTGTCGATGCCGCAAGCGTCGCACGACTTCGGGACGATCAACAGATTGAGCCACATAACATGAAATACGACAAGACGTCGAAAACGTACAGGCGCGGGCTTGAATTTGAGAGGGCTTTCCCATAATGCGCTGGTTCAGCGTGACGGAAAAGACGCCGCGAGCCACAGCAGGGGATAGCTTTTCGCCCTATGTCGTCGTGTGGATCGTGTGCGATAACGGCGTTGAATTCTGGCAGGCCGATCAATACGATACAGCAAGCGGGACGTGGGTCAAGAACCACGGCGAGGGTCGACGCGTCACGCATTGGACCGAAGGCCCGAAACGTCCGCGCGAATACGGGAAGACTTGTGTCATGATGGATGGCGGCCTTGCGATACGCTGCACCATCTGCCACCAGACCTCGTATATCCAGAATGATGTACTTAATCGCTATTGCGAAAACTGCAAAACGTTCCATGAGCGGTAAGCGCACGCTGCCGCGTGTGAGCGCCGCACTTCGTGGCGACTGCGTTGTATGAGAAGGGCGACGGTATATCAGGACTTCAAAACGTTTGGCCAAATGCACGCGACGTTTGCAACCGACCTGTCAACCAAACAGGATGACTTCACGTCACTTTATTGCCATCTGATTAATAAAAGATTCTCCGGATCGTTCGCTCGCGAATTGCTATTAGGCGACTTGAGGTTATTTCCCGGACAGCGTTATCGTTTGGCGCCATGACTACTCATGGCGGAAAAAGCACAGTCGCATCCTGCATAATGCGAAACCGTTTCAATCTTTCTGCCTGAGGAATGCAAGCCTGCAAGGGGCCGTATGAACCACCTTCGCCGGACCCCGAAGAAGCTCGGGCATTGATCGACCATGCGGTCCGGTGCGTCGGTGACGCGTTCGCGCCCAACGTGTCGGCGCGCACCGCACCACCCTGATTGATGCGCGGGCGCGGTACGCATTCCCCCACGCCGCGCCGGCCCGCGCTGCGGATCTGGCAGGACGGGCGGCTACCCGGCATGGCGGACAACTGGCGCGACTTTCACTTTTTTTCGGCGAAAAGGTGTATCCGGCGACCTGCATCAGCTACACCGCGCGCGATATCGATGGCGGGCACGGCAGGACAGGCCTGCGAGGCCAATGCGCGGCGCATCAATCCCGCTGGAAGGACGGTGCGCAACCTGTCCGACAAGCTCAGGAACGCGTCCAGCGGCGGTGCTAACGAAGCGTATACCCCGCCAATCCGCCGCCACGCCTGCCGCGCTGTGCGGCCTGAACCCATTTTTACCAAGAGGAGTCGCAGATGAACATTGCGCTGATCGGTATTGACCACCTGCGTGACGTGCTGGAACACTTTCCCGAGCTGGCCGGCGTGTCGCACTTTCGCGTCACGATGGCCGACCAGACCGTCCGCCAGGTGACCCGCGCGGGTCTTCTTGAGCTCGCGCAGACCTGCGAGGCGCCCCGCATTACGTTCTCGCCAGTCAAGCCCGTGTGAAGAAAAAGCCCGGGAATACTGGACTACGCGGCCGGGAGCCGGCCAAATCGATCGGGCAATCGACGGGCGTGAATCGTCGGCAAGGGTACCGCTTGCTGGAGCGGGCGATGTTGCGACATCCTGACGGCCGACCTTTGGTTTTCGTGCCCTGGTCCGTTACACGCGTATTGCGGCATATACGCGGGCACAGGAGCTCGAGGTTGATCGCGAGCGTGGCAGTGGTTGCGCGGCGGCACCCTTATTCCGACGGCGATGGGTCGACGCCGGTCATCCGCTGGTAGTAGCCGGCGAGTTCGCGCCGCACGCGCTTCCTTTCCGCCTGCACATAAATTGTGGTGGTCTGCAGTGACGCATGACCGAGCACCTGCTGCACGACGTCAAGCGGCACGTCGACGGCCGCCTGGGTGCCAAACGTATGCCGGAACGCGTGCGGGGTGGTGCCGGCCAGTTGCCGGCGCTCGTCCTCGGTGAGATCCAGCTCGGCGCGGATCTGCCGCACCGCCCAGTTGACCAGCTCGCGCAGCCCGTTGCCCGAATAGCCCACCCCACCCTGCTGATCCTGCTCTCGCTCCCGACTTCGGTCACCCTGCGCACCGGCGTGCCGGCGCTGCGCCGCCCGCGTCGCCGGGATCACCAGCGGCGCGACCAGCGGCGCCGACGGCGGCGGCGCAGCGAGATCCAGTTCGCGATCCCGCCAGTGCGCGGCCAGCGCCTCGACGCACGCGCCGCTGACCGGCACGATGCGCTGTTTGCGGCCCTTGCCGGTCACCTCCAGTTCCCAGTTCGCCGGCACCTCGCCATCGGCCGGCACGTAGCGCAGCTGCTCGCGGCGGGCGAGCGCCGCCTCGGCGTTGCGCAGACCCGAGTCGCCCATCAGCAGCAGCGCGGCGCGCGCGGCGCGCCAGCGCGTAGCGGCCGGCCCCAGACTCGCGCTACGGTCTTCGGCGACCGGAACATGCAGTTGTCGGCGCGGGAGAGTCGGTCTTCAGTGTGTGTCTGGTTTCTTGCCCGCCTCTCACGCGGGCTTTTTTTTGCCTGTGAGCGATGGCGCACGGTGTCACGTCGCTGGCTAAATAACTATTGCGGGAAAACTTGACTGACACGACAGCCATGCTGATCGGCGAGGACATGCCGACGAACGAAGGCGCCGACATGATTACGATTGATTTAACAGCCTGGCAAGAAGGCTTTAACGCTGCTCGTCGTGGTAAGTCTTTGGATGCCTGCCCGTATGAAAACGGGAGTACTGAGGTATGGGCATGGAGTTCTGGATTTGTCGAAGGCTTGTCCAAGCCCCTGCGTATCGTCAGCGATCACCCGCCAGAAGGCGACGACAGCGCATCAACCGACCTCGCCTCATAATCGACAGGCATCGCCCCCGGCCAGCCGCGCTCAATGACTGTGGCGGCTTCGCGCAGGCCGCTGCAAATTCCAGATCGACCCGTTCGGCGGCGCCGTCGCGATCGAGTAAGCATCGGGCCGGATGCAGGCGGATCGCTGCGCGACGTGGGGGGTCAACCGCTCCAATTCCGGCCGCGTTTCAATTCTCTCCGCCGGCTGTAGCACGGCACGCACAGCTCTTTCCGGACAAGCCGCAAAGAGGCGACGCCACATCGCACAGGGGGCGCGCCGTCTGCACAGGCTGGTAGGTGTTTGCCCGTGCTCATCGATGGCTGGCGCTTGACGGCCGTACGCCTGCAAGCGGTGTTGCCCGATGGGGGCAGGCGCGACATGCGACATGCCAGACACTTCTCAGCCTGTTTGTTTTGCGTGCATGCAGCTGGAGAGAGGGTGGCCCGCAGCGGCTCGCATCGGGATGTCAGAATACCAGGATAGGCGGGATGTTCGGAATACCTGATCGGCGTCTGCTCATCGCTCGCGAGCGCTGTGATGCATGAGCCTGCCCTCACGACTCTTGCCGTTCGATACCAGCGAGTCGAACGCGCGGATGGCGGCCGGGGGGCAATGGGACAGACAGCCTTGAGCACTGCCCCGTTTCGGCGGCCTTTTTTTGGTTCGTTCACGGTCAGGTGCATCTTTTGCGTTGCAGCGATTACGCTCTTGCCCTTCCTGACCTGCTGGGGGTTAGCCCCGCTTCGGCGGGTTTTTTTTGAGGTTGCGCAGGGCCCGCCTCTCGAAGGTGGGGGTTTTTTGGCCGCAGTGCTCATCGCGAATCAGGGTTTACCCAAATCCCGCAACAATCCCTTCCTGACATCTGCCTTAATTTTAAGCGTCTGCTTACCTAGACTGTAATCACTGGTTTACGAACAGGGCTGTTCGTAGCAGGACAAAACAAAGTCTGGAGGTAAGTACCATGAAGTCCCTTATTCAAGCCGTTGTCGTTGCCGCTGCCCTTGCTGCTCCGGTTGCCGTGTTCGCCCAATCGAATGCACCTTTGACCCGTGCGCAGGTGCGTGCTGAACTGGTTCAGCTCGAAAAGGCTGGCTATAACCCGGCTCACGGGGAAGACCCGTATTACCCCGCCGACATCCAGGCGGCTGAAGCCAGGGTGGCTGCGCAGAACGGCGCAACGAGCGGTTACGGCGGTGTGGTGAGCGGTTCGTCGGCATCGGGCACACCTGCAGCTCGGCCTGCGTCCAATGACAGCATGAAGTCGCTCTATTCCGGTCATTAAAACCGTTTGGCGAGCCGCTGGCGCCCTATCCGGTCGCTGAGCATCGCCCGCCGACCGCGCAGCACCTCTGCGCGCTCCATTTCAAGAACTGGCCTCGCTGGCGCGGCAATGCCCGGTAGCGGGCCAGTTTCATATCTTCGTATTGATACCTCCTCCAACGGGCGCTCCGGTCCTGTTGGATTTGCTCAGACCTTCATGGTCTGGGCGCTTTTTCGCGCCGGTGAGACGGACCGACCCAAACGCTCGGTCCCGGCATTTTTGCCGGATAAAAATAGTCGAATTGCTACCGGGCGAGCTGTGGCCTGCCACAGCACCTCGGCGCTTCGATTGGAAGAAGACCAATTGATCCGGCTTTCTGCCGTAGATAAAAAGGTCGACGGCCGCGTGATTGGCTTCGTAGAGCTTGCGAAGGCTCCTCGGCAGGCCGTTGTAAGTGTCGTTGTGGTCATAGGTCGGCCAGTTTTTTGCACTTCTCCACGGGTCGTTACACCCGCGCCATTCGTATTCGGTGCAGACATGGATCTGTCCGCCGATGTTGAAATCGCGGATGTTGAGCCGCCATTCGTGAAGCCCGATCTTCATCGGGCTGCTGACGTGGTAAATCTTCATGCTGCCACCTGCTGCTCTTCGTCAGCCTGCAGGGAGAAGAGGTAATCGCAGGCGCGTTGCGCCTGGCTCGCGGCCGTGAAAATAGCTTTCCTGTCGGCCTTGAGCACCTTGAGCCAGTGGTCCAGATAAGAAGCGTGATCCTCGCGGACCTCCGGAGTGATGCCAAGCTGAGCGCATACGAAAGCGGCTCCCATCTCGGCTATCAGTTCTTCGGCTGCATACGCCTCGTCGCCGAAACGCTGTCCAAGCTGCCGGTCGAGGCGGGTCTGGTGGCTGGTCCAGTGGATCAGCTCATGGGCCTTGGTCGCCGCGTAGCTCTCGGCCGTGTTGAAGGCTTCGGGGATCGGCATTTGCACTACATTCAGCGCGGGCGCGTAATAAGCCCGGTTCCCGCCGTGGCGGATGGCGGCGCCGGTCCTGGCGAAGAAGGCTTCCGCGCGTTCGATCAGTTGCATCGGCTCGTCTTCGACGGGCTCCTGTGTGGGCATGTATTGCGCAGGCAGGTTCTCGAGCTGCTCGACGTTGAACACGGTGTAAGCCTTCATGAAAGGGATTGCGCGCTCGATCTCGTCGCCTTTGTCGTCGGTCCCGGTCCTGGTGATTTTGTTGGCATAGACGACGAGGGAACCGTGCTCGCCCTTCCGGACATTGCCGCCGAGCTCCAAAGCCTGCCTGAACGTCATCCAGCGACTGGATTGATAGCCCTTCCCCAGCGCTTCGCCCCAGAGCAAAAGAATGTTGATGCCTTGATACGGGATGCCGTTGTGACGCACGGGGAGGGTGATGCGGCCGCTTGCATTGCCGCCTCTCCACGGCTTCACCCAGGGCCCTACGCCTTGCTCCAGGTCGGCAATGATTTTGTCCGTGACGCGGGTGTAGACGTCGGGCTGGGTCCTGGCTTGGATTTTCATGGTCTTGCTCCTCAGTTGGCTTCAGGGGTCTGCGCTTTCTGTTGCGCATGGCCCCGTGCCACGTGGCGAACGCGAGGAGGCAAACGGCGGTGCGGTCCGGGGGAGGGGGATCGCCCACCCCGAAAGGGGCGGCCGAAGGCCGTCTTGCAGCCTGCGAAAGATGGGGACCCCCCGGTCCGGTCGAAGACCTTGCACCGGAGTGCGCCAGGGCGAGTAGCCCTTAGCTCGTTCCAACTGACTGGGGTTTTGACCTGGCGAAAGGGATCGTGACCGAATGGCCGGGACTACAGGCCCGGTAAGCGTCAGCCAATGAGCGCGGTCCGACGCAGGCAGATTCGCCTACTGGCATCAATACCCTGTAGAGTGATGATCTATATCCTGAATTCTGCTAGTCTTTAACCTGTATCCTGTCAGTAAAAAACAGGAAAAGTTACCCGCCCTTTTGAGAGGACATGATGCGACTCGAACAGATGATGCCGGCCGAGCGTCAGGCGCCCGAAAACTGCTGAAACATACTCAGGGCGACAGCGGTCAGAGCCGGCGCGGCGCGGATTTCCTGCTGGAATGGTGGAACCCGCGTGCGTGCGGCGGCAAGTACCACATCCCCCCCGCCTGGGGCGTGGATGACGACATCATGGAAGATATGTGTGTCGTGTTCCGGCTCGCCTCGCGCGCGAAGAGCTACCCCGACACGCTGGGCTATGGTCCGCAGTTTGATGCCGCGGTACTTGCGTGGCGTGCCGAGCTGGATACAGATAACGCGGCGTGAAGCAGCTCAACCGCCGTGATCGTGACTTTGCTGCGTTCCTGCTGTCGCGTTCCCCGCTCGATGCCGCGCGCGCGGTCGCACCCAGGCGACGAGCATCCGGGCCTGTCGGCGCTGGAGGCGAAACGCTGCTGCATGTGTCGCTGCGCTTCGTGGTGAAAGTGGGCGCAACTGATGCAGACACGCCGCGCCTGACCTCACGCATCGCGGATCTGTCGCGCGCGGTGTGTCGCTCGATGCGTACGCTCATCGAGCGGCTGAAGGCCTACGACTAGTTTTGAAGGATATTCCCATGGCAACCGAAACCATCGACCAGAAGACCCTTTTGCAGCTCGTTGAAGCGGGTGCGGTGCGCGCTGCGCATGTCGTCGGCCAGAAAGGCGGCTGGGGTGTGCTGTTCAGGTACGGCATGACCGAGCGGCCCCTTGCCGCACAGCGGGGCAATGTGCGCGTGTTCAAGCGCTTCGAAACGATCGTGTCCTATCTGCGTGAAATGGGCATCGTGCGCTTTGACGTTGACGCCGCGCAGTACGATCCGGACGCGCCACTGTCGACCGCATCGCAGACCAGGGCCGAGCGCGCACGCGAGCAGATGAAAGCTGCGCATCAGGCCGCCGCCTATGACAAGTGGCTGCGCGCCGAGGTCCGCAAAGCCATTGAAGAAGCCGACAACCCGGCCATTGCGAAGATCCCGCATAGCGAGGTCAGCGCAGCGCTGCTGTCTGGCGATACGGCCGCGCTGCGTGCGCTTGCGCATGGCAAGCCAGCAGCTAAACCCAGGCGGAAGGGCCGCGCATGAGAATCGAGTGGCAGCCTGCAGCGCTGATCAATCTGGCCGATATTCTCGACGCGATCACCGAAGAAAGCCCACAGGGCGCGGCGAACCTGTCAGCCGACATCCAGAGCAAGGCCGTACGACTCGAAACGAATCCGAAGCTGTACCGCGCAGGTCGCGTGCGCGGCACGCGTGAGTGCGTCATCACCGAAAACTATCTGTTGATTTACCGCATCACGGGCGACGTGGTGCAGATCCTGCGCGTGCTACATGCGCGGCAGCAGTGGCCAACATCGGAATAGCAGCTTTCCGCACGGGCGGGGGCTATCCCCTGCCCTGCTTTCCCTGCCGGCCATCTCGGCGGACATCGTCAACTAAGTTGTCATATAGCATGTACATCGGCGTTTCTTCTGCTGGCGGCAACCAACAACTTCAGCTCCCGGTTCAGACCGCGCACACGCAAACGGCACAACGCGGCGCGACGTCATCGGAAGCCCGTGAAGTCGGTCCTGATGTCGATGGAGATGGCGACGATGCGGGCGCAAAGGCGGTCAAGGCAGCAGCTACGCAGACGGCGGCAACGCCGAGCGTGAAAAGCAGTGGCCAGAAAGTCGGGGCGATCATCGACGTCAAGGCCTGAGCGCGCGATTCGTCTCAGCAAACGCAATGCTCGGCATGATGTTTCTCGAGGCCTAGACGCACCCATTCCATGTCTTCGTTGACGTGTACCAAGCCCGCGCTGTGTGCGGGCTTTTTCATGGCGAAGGCGGCGGCACGCCATCTGGTGCGCAGCATAGAGGCTAGCTGTTTGCCGCAGTCTCCACACTGAGAACGACTGGACAGCTTGATAAGCAAGGGTTTGCGGGCTATTTCCGATGATGAGACGGAATGAGGGCACTCCAATTTGCCGGGGCGGCTATTGCAATGATCCGCTGCCAATCAATTCACGCAGTGCCTTGTCCGGAAACACCGGCCCCCGGTAGAGCGGACTGCAAGGGATACGTGACAACCTGAGTGACAACGCTACAAGGTCGTTCATCTCATCGCTGCCGCGATAGCCTTCCGCCAATTGGGAAAACTGCGTCATGATGCCGACGACGCTACGGTTTGTCGTTTTGGTATATCGCACGTCCTGCATGTGCAATAGCTCCTGCTCGATGAACGGCGGCCGGATGCCGTGGGCCGCGAGTACGTAAGCCAGGACGCGAGGGAATCTGGTGGCCATGCCAGCTGCTGGAGCCAAAGGGATCAGGACCGGTAGCAACGTCCGTTCATTGACGAGGAGCGCAATTTGCGGCTTCCACAGCAAAGCCGTGGCATACCAGTTACCGAGCCCCGTCGTACTGGTGCCGCCGGCGATCACTTCGGGTTTCAGCCGGTCAAGAAGCTTCTTCGTACAGTGCAGGTAAAGCATGGTTGCTCAGTCGAGATCGAAAAGAGCACGATCAGTGGGCCGGGATAAAGCCTCATCCATCATCTGCCGGAAATCGGCTTCGTCCCATTCGCCACGATCAAGACGGCGCATGACAGCTTCGCCGACCAGCACCACTTGGCGTTCCTGATCAGCCCTCGTCTGCCGGTACTGCTGACGACGCGCTTTGTCTGATGCCCGTTTGGCGTCCTTGATTTCTTTGAGCTTTGAGTCTGTTGCGGCCTGGCGGCTTTTCTGCAGGGTCATGTTGAGTGTCCTTGGTGCAACGTCGCAGTAACCCCGTGGCACTCCTTGTCCTTTTTCCCGCTTCCACATAGGCAGAGATCGTTTCTCCCGACCTTGTGACCGGCGACGATGGGCCGCGATTTCCCGATTATCGGGGTCGGCTCGAATGGGTGAGCTTCTGACAACGTGCGGAGGCGATTGAGTCTTGCCTCTCTAACGATTTTGATGTCTTCATAGTCTTTAGAGACGATCATGAAATAGTCTTCGGCGTCACGTAGGTCGCCCAGAATACTCAATGCCACATGATTCTTTTCGTAGGCTTCGCGGACCACTGCAAAAGATTCGAGAGCCCCAAGATCGGATAATGCCCAAACGAGGAAGCCATTGATATCCGGATCGTTTGTCCCATGGGCGCGTAGCAGATCGGTCAGAATCTCGACGCATCGCGTTCTTTGTTCCGGGTGGTCACATCCCATCCTGGCAATCAGGCGAAACGTACAGATTCTGGCGAACTCCCCGTTTCGGGAATCCCGTGCATATAGCTCGACTGCTTCGAGCGACGATGGGCCGATCTTGCTGAAAACATCGGGGAATTCCTCGCCAATCCAGTCATCGTCTATCCGATGTATCAGGGAGATCAAGGCTGGAATCGCCTCAACAGCTTTCAGCTCGGCGAGAATGCGCCACGCATGGATCGGGGCCATCGCGATGCCAGTAAATTCCGATTCGTGCAGCGTATCGTCGTCCAGGATTCGTATCAAATCCGGCAAGTGAGACTGGTCGAAGCCCGATTGCAAATATTCGTGCCAGGTGTCAGGAGCGATGCGCGAGCGGCACAGGTCCTCACCAAAATCGGCAAGCTGAGCGAGTAGTTGAAAATACCGGGCTTCCATCAATTAGGTCCATCTCGAATGATCCGTGAATGGTATCGTTCGACGGCGCTGTCCGGAAGCATTTCAACCGCCTTGCGTGGCGGCGTTCGCGGAGAACGTCACACATCCGTATCCGTATCCAAGAGGTGTTACGTCGACCAGGTCGCAGGATCGACAGATGAGGGCGCCACGGCGTATTGTTAACCGTGACGGAAACAATTATAGGTCGTCCGATGAAAACGCTGGACATGTCCCAGGCGACAGCTGCTGCCCAGGCGGGCGGCGTCCTGTCGGCCATCCTGAAGGCCGAGGGCGGTGCCTTTTACGTCGAACTGGAGACGCGCACAGCCGGCACCGCCGTGCTGGTCACGTCGAACAACCGGCGTCCACGGGCATTCCGCAACCCGGTCAAGGCACTCGAGGTGATCCGCGAACTCGGCCTGCAGACGGGCCTGTTTTCGCTCGAGGCGTGGCGGCCGGATGAAGTGGCGTTCGATCGTCCCAGTCGCCCGGATCGCGCCGAGGCGATGAAGCAGACACACGCGGATGCCGCTGCTTACGACAGGTGGGTACGAGCGCAGGTCCAGGAAGCGATCGACGATCCACGCCCGGCCGTGGCACACGAGGACGTGATGAAGAAGGCCGAAGCGCGTGTCGAGGCGATGCGAAACGGCAAGGGTGCGAAGGCTCGAGTGGAAGGTTGAGGCGAAAAATGACCTCTTCGACATCCTCGACTACATCGGCCACGACAATCCCGATGCGGCCGTTGAGCGGGTGCTGAAAATCCGCGTCAAGGTTGATGGCCTGCGCGAGCATCCGACGCTGTACCGGGCCGGCCGCATGCGTGGACTAGGCCCGGATCATCACGCGTGCACCACGTGCACCGGGACTTTGCGCGGTCGCCCTCCCTTCTTGCCGTTCGCTCGTGCGGCTGCTGCCTTCGCTGGTGAACGCGTCGATCCGGCGACGCGCGCGGCTTGCTTCATCCACGCCTTGGAACCAAAGATGCCTTCGAACAGCGCCGGGACGTACACCTCAGCGTCGAGGCGCGGGAAGTGCAGCCCCCATCCTGACGGCGTTATCTCGATCTTGCTTAGGCCTGATGTGCCTGCGTTCCTTAGGCCCTGAATTAGGCGCGCTGGTACCGCAAGTGTTACGCCGTTGTCGAACTCGACCTCGACTTTCCCGATAGACGGACGATAGCGCGCGGCAACAGCACGCGGGCCGACGTCCTTTCCGGCGTGGCGTGCTGCGGCGATTGACTCTTTAGTAATTGCCATGATGTTTTCTCCATGCGGCACAAAGGCGACGATCTCTGGCTCAATGAGGTGCGCTATCCGGTGGATCGTCCGGTCTGAAACCTTTCCGGCGATGTTCCTGACGTCCAGTGGTCCATTTGGACAATTGAGGTCAAAGACGACCTCAAAACCTGCGCCGATCACGTGGACGTGCGCTGGCCGATGGTCCGCCGGATAGATAAACACGCGGTACCCCGTTGATCGTTGCTATTGTTGGCATGTGCTGATAATAAACCTATCGGATAGGTTTATACAACGGACGTGGCCCCCTGCTCTGTCCTCCCTAGAAACTGCTTAGCGCTGTAGCCTGGCTGGCGCGACGTCGATAGGATATGGCCACCGATCAGCCTAAACGGGTCGCCTATGCACTGATGCCTTTCTGCGATGCGGTGCAACAAAGGCCGTTGGGATCATGGACATGCGGGTTTTCGCCGGCGGTTATCAACAGGTTCATCCACCTTTTTTGTGCACAACCCCCGAAAATGCATATGCAGTGGATAACTGCGTTGTATTAGCCCGCGCCGATCTACGGGCCGGCGCAGTGCTATATAGCAACGTGTAGAACTGCGCCGGCTGCTACATATCCTGACGCGTCAGGCGTGTAGACAACGTCAAGCAGCACGGCCGGTCGGCCAAAACCATTGGCGCTGCCCAGGCGTGCCTGCTGTCTGGCTAGAGGCGCGCCCGCACCACTATCGGTGCGGTTCAAGTGCGCAACGGGGTCTATAGGTGTACGAATCCCCGGTCAGAATGCAAGGGGCATTTGCTCATTCGGGCGAAACCTGAAGCGCAACCCTACGACCTTACGGCCGTTTTTGGTCGGCTCCCAATCGACGATCAGGCCGTTCTTCTCTGACAATTCTTTGACAGCCGGGTCGATGACGCGGCGGCGCAGTTCTTTGAAATTTGTCCTGTAGTTCCGCGGCGCGTCCATTGCGTGTTCGAAATCTTCAAGAGTAGGCTCCCATTTTCCCGCCCCGTTCCAGCTTTTGAGGTTCTCGAATAGGCGCCACGAATAGACGCTGCGCAGCGCGGCTGCGTGCTTGAGCTTGTATGTCGTGAACTCCTGCCGCAAACAAAACAGGTATGGCCGCACGTCGGGGTGCCAAGTGATGGTCACAGTCCCCTGTCCCTTCGAGTATTTGGCCCGCAACAGCCACGCGTGCTTGATTTCGTCCCCTTTACGATCGCGATCAGGCCGCACAATCAGCTTGGTCAACAGCTTGTCGGCGCCGTTCTGTAGTTGTTCATAGGCTGTATCGAGGCTGATATCAAAGGTTTCCGCATACTCCATTGCGGACAGCTTTACGGTCCAGAACTTCTCCTCGGTCAATGCGCGGCCGTCCGTGGTATCGCTCACCGCGAGCCCAGCCGCGATCATTCGCTTCTCGGACAGGTTTAGGTTGTGTGATGCGCGGACGATGATATTCGCCATCGTCACTTGGCGATCGCCAATGGCCGTTTGGCTGTGAGGTTTGGCTGTAAGAGTCTTCGTCATGGCGCGGGCGAAAAGGTGGATGCGCCACGATTATGTACACCCCTAGAAAAGGTGGCAATCTGAAGATCGAGTACACCTGTGGATAACAAATCGTCCCTGTGCATAACGCCGGGAATTTGTCCCATAGACAGGGAAATCTGCCACCTTTAACCGGGAAACCCGCCACCTTTCGACCGGGAATCTGTACACCTTAGCGTCCTGCGATGCTTATCAAGTAAGGATTGCAGGACGCCTAAAACGTTTTAAAACGGAAAACGGATATAAAACGAGGGGTTCGCTACGCAACGCCGGGGATTTGTACACCATAGCGGTTCTCTATGCGCCGATCAGTCTGCATGACTTGTCGTTCATCCCGCGCTCGCCCGTGGACGACTGCGATGTCCACCGCCTAACGGCCGTGGACATCCGCTACGCGGTACCGCACTCGCCCACAGTCTCCCCGCGAGCGTTGCCTTCGGCCTGACGCGCTGCGCTTGTCCTATGGAGAGAGCCAGAAAATCAAAACCAAACGCTCTGCGTTGCTATTTTTCATTGGAGTTGACGCAGTCAAGAAAGATAATTGCCACGAAAAATTATGAGACCAGGAGGAATTGTGGCAAAAGTCATCGCCTTCGCAAATCACAAGGGTGGCGTCGCTAAGACGACCATCACGACGTCCGTTGCCGATGCGCTTGCGCGCGACAGATACGGGGTGCTCGTCGTGGACATGGACCCGCAGGCCAACGCTACAAAGTTGCTGTATTCGTTTGATGATGCGCCGTGTGGCGCAATTAAGCGGGTGCTCGAGGGGCGCCTGTCGATCGCACAGGCGATCATCGGTGACACCCAAGTGAAGGGCGTTGATCTGGTCGACTCGACACTGCTGCTCGACGGCGTGCAGAGAAAATGCAGACCAGCCCGTTCGCGTCGACATCGGCACTGAAGAAGGCGCTCGACGTGCTGCACGACGCCTACGATGTGATCCTGATCGACACGCGACCCGCGCTCAACTTCCTGACGGCGAACGCGCTTTTCGCTGCCGATGTAGTGTTCGTGCCGGTCGAGTCGGGATCTAAGCTCGCCCTGCTCGTGACGGACGACATGCTGCGGTTCATCGCTGAGGCGCGTGCTGAGGCAACCGACGCATTCACCGGCCGCATGCTGGCAGCGGTCAACGGCATGCGGCTCGACATGCTGGCTGCTGTAGCGTGGAAAGATTACGACGACCGCCGCCGCCGTCAGGCCGAGGGCATCGCCAAGGCGAAAGACGCGGGCAGGTTCAAAGGGCGGCCGGCTGATACCGAGAGGCGGGCTACGATCCGCGCCGCTCTGGAGAAGGGTTTGAGTTGGAGTTGGATCGTCTCGAACCTGGACACCAGCCGCGCGACTGTTGCCGCAGTGGCAGCGGAACTGAGGACAGCCGATTGATGCCCGCCCGATAACGAATTGCAGTGCCGTGCCGGCGCGGATTACCTTCAAATTCAGACAGGAGAAAAGAAAACGAAAATGAACAAGTGCCACGCAGCAATTGGTCACCATTGCGCTGGCAGATAAACCGGATGGCATCGGCGCGCCTGCGTGCCACACAGTATTGGCCGATCAGATGGCAGGTCGGAGGCGCTTGATAAACGGCGACGCCAGAAAATTCCAGTTGCGACGGCACGAACCGAATTTTCCGGCACGCCATACGCGTGGGCGCGACGCCCGGCGGGAATGCGAAAAAGCGCCCAGACCATGAAGGTCCGGGCAAATCCAGCGGGACGGGGTGCCCACTGGAGGAGGTTCGATACGGAACGGGCCCGCTGCCGGGAATTGCCGCGCTAGCGAGCCAGTTCTTTTAATAAGGGCGCGCAAGGGGGCTGCGCGCTCAGAGTATGGTGCTCAATGACAGGATGCGTTCGGCAGCCTGTTGGCATTCGGGCATCAACACATTACGGATGGTCGTACATCGCGTTCCAGTCGGCCTTCGACACTGCCGGGCGTCCTGCGTCCGACGAACCGCTCACCACACCGCCGTAACCGCTCGTTGCGCCGTTCTGCGCAGCCACCCTGGCTTCAGCCGCCTGGATGTCGGCGGGGTAATACGGGTCTTCCCCGTGAGCCGGGTTATAGCCAGCCTTTTCGAGCTGAACCAGTTCAGCACGCACCTGCGCACGGGTCAAAGGTGCATTCGATTGGGCGAACACGGCAACCGGAGCAGCAAGGGCAGCGGCAACGACAACGGCTTGAATAAGGGACTTCATGGTACTTACCTCCAGACTTTGTTTTGTCCTGCTACGAACAGCCCTGTTCGTAAACCAGTGATTACAGTCTAGGTAAGCAGACGCTTAAAATTAAGGCAGATGTCAGGAAGGGATTGTTGCGGGATTTGGGTAAACCCTGATTCGCGATGAGCACTGCGGCTAAAAAAAGCCCACCTTCGAGAGGCGGGCGTAATCCATATTCCGAGGAGACATGGAGGAGACGGAAATGAGTGTAAACCCTAATTTAAAATCGCGCTACGTGGCGTGGTGACGCAGCACTTGCCCGGCATTCTCCTCTGCAACCACAAAAGAAGTAGGGTTGCCAGCCGGTCAGGAAGGGCAAGAGCGTAATTTGGCACACAGGCCTCCAATTGTCGGGAGAGCATCGATCATTCTTTGAGCATGGATCCTGATATGACTTTCGCGTTCAAGTACCGCAAAGGTGTGGCTGCTATTTCATATAGGCTATTTCATAAGGCTTTTCGTTCAATCTGCTCAGGGCGGCGCAGTCGGTGGGTCAATCTGATATCCGTGGGTTGGTTACCACGTACAGGGTTCCGTCTGGTGAGCCTGCCGCGCTCTATGGTCGGGAGTCAGCGTCAGCACGCTATCCCTTAGGATCATCGCGGGTTGCTCGCGGACCGCGCTGCGCCGCCCTCAGAAGACCAGGCGCGGTCGATGATCGCCTTGGGACACCCCTCATGGCGTTTCTGGATGGCAGGGCTGACCTTGGCCGGATGACGATACGACCGCGCTGCTTCAACGAGGAGGCGCCGTGCGTAGCTGTTGGCCGCCTTCGTGATGCTGCCCAGCCGGCGTTTCTGGCCGGACGAGTGTTCAGATGGTGTGAGGCCCAGCCAAGCAGTCAGCTGCCGCGGGTGGTCGAAGCGTGAGAGGTCGCCGAGCTCGGCCAGCATGCCGATGGCGGTGGTGAACTGAACGCCACGCAGGGCCTGAAGCGTTTCGACAACCGGATAGAAACGCTCTTGTGGCGCCACCATCTCGGGTAAGGCCGTCTCGAGCCGTGCGCACTGTGCGAGTGCGGTCTTCGATCGTCCTCCGATGTTCCTCGAACGCAAGCTGCTGCCAGTGCGAATCGAAGGTGTAGCCGCTGATCCAGCGCCGGTGTCCCGGCCCCCAGTCAGCCCGGCCGGTATACCGCACGTCATGGCCGAGCAGGAACGCTTTCAGACGTTGCCTGGCCTGTTTCAGATCCCGTCTGGCGGCGCCCCAGGTGCGGACCAGGTCACGGAACGCTTCGCCCTCGACGGTCGGCACGTGGACAGGCGACAGGTCCCCGGCGCGCAGCGAACGCACCTGTTTTGCAGCATCACGTCGGTCGGTCTTGACGCGCTCGCCAGGTTTCCGGGGAATCAGTGACGGCGCGGAGACCATGCAGTCATAGCCTTTCTCGCTCAGCTCAACGGTGTGAAAACCGCGGCCGCGGAAGCCACAAATGACAAAGGGCGCCGAAGCGCCCTTTGTCATTTCATGTTTATTTCAAGCGCAGGCGTGTGCCCGCTGCACCCTTGGAGTCCCGTGCGAACGGGCTTGCCAAAGGTCATAGGCCGCCTGTTGCGCGACCCAGAGATCTGCACGCCCCCCATTTTCTTCCCCGAGCCACGCCTCGAGGCGCAGAGCCATCTCCGGGGAAATGCCGGCGTGACCGTTTAGCACGCGCGACAAAGCCGCGCGCGTGACGCCGAGCTGCACTGCGGCTTCGGTTACGGTCAAACCGAGCCCAGGGAGAACGTCCTCCCTGAGCGTTTCGCCCGGATGGGGCGGGTTGAAAATGCGAGACATCGTGTATTTACCTAATGGTAATCCTGATAGTCGACCAGGATGGCGTCAGTCCCTTCGAAAGTGAAGGTAACTCGCCAATTGCCGTTGACCCAGACCGAAAAATGGCCCTCCAAGTCATCGTGCAACGGATGCAACTTCCAGCCCGGTAAATTCATGTCCTGAGGTGACTTCGCCTCATCCAACCGGGCCAACTGACGTTTTAATTTGCTTGCATGGTCAGGTCTGATTCCTGCCTTGCGTTCGCTAACAAAGAACTGTTCTAGCCCTTTGTGTCGCCAAGACTTGATCACGGTTTCCCGTTCTCGGTTGCCGCCATCTCACCTCCCTGTGTATAGCGTATAGCCTCACTATACGGCAGATATTCTGTCAAAACAAGACGGCGCACGAAAACGGTCGTTTTCGTACACAAGCTGCTAGTAATCCGCAGCGGAGAGACGGTCGGCGGGAGGTCGTGTTCTGCGACACCCGATACGAGTCCAAATCGCGCGGAGGGTTGGCAGGTGCGCATTTATGGGGCGCAATCACGCGTCAATGAAGGGGATTGCCGGTAGAGTGGTTGTGCGTCCTGAGGCAGATAGGCTAGTGTTTGGCCCGCTCCGGTGCGGGTTTTTTTCTGCTCACCGCCGAGTTTCGCACCCCAGGTTCGCACGGAAATCGAGGGTTTCCACGGCGGCAGTTTCCACAGTTTCGACCGTTTTCGGAAACAACCCATGAAGTGTCAGATTAACGTCTAGAGGCGTATAGATTGGTGTCAGGAAATACAGATAAGCGCCCTATTCTGACACTGCTTGCTAGATCGGCTGATAGTCAGGAATGGGTTTACCCCATACTGACATATTGTCAAAACGTATAAATGGGGCAAGGTTGAAAGGTATTGCACCAGGTGCTATGTTATTGGCTCTCCCACGTACCTAACAATAAATGCAGGCTCCAGCTTCGCGCGTCTTCAAAACTCCTTGGTTTGCTAAAGAGGCCAAAGCGGCTGGAATCACGGATAAGGAGCTCTGCGAGGCGGCCGAGGAACTGACGAAGGGTCAGGGCACGGATCTGGGCGGCAACGTTTGGAAAAAGCGCCTCGACAAGAACAGACACCGCGGCATCGTTGTGAACAAGGTTGGGGTGCGGTGGATTTTCGTCTTTCTGTTTGCGAAGAACGATCGCGAAAACATCGAGAAGGACGAGCTGAAGGCGTTCAAGAAGCTCGCCAAGGATTACGGGAAGTTGAAGCCGGACGAGATGGACCGGCTGGTGAAAGACGGGGAATTACTGGAGATCTGTCATGGCTGCTAAACGGTTCAAGAGTGACGCTTTCGAGGCGATTCATAGCGCTGCGTCCGGTCTTCGTCGTTCCAAACTGATCGACAAGACGACAATGCGCGAATACGACGAGTTTTGCATCGAGGAGCCGCCGCACTTTGAGGCCAAGGATGTCGTGCTCATTCGCAAAGCAGCCAAGGTAAGCCAGCCAGTCTTCGCGCTCTATCTGAACACGAGCACGTCGACGGTTCAGAAGTGGGAGACCGGCCAGAAGCAGCCCAGCGGCATGGCGGCCAAGCTCCTGCAGATCGTCCAGAAGCACGGGATTGAAATGCTCGCCTGACCGCATAAAAGTTAAGGTTGGTGCTCCAGAAAACTCCCGTTTGCAACCTTCTTAAGATGGTCGCAAATCTCGCCGAAGCCGATTCACCCCCCTGCCGGAATGGCAGCATTGGTATGGGTTTATCTGTAGAATGCGCGTTTTTTGCGATTGCCCATGCCCAGAGCCTTGGATGGCATGGCAAATAGAAGGAAGAAGTTATGCAGGTTGATGACAAGGTGAAAAAAGCAGCAATCGAAGCAACCCCGACAACCGAGAGCATTGACCGCGAGATTGTGAGCGGAATCTTCTGGTGCGCCGGGATCTTTGGCGTAATTGCTGTTTGCGCGTATTTCTTGACTCACTAGGACGCGTCACGGCGCGTCCGCGTTTAATTATGTCGCAGTCCATATCAAATATGGCCATCTCAAGTTGGCGACAATCGGCCGGCCGACCTCCAGGCAATCTTTCAGGCGAAGCTGGCTCCAGACTCAGTTAGCGAGCAAGCCATCTTCCCGCAGGACGCGCTGGACCGTCAGTCGATCCCTGATACGCTCATGATTGAGATCGATGTTCGCGCTGTACACCGATTTCATCCACGCGGCGGTCCCCCATCCCGTCCACGCGAACGGGTAAGCATCGGCAATCGTGAAACTATCGCCCATCAGAAACCGCTTGCCGGTCGATCCAGCCAAATCTGCTTTCGAGCTTCGGCCTGGCGGTATCGACCCACTTTCCGGCGGCCACCGCGTAAAGCAGCGGAATGAAGCCCTTATGAATCTCGGCGCTCAGGATGTTGAGCCATTCAAGCAGCCTGTAACGCTTGATCGAATGGTGGGCGGGCGCCAGTTTCGATTCGGGCGCCTGGTCGGCAAGGTACTGGGCAATGACCGTACCCTCACGCAGAGATGTGCCGTCCTCCAGTTGCAGAAGCGGCACGTAACCCAAGTCGCATACATCGTAATAGCTTGTCCCGTCCGGCAGTAAATGCCTGCGCACGTCGACAGGGGCGACGTCGGCATTCCCTTCTCCTGCAATACAATACAGAACTACATCGTGTTTTATCGCGCAAGCGATGAAGTCGTGACGATCCTGCGTGTGAAGCACGGCCGCCAGCAGTGGCCGTGAGGTGAGAGAAGGCTCCACTACTTCCCTATTTTCCTACTTCCCGGAGCGCCCTGGGGTGGCTATAGCGGCTGTCTTCAGAGCCCGGCCCGGGAACGCCCAAAGATCACTCTCGACTAGGGTTCCGTTCCGCTGATTTGCGAACAAAATCTGTGTAGCTTTTCGAGGATGGAATCAGCGGAAGCGGTCCACATGATTGGTTTGCAGTTTTCGTTGTAGTGGGAAACGAACTGATCGATGCGCGTGATCAGTTGTTTGACCGAGCCAAACGAGTCTCTGCGGATGGCCTTGTCGGTGATCACCTTGCGCCACCCGAGCACGCGTGACGAGGCGGAATTCATCGGGTTGCCGGATCCCCGCAAAATTCATGAAATCGCGGAGATCGATCTGTAGGCGCGACGCGTGCGCGGATTATCCAGATTGGCAAACCATTCGGCTTCGGGCGGCACGTCAGCAAGCTGGTGGAGCTGCGCCGCCGTTAGCGTGCATTCACGCGTATGGCGCGACGATCTGAATGATTCTCATCGTGATTGCCGCGCGGCACGCGCGGGATCGGCTCGATGCGCTCAACCGGCGTGGGCTGTTAGCGGCAGTGTAAAAGCATCATTAGATGGCGGCGCAAAGTTGAGTAGAAACGTCAACAACAGGGGCGGTTATGGGCTGCTGTTATTGGGTGATGGCCATCAGAATGGATCGTCGATGTCGCGAGGGTGAGAATGGTCGGGAGGCGCGCGCTGTTCGTGCCCTGGTCCGTTACACGCGTATTGCGGCATATACGCGGGCACAGGAGCTCGAGGTTGATCGCGAGCGTGGCAGTGGTTGCGCGGCGGCACCCTTATTCCGACGGCGATGGGTCGACGCCGGTCATCCGCTGGTAGTAGCCGGCGAGTTCGCGCCGCACGCGCTTCCTTTCCGCCTGCACATAAATTGTGGTGGTCTGCAGTGACGCATGACCGAGCACCTGCTGCACGACGTCAAGCGGCACGTCGACGGCCGCCTGGGTGCCAAACGTATGCCGGAACGCGTGCGGGGTGGTGCCGGCCAGTTGCCGGCGCTCGTCCTCGGTGAGATCCAGCTCGGCGCGGATCTGCCGCACCGCCCAGTTGACCAGCTCGCGCAGCCCGTTGCCCGAATAGCCCACCCCACCCTGCTGATCCTGCTCTCGCTCCCGACTTCGGTCACCCTGCGCACCGGCGTGCCGGCGCTGCGCCGCCCGCGTCGCCGGGATCACCAGCGGCGCGACCAGCGGCGCCGACGGCGGCGGCGCAGCGAGATCCAGTTCGCGATCCCGCCAGTGCGCGGCCAGCGCCTCGACGCACGCGCCGCTGACCGGCACGATGCGCTGTTTGCGGCCCTTGCCGGTCACCTCCAGTTCCCAGTTCGCCGGCACCTCGCCATCGGCCGGCACGTAGCGCAGCTGCTCGCGGCGGGCGAGCGCCGCCTCGGCGTTGCGCAGACCCGAGTCGCCCATCAGCAGCAGCGCGGCGCGCGCGGCGCGCCAGCGCGTAGCGGCCGGCCCCAGACTCGCGCTACGGTCTTCGGCGAACCGGCGCACCCGGCTCCACAGGTCGGCTGGCAGCGCCCGTTCAATGCGCATCGCGTGCGCCCGCGTGACCGTCACCGGATCGCTGACCGCCTGCCACGGGTTGCCGGCCAGGTAGTGCACGTCGACGAGCCAGTCGAACGCGGCGCGCAGCGCGCGCACCGCATAGCGCTGGCTGTCCGGGCTCAGTCCGTCCGGCGCGAAGGGGCGCCAGCGTGGCGAATCGCGCCGTGTGCGGGGACCGGTAAAGGCCGCCGACGGCATCGCGAGGAAATCCTTGTACGCCTCGCAGTCGTCGACCGTGAGCGACGACAGGGCCGTGCCGCGCACCGTGACCGCCCATAACAGCAGGCGCTCGAGTTCGCGCGTGTACGCGCGCAACGCCTGCGGCCGGTCGCGGTAGCGGTGCAGCCAGGCGCGTACCGCGTCAAGGTCGTGCTGCGCCTGCAGATAGCACAGGCCCGATGCGCGGTTGAGGCCGCGCATGCCGTTTCCATGAGACCCCTCCCCGCCGGACAGCGCGTGGGGCAGCGCGACCCGCTCAAGCGGCGCCAGCTCACTGGCGCGCCCGGTGCCGGCCGGGACCAGCGCGACGCGCGCGGCGCCCGACGGTGCCTCGAGCGGATCGACGGCATCGACATCGTCAGCCACCGTGACGCCCAGCGTGCCGGCGTGCCGGCGCAGCCACGCGACCAGCACCCGCGCGCGCAGCAGGCCGATGCGCGGCACGGCCCGCCACCAGCTGCCGCCGCGGCGGTTGCAGAAGTCCACCAGTGCGCCGAGCGTCGGGATGCCCTCCCCCACCAGACGCCGGGCGACCAGCGGGCGGAACCACAGGCCGACCGGGTGCGTGGCGGCTGGCGCCGCGGCGGCCAGCCGGGATGCCTGCTCGACCATCCGCAGCGTGACGGCGGTGAGCTTCGCGCTGCCGTGGTGCCGGGTCGACGCTTTCAGGTGGTCGGCCAGGACCGACGAGCCGTGCAGGGTTGCGAGGTGCACCAGGTCATCGCGCATCGTGCGCAGGTAGCGCTCGAGCGCGTCGGCGCCCGCCGCATGCGGCGCGGTGTCCGGATCGAAGTACAGCCGTGCGATGGCCGGCAGCGGCACGCGCTGCACGAACGCGCGCAGCGCTGCGAAATCGGTGCGCGTATAGCTGCGCGGCAGGGGCAGCGTCAGCTGTTGAGGACGGTTCGCCATGTTGCGCTCCTGAGTTCCTGATACGCGCCTGCCCGACGTACGTCCGTCACGGCGCGGGGCCGGGCGCAACGGACATGGGCGGGAGGGCGGGCAAACGGGCGGTCACGCTATCGCATGACTGTCGCTCAGAAAAGGATCGCGGCGGTGTTGCGCGCGCTGTGCAGCACGTGAATGACGTCGACCCGCTCCGCGGGCTGACCGACGACGCGATAGAAAATCTGGTAATGGCCGTGCACCCGGTGCCGCACGCCGCGCGCTTCGTAGCGCGGCACGAGTGGGAACGCGAGCGGCATGTCAGCAAGGCCGAGGCAGCGCTCGCGCAGTTCCCGCACGAAGCTCACAGCCCGGGACGGATTGTCCCGGGCGATGTAATCGCCGATCGCCTCGAGTTCGGCCTCTGCAGCGGGCAGAATCCGGACGATCATGAGTCGCGCTGGTCCGTCGCCTGCCTGGCCATCGCCTGGTACTTCGCTTCGAGCCGGTCGAACACCTCGTCGGCCGGGGTGCCCCGGCCCGCGTCGGAATCGGCGAGGCCGCGTTCGATCACAGTGTCGAGCGCAGCAAGCTGCGTCTCGCGGTCCTGAATGAGCCGCACGCCTTCGCGCAGGACCTCGCTTTTCGAGCGGTAGCGCCCGGTCTCGACGAGCCGCGCGACATAGCCTTCCAGTTGCTGCCCCAGGTCAGCACTGATCATGGTGATCTCCTCACAATAGCCACGCCTCCACCCTACGCGACTTGATAACAGTTATCAAGTTGGGACGGTACGCCCCTGATTTTTGGGGCATAACGCCGTTTCCGCGTATTCTACCGATTAAATCGCATGGTGCTAATAACAGTTATCACCATTGACCGCATCAGAAAATGCACCGCACACAGGGCGACGGGGATCGCTACAGCGGCGAGTGGGGCGTGGTGAAGAGCGGTTAGCAAAGGTCTGTGACGTTGACGACCTAGGCAGATTTGTCCTGGGCAGCATGCGCCGGCGGCAGGTGGCATTGATCGACCGGGAAAAACCGGGCGGCAGGCCGGTCGATCTGGCCTCACTGGCCACGCGGCTCCCGGCCGGGTTCCCGCGCCGGCCGCGCAGCATTGAGGTTCGTCTTCGCCGATGCCTACAGGTGACGCCCAACGTCCATCCGCTGGTGCAGGACCCGGCGCCCCCGAAGCCTCGCCGGCCTTCAGGGCTTCCTGCAGGGCGCCAGCGTTTCATGCAATTCGAGCAGGCGCAGGCCGGCGCGCACGACATCGCTGACCGACCATACCGGCCGGACAGCACCTGCGCGTCAACGAACTCGGCGAAGTGGTCGTCGAAGGAAACCGATGTGTTGCGTGACATGGGTGGCCCTCTTCTCAAACGCGTCCATCGATACCAAAGTTGGGTATCGCACGGAGGGGCCACCTTGACCAAAGCGGCGTCAGCCCGGCGATCCCCCCTTTCCACGACGCGCGGCGTGTCGCACCGCCGGCGCGACGGCGCAGACGCGGTGCCCGGGTGGCAGCAGGACGGATTCCTTGGCCGCCAATACTGGTTACCACCACTGAACAGGGAAAAAAAACGGCCCGCTTCAGTTGTGTGAGCGCGGACCGGTTCGTGGCGGAGCAGCGACGGGCGGCCAGTTTGCCCGCCAGCCCCGCCGCTGCTCCGTTGGTAGTCACGGGCTGTGAGCCCGGACCACATCTACATCATAGTCGCTGTTTCGCCGGCCCGCAGGGCCGGTCCGCCAGTCATAAATGGCAGACAAGGCCGGGCCGGAAGTGCCTCCGGAATTTCTCGAAAAGCGGTGTCGCGTACGGAGGTGCCCGGCGGTACCCGTACCTCCGGTTAGCGATCCAAAGCGCTCCCAACGGAAGCCGGCAAGCGGTGGGACTGCGCAAGCCGCAGGTAGCGTACGCCCACCTTCGGATCAGTCCGGGTTGGCTGGAACAGGATTACCGCGTTTTTCCTCAGACACCAGCGCGCCGTGCGTGCGAATCAGCGCAATCAGTTCGCCAGTAGTGATTTCAAACTGGTATTCGTGCGGAACTCCGGTCTTGCGCGCGACTGATTCAACCAGTCGCACGCTTTTACCATCCTCGCTGGCGCGCAGGCCTAATGAACGGGAGAGTCGCCCCGTCTCCACTTCGTGTTGCGTCAGTAGGCTCATTCCGCCTGCCGCCCCTTTGATTGCCAGTTGTACCATATCCTTGTTGTTCCTGAATCCACTCACCTGAGAGTGGCGGATCCTACTCCTGACGACCCGTTTTCTCAAAAAATCACCACTTGGTCACTTCGGCCACAGCCGGCAGGCGACCGCTTTCCGGGCTGCACCAGTTATCTCCCGTTGGTAGGAGGTCCAGCCTGTGTCACTTCGGGGCGCGGTAAGCGCAGATCGCCTATGAAATACCACAATCAGGTGCCGGTGCCATCAGCTGGTACTGACTCCCTTGGCGATAGAACAGTCACCTTCCCGGGATGACGCTCCAGAAACGTCCAAAGTTTGGACAGGCGGTACGCTAAGCCAGGAGCTCCAGCACGAACTGCTGAATCTTCAGCCTTCGTTCTCCATCAGCACGCTGTTGGCCACCTTTCATTAAGAATTCATAGAGGTCTGTGAAAACGTGCCAACCTTTGCGCCCTCCTGTCCGTGAGATACCACAAACAGGTGCCGGTGCCATCAGCTGGTACTGGCTGCCCTAGCGACCGAAGTCACCCTGCCGGGGTGACGCTCCATAAACGTCCAAAGTTTGGACAAGCGCTACGCTAAGCCAGAAGCTCCAGCACGAACTGTTGAATCTTCAGCTTTTGTTCGTCCGTCAGCACGTTGTTGGCGACTTTCATTACGAATTCATGGGGGGTCTGTGAAAACGTGCCAACCTTTGCGCCCTGCTTCATGATATGAGTCGGTTTCTGCCGCATCCCTGAGGTAGTTGCTGCACTGTTACACAGAAAGCTCGCTAACTTCGTCTGGTCGAGCTTGCCACTCTCCAGCAGTGCCCACGCCTCCTCGAGTCTCCTGCTGATGGCTTCGTCGTCGCCCGCTTCCTTGAGGACCCTGACTATGTCCGCCGCGGCAGAACGGGAGAGGAGCTTCGGCCGGGCTGCCAACCGCTTACGGATACTGTCAGGAAGACTGGAAAACGACAGGTAACGATAGAGGTCGGATCGTTGAATACCTAGCGACTCAGCCAGCTTCGTTCGCTTGGGAAAATGTTCTTCGAGCCGTTTGATGCTCTCCCCTATCTCAAAATCCGACAGGTCTTCCCGTTCAATGTTCTCTGCAAGCGCAAGGGTTGCACTGGTGGCCTCGTCAGCTGATATGACCAGCGCTTCGATCGTTGGTCTGGTCAGAAGCTTGTGCGCACGCAGGCGCCTTTCCCCTGCTATCAACTCATACCGTTCACCCACGGCGCGTACGCTGATGGGCTGCAGCAAGCCTACCGCGCTAATGGAAACGGCCAGTTCGCGGATTTCTTCTTCTGGAAAACTGGTCCGTGGCTGATACGGATTGGGATCGATCCTGTCGAGAGGGAGCTTGATGTGCTGGCGACCGACATCGAAGTCGTCGCGATAGTTTGCTTCGCGATGGCGTTGCGTGTTTTCCTCCGCCTTCTGTGCCAGCAGTGCCTTCAGGCTCTTACTCATTTTTTCCTGCCTCCTCTGCGGCGCTGAGCTCCAGGGTCTGCGCCAGGCTGGCGGCCAGCTGACGGAACTCGCGTGCCACTTTCGAACTGCGGTCAAGCGCATGAAGGCTCTGCTGCATCACAGCGGCCTGATTCACTTTCGTACTGGTGGAGATCTTGACAGGCAGAATGTGGCCAAATGTCTTGAGAGCGGTACTTTCCAGAAGCTTGCACACCGTCTGCCGCTCGTCGTGCTTGATGAGAAGTGCTCCGAGCAGCCTTACTGACGGATTGATGCGTTTGATCTTGTCGATGTGCTTTAACAGATCGTCCGCACCGTACAGTCCGTACTGGGAGCCGGACTCGACAGGCACGATAATGTGCGTCGCACTTGCCATCGCGTTGCTTGTAAGAAGCTTGAGGCTCGGCGGGCAATCGATCAGGATAACGTCATAGATCCCATCGGCGGGCTCAAGCTTGCTACGCAGTTCTTCAGATGGCCGGGGAGTCACGTCCTTCAGTTCGTCTTCGGCTTTGCCGAGCGCGAGTGAGCCATAGATCAGCGAAACACCTTCTATGTTTGTCTCTTCATGGATAGCCCCAGGCAAGCTCGCTACGTTGGACAGCAGTAGTTCTGCACTGGTGAAATCAACCCGGCTCGGATGCGTCTTGCCAATATGAAGGCTCGCATTCGCCTGGGGATCCATGTCGACGACCAGTACCTTGAGGCCAAGACGTCCGAATTCAGCCGCCAGGTTAATGACGGTGGTTGTCTTGCCGCACCCTCCTTTGTGATTGGCGATTGCGATTACTTTTGTATGATCAAAGCTGCTCATTGTGTCCGGTATATGCGTTTTTCGTGCACGATACGCGTGGTGAGTGCCGCTGTAAAGGCCACCGTTGTAATCAGTGACAAACCCGGCCGTCGTCGTCGATATGAGGCTCATGTGATGGTATGCGGGCGGATGATTTGACACCGCATGAGAGTCGCACAGGATCAGCTCCTACGCGAAAGCGGCGAATACCTGCAGCGTTTTCGCCAGCCTCGCAGGACTTTCATCTCCTTCGCAATGGATGCCCGCTATGGAAACCGGGATAAAACCCCCTCGCAATCGCTGGAAAGGTGACGGCTCCCGATCCGCGGCACGCATTGATACCGCCAATAGCAGGCAAGCCGCTTGATTGGACCGCGAAGATGTTATCGATTGCCATCTTGGAATGCCACAACAACTGGCGTCCGCGTCCAATCTTTGGACAGTTTGCGTCCGATAGCCTAGACGTGAGTCGGCACTAATTGCGCGCAGCCTGCGAAAGGTGACAGATTGCGACCCGAGACACACCGGGCAATTCGCTGGGACCTCCTGACGGCACGAACGTGGGGCGTCCCGCGCAGGTGCAGACGACCTGAGCACAGGTGAGGGACGGCGACCTGGACACGTGGGAACAGCCAAGCGCTCTGCACCCAAGAAAACTGGCCGATTACGACGCCGCAACGGCCAAGAGCCGCCTCTTCCTTGCCTGAAAATTCCGGACGTTCGCTACTCTAGGCTGGCGCGAAACGATGCAGGGAGGTCCAACGGCTCGTGAAAGGTGACGGATGGCGACCCCATGAGGCATTGCAGCGTGACGCGTGCCGTTGGTCGACACTCTGAGACAAGCAGCAACAGATCTAGCCTGTTTGCGCGTAGGTGGTGCATCCGGTGATCCATTCGTCCAGTCTTTGACAGATCGCCTGCGACGAGGCGCATCGATACATTGTCGCAGTACGACGCTTATCGAAAGGTGACAGATTGCGACCCGGATAGCATGGGCGGGGAGGGCCGTATCGTTCCCTGCCCATGAATATTAAAAGTGACAGATTGCGGCCCACCGGCCGGCTGCTCCGACTGTTCGGCAGCTACGGGACGGATGCCAAACGCTTTTCGATGTCACTTGCATACGAAAGGTGACGGATTGCGACCCAGAGTGCATGAGCGAAGGGGCGTGGCGCTCCCTGACGGCCCATGTATATAAAAGTGACAGATTACAGCCCATTGGCCGGCTGCTTCGACTGTTCGGCGGCTACGGGACGGTGCCAAACGCTTTTCGATGTCACTTGCATACGAAAGGTGACGGATTGCGACCCGGAATGCATGAGCGGTGGTCGTGGCGCTCCCTGCTGGCCCGTGTATATTAAAAGTGACAGATTACGGCCATTGGGCCGGCTGCTCCGACCGTTCGCTAGCTACGGGACGGGCGCCAAACGCTTGTCAATGTGGCCTCCAAAACGAAAGGTGACGGATTGCGACCCGTCCGGCATCCGGTCCGTCCCGGCAGGGGTTCGTCCTTTGGACGGACGTTCTCCTTAAAACCGGACATCTGGTCCGGCTCGATGTCCCCTCGCGACGTTGCAGTCTTGGATGACACGACCAAACACCACACAATTTCATTCTGGCTTCCCAAATGTTACTCGCCAATCGTGTCCTACTTTGAAATGTCGCTAGCGCGGGGACAATTTCCGGGTAACTTTTGGAAGGAGGGAGATAGTGTTTAGCCCGGATATTTGTAAACCACCAAAGGGACAGATATGCACGTGGAGGTGTTATCTGTTCCTCTCGTCCAAACTTTGGACAAGTACTTTCGACTTCACGAACGGAAGCCTGGTATCCCGAGAGCCGGCGAAAGGTGACGGATTGCGACCCATCAGGAATCTGGTTCAGCTTGCCAGAAACGGGGCAGCTCGCCGGTAACGTTCTGCTGAACGCCTCATGTTCAAACCCATCGAACCTTAATTTCAGCGCTTGCTTTGCGGGGAGTCGTCAGGAGTGGCTTTTGGGAACCAAATATTTCTTAAGTTTCTTTATAAAACCTTTAGTAATACAGTTTGTATAACCTTTGTAAAACCTTTTGTAAACGCATGACGATAGGTCTGTGGGTCTTACCTGGCAAGGCTTTCAAGCCGGTCGTCTTTCGCGAAAGGTGACAGATTACGGTCCGGCGGTGACAAATTCCGGCCTGAAGTGGACAAATTCCGGCCCAGAGTGGACGAAATCCGGCCGAGAGGTGACATTTTCCGACCGTTATCCACAACGGTGACTTGCGGGGCTCGCGTCATCTTTCTACAATCATGACTTCATTAGGCATCGATATTTTCGTGCGGCAAGCAGGAGAAGAGAACTTGACTAACCAGCTGCAGGCCGTCCGGCCGTTGGGCAAGGACATCCCGTTGGAGGCCGCGGAACTGATTGAATCCATGGCAATTGAGCTCGGCACGTCTCCCGACGAGATACTCGAGGTTGACGGCCGGATCAAGGGGACGGTGGCAATGAGCAGGGCATTGGTTAATGCACAGCACGGCCTGTCGTTGAACGAAAAGCGCCTGATGATGACTGCGTTGCGCAGCATTGACAGCCGCAAGTCACCTTATCAGCACGGCAAGGCGGATGGATATGTCTCTGTGAGGATCAGGGCTGAAGAGTTTGCCGCGGTTGCTGCGTTGGCACCTCGCAGTGGGGAGAAACAGGCCGCCGCTGCGTATCAGGGCATGAAAGAGGCTTGCGCCAGTCTGCTGGAGCGGAAGCTGAGCTACATGGATGGAAAGAAGAGGGTGCAACTGCGGTGGGTGTGGAAAGCAACATATCACGATGGCGAAGCATGGGCCGAGATCTGTTTTTCGCCGGATCTGACGCCTCATATCTTTCTGCTGCAGCGAAAGTTCGTGAGCTATCAGCTCGATTTTGCACGTGGTTTGCAGTCAATCTATTCTTGGCGGCTTCTGGAGCTCCTGATGAGGGAAAAGGACCGCGGCGTGCTTCTGATCACCGTCGATGATTTACGCGCGGCGCTGGACGTGCCCCCGACCTATCGCTTTGCCGACATCAAGCGACGAGTGATCGACATGGCGGTCAGTGAACTGAACGAGAAGGCCGACCTGGTGATTAACTGGAAAGGCATCAAGCGCGGCCGGGCAGTCCATTCGCTCGAATTCCGGTTTATCGAAAATCCGCAGCGACGGCTGGCCATCGACATGGCTGATTAAGAGCCGGCCGGCGAATTGAGGTTACGAGTCGCGGAAGTCAAGGCACGTTGGCATTCTGGGTGTGTGCCCGTGTTGTTAGAGTAGTTGGCGGTCAGAACTGACAGGCCCGTAAGTCTGGTGGTACGCGCGCACGAGATGGTCGACCTCGATGTGGTGCCGCACTGTTTTTTGGCCGCCGGGCGTCGGATTCATTTGAGTCCGCCTATGTTGCGGCGCCGCAGTCACTGCTTTGCTCCCGATTTCACGCAGATTTCCAAGAGGCGCGCCGTAATCTGTCGATTCGATTGACGAAAGCGAGCGTCCTGCATCGCAGGCTGCGTCGCGCGGCAGAAGTTCGCAGATCCTCAGGTGGCCCTGACCAAAGTGACCGGAGGGCAAGCGTCGCGTTCTGTCCTAATCGGGTCCAGTCTCGGCAAAATTTTCCGTAGGTCATAAAGTCCTGCTGTGCATTGAGCAACAACATCCAGCAGGCGCTTAATCCATGTCATAATGATTTGCTTTTTTAAGATAACGTGTTCGGTTCCGCACCGTTTTTCGGCGATAAATACGCGCACGAATCTGATCTCGACGGGTGTCCGCTCCGTAGCGAAGGCTACTTTCGCAGATGCGACGTGCCGAGTTGTCTGAGGGGCGGAGACCAGCGTCGCCATTATGGATAGGGCTGTCGTTGATTCGCTGGGTCTCGGGGAATAAGTCTCGGAGTCCGGCGTCGCCGACATTATTCCGAAAATCTCACGGAAGTCGATCCAGTCTTTTGTATCAGGTCGATGCGCACTCATCCTTTGTTCCATTTGAACGTGATGTCGGGCGTTTGAGAATTCTTCATGTCGTCGATGTAAGGCGCGGAGTACCCGTGCCTATGCGGCCGGCGCGACGAATGATTCCGTTTTTGAACCAGCGAGTGGGCGTCTAGGACGTCGTTGATCGAGCCTCTGGGCACGCAAACAAAGCCGGCAGAATTGATAGCAGATGAACTTGATGTCAAGCTCGATGAAGAAGAAAGTTTCAGTGGCCTGCGTTCTTGCAGTTTTGTGTCTTTCGGGGTGTGCGACATATCCGGAGTGGTTGCCTGGGTCCGGAGCCAGCCGTGAGCAGGTGCAGGAGAAGCCCGATACCGGACGGATCGAAGGCATCCAGCTGGTGGACGTCAATGATGCTCTGGTAAAGAGGTTGGCGGAAAACAAGAAGCCTGAGCAATTCGCACGCGTTTTTCCGAGTGCTGCTTCCAACAATTATTTGATCGGTCCGGGCGATGTTCTGGAGGTGACGATCTGGGAGGCCCCGCCCGCCATGTTGTTCAGCAGCCTGGCACCGGCTTCGGGCTTTACAGCTAATCCATCTAATGGCGTCACCCTGCCGGCGCAAATGGTGGCGGCGGATGGCTCGATTGCTATTCCCTTTGCCAACAGGGTTGTGGTGAAGGGGCGCACGACGGAGCAGATCGAGGCGAGCATCGTCAGCCATCTCAAGGGAAAGGCGAATCAGCCTCAAGTCCTCGTTCGCGTTGCCAAGAACAATGCATCGAATGTCACCATTGTGGGCGAGGTGAATACGAGCGCCATGATGCCGCTGACGCCGAAAGGCGAGCGCCTGCTGGATGGCGTTGCATTCGCTGGCGGCCTGAAGCAGCCTGTCAGTCGTATGGCGGTTCAGCTTTCACGCGGCGATGTCACCGCCACCATGCCGCTCGACTCCGTAATTCGTGATCCGCGGCAAAACGTCATGCTGAAGCCGGGCGATGTGGTGACGGCGCTTTTCCAGCCGTTGAGTTTTTCGGTTCTCGGTGCGACGGGTAAGAATGACGAGATCCCGTTCGAGGCTCAAGGTATTTCACTCGCTCAGGCGCTTGCCCGTTCGGGCGGACTCAACGATAGCCGTGCGGATGCGCGAGGCGTATTCGTATTCCGGTTCGAAGATGCCAAGCTGTTCGATGGCAAGGATCAGCCCGTCATGTCGACGAACGGGACCGTTCCTGTTGTGTACGAGATTGACCTGCGCGATCCCGCCGCGTTCTTCGTGACGCAGAATTTCCCGATTCAGAATCATGACGTGATCTATGTCACGAACTCGCCGGGAGCTGAATTCAAGAAGTTCTTGTCCTTCGTCGTGATGGTGGCGTCGCCGACTGCGACAATCAATCGTGAACTAAGTAATTGACCATGACGGAGAGCGTTCGTACACCGCTTGAAGTCACGGTTTCAGTGTGGCGCGCCATGTTCTTGCGTGAGGCGCTCGATCGGTTGTTCGAAGCGCGGGCCGCATGGCTGTGGCTATTGGTCGAACCAATTATTTACATCTCGGTTCACGCGTTTGGATTGGAGACGTTCCACGTCCATCAGGTTGGTGGAATGTCGATAAACATGTGGATCATCGCGGGATTCGTTGGGTTCCTGCTCTGGCGCCGCACCTGGACACAGGTATTGCATGGAATTGACTGCAACCGGGCGTTTTTCGCCTATCGGCAGGTCAAGCCATTCGATGTTGCCATCGTAAGAGCAGTCCTTGAGTTGTTCCTGATGCTTCCGATATCCATCATTATCGTTGCGCTTGCCATCCTCGCTGGCCATGCGATGACGCGGGACCTGCTGAATCCGGCATGGCTTCCAGCGGACCCTCTGCTTGTGATGGCGACTACCGTTGGCCTGTGGTTGCTCGGACTAGGGCTGGGACTCGTTACTTCGGCGGCAATGCATTTCGTCCCCGAACTGGACCATGTTTTCAAGCTCCTTTATCTGCCGCTCTATTACGTATCGGGAGCATTACTCCCAATTGCACTCTATGTGCCTGCGCCGTACCAATATTTCTTTGTGGCCAACCCCGTCGTCAATGGGCTTGAACTGATGAGGCAAGGGTTCTTGCCGTCTTATCACGCCCTCGAGGGGGTGAGCCTTGGTTACCTATACGCGTGGGCGTTGGGACTGATACTCGTTGGTCTGACACTGTACAGGCGCTTCTCCCGAAAACTGGTGATGCGGTGATACTTATTGAGAACGTGCATAAACGCTACACGACAGAGCACGGAGCGGGAAAGTGGGTGCTTCGCGGCATAACGATGACTATTCCGACAAGGCGAAGTGTCGCCCTCATAGGACACAACGGTGCGGGAAAATCCACTCTGTTGCGGATCATCGGTGGCATTGATTTTCCGACAAAAGGCAACGTAGAGAGACGATGCCGCGTTTCTTGGCCTATGGGCGGAGGTGGTCTGGAAGGCACGCTGACCGGGCGACAAAACGCAAAGTTTGTTTGCCGAGTGCATGGCCACCAAGATGAACTGCTGGATCGCCTGTCTTTTATTCAAGACTTCGCTGAGCTCGGCGACGCGTTCGACGAGCCGGTGCAGACATACTCTTCCGGGATGAGATCGCGTTTGCAATTCGCCTTGTCGTTGGCATTCGATTTTGACGTCTATATCTCTGATGAATTGACCGCCGCAGGTGATGCGAAATTCAGGAAAAAGGCGGCTGACTCATTCAAAGGTATGGCAAGTCAAGCCAGTGTAATCATGGTGTCCCATGACGAAGGCACGCTGAAGCAATTCTGTCAGTCGGCAATCTGGATCGACGACGGCCAGGCGCGTTGGTTCGATGATCTCGACGAAGCGTTGAAGGCATACAAGAACAAACTTTTCTCATGAAAGAACCATCGTCAATTCAAAGCTGGCGCACAGCTAACAGGCTTGTCTCGGCTTACGAGAACGCAAAGAAGACGCTCCTTTCGGTTCGAGTCTTCAGGCTTATCGTCCGTCTAATCGTCATCTATGCAATCCTTTCTATACCGTATTGGTTGGTGGTGGCTTCCGACCGCTATGTGTCGCAGGCAACCGTCATCATTCAGAGGACGGACCAGGTGAACGGTGCGAGCGTGATGCTGCCGGCGATGGTTTCTGCTGCCGGCGGAGCCAACGGTGCCGACCAGCTTTTACTGCGTGAGTATCTTCTTTCAGAGGACATGCTCGGGGAACTCGATGCCGCACTGGACCTGCGCTCGCATTACAGCGACCGGCACCGGGATCCCATTTCGCGCATGTGGTTCAAGAACGCGCCAATGGAATGGTTTTACCAATATTGGCTCTCTCGCATCGACGTCGAATACGATGACTACAGTGGCGTACTGCGTATTCGCGCTCAAGCCTATGATCCGAAAATCGCGCAGGCGATCGTCAATCTGATGGTTCAGAAAGGTGAGGCGCATATGAACGAGATCGGTCACAAGCTAGCCCAGTCGCAGGTGGACTTCCTGTCGAAGCAAGTAACGTTCGCGCATGATCGCTTCTTGGAAACAACTCAAAGGTTGATTGCTTTCCAGAACGATAAAGGTCTGGCTGCACCGCAGGCGACGGCGGAAAGTATCAATACTCTGATAGACAAGCTCGAGACGCAGAAAACCGACGTGCAGACTCAACTCGCGTCTCTGCCTCCCAATCTGAGCCCCACTCAGCCCACGGTTGCGATGCTGCGAAAGAATCTCAACGCACTAGTACAGCAAATTGCTCAGAAACGCGCTGAATTGGCGTCCCCAAATAGAAGGACGCTCAACTACACGGTCGACGAGTTTCAACGCCTGCAACTGCAGGTCACGTTCGCGCAGGACTTGTACAAGACAGCGCTTTCCGCTCTGGAACAAGGTCGGATGGACGCTGCCCGCACCCTCAAGATTGTTTCAGCCCTGCAGACGCCCACGAAACCTGACTATCCGCAAGAGCCGGCGCGGTCCTATAACGCCTTCGTCACCCTACTCATGGCTCTCGCATTGATAGGCGTGGTGAAACTGCTGGAAAGTATCATTCTTGATCACGTGGACTGAGATCAAAGGAAAAAAAAGGGGCGTTGATTGTGGTCGGCACGCGTGTGGGGCCGATAAGAACGGTTCCGTTCGCGAGTGTGCTGTAGTGGGAAGATGGGATTGGATCGGAAGTCTGGGCGATGGCATAAAGGCAGCAGGTGCTCGACTCGATGCCTGGATTTTCTCACCTGCCTTTTGTTCACGATCCGGATAGTACGGCACGGATTGCAAAATCTTGGTGAAGACGAGGTTGCCCTTCTCAATAGGGGCGATATTTGGTGAGCGAATGTTCAATACGATTTCAATCGTAGGTCTCGGGTACATAGGTTTGCCTACTGCCGCACTCTTCGCTTCGCGCAAGTTGCGAGTGATTGGCGTGGACGTTTCGCCGCATGTCGTCGATATCATTAATTGTGGGGATATCCATATTGTCGAACCCGAACTGGATATCCTGGTGCATGCAGCGGTCGGGGCCGGATATTTGCGAGCGACGACATGTGTCGAACCGGCCGACGCCTTCATCATTGCAGTACCGACGCCGTTGACGTCCGAGAATAGGCCCGATCTGAGTTGCATCGAATCGGCAGCCAAGGCGATTGCTCCCGTGTTGAAGAAGGGCAATCTGGTCATT
This sequence comes from Burkholderia sp. WP9, assembly GCF_900104795.1. Taxonomy (NCBI): domain Bacteria; kingdom Pseudomonadati; phylum Pseudomonadota; class Betaproteobacteria; order Burkholderiales; family Burkholderiaceae; genus Burkholderia; species Burkholderia sp. WP9. Next base: position 121,488 of record NZ_FNTG01000003.1, read on the forward strand.
CTGGAATCTACCTCTCCTGTCGGCACAACCGAGATGATGGAGGACTGGCTGGCTGCGATTCGGCCAGATCTTAGCTTTCCGCATCAGGTTGGCGATGCCGCCGATATCCGGATTGCTCACTGTCCAGAACGCGTTCTTCCAGGGCGGATCGTGCACGAGCTCGTCGTCAATGATCGCGTCATTGGCGGGCTGACTCGACGGTGTTCTGAGGCTGCGGCTGCGCTCTACAAGCTCTTCGTGCAGGGGAACTGCGTCGTCACAGATGTACGCACCGCTGAAATGTGCAAGTTGGCTGAGAACAGTTTTCGCGACGTCAATATCGCGTTCGCCAACGAACTTTCCATGATTTGCGATCAGGAAGGGATCGATGTCTGGGAACTGATCAGGCTAGCTAACCGGCATCCCCGCGTGGAAATCCTCCAGCCAAGCTGTGGGGTGGGAGGACACTGTATTGCCGTCGATCCCTGGTTCATCGTGGAGAGGTCACCGGAGGACGCAAAGCTGATCCGTGCGGCGCGCAATGTCAACGATACGAAGTCTGACTGGGTCATTCGCAAGGTCGAGCAGGCCATAGTAGAAATATCCAAGTCGGATGTTGCAATCGCAGATATATGCGTTGCTTGTCTGGGAACAACATACAAAGCGGATGTCGACGATCTGCGCGAAAGTCCCGCACTCAAGATCACGACAAGCCTCGCGAAGCGCCATGCAGGAAAGGTCATCGCTGTCGAGCCTAATCTTCGGGCTTGGCCTGATGACATGGAGGGCGGCCCTGCGACGCTTGTTGCGCTCGACGAGGCAATCGCTCAAGCGCACGTTTTAGTCCTGCTTGTTGACCATGCCGAATTCAAGAATGTGAAGCCCGAGCTCAGCAGCAGACAAACGCTCATCGACACCCGCGGGATCTGGAAAAGAACGAAATGACAAAGGACCTGAATAACCACCCTGAGCTTGAGTTGAGTCTCCAGGAGTTGGGAGAAGAAAACGAACTGCTGCTCCATCACCTCCATCAAGTTCAGGAAGAACTTGAGTATCGCTATCTGCAAAACCTGACGGGTGAAAGGGCTCTGTCAGTACGCTCGCACAATAGTCTTGCGCTAGCCAAAGGGTGGATGGATGACGAGTTGCCTAACGTTCTGGCGGAGAACCGACGCTTGCGCGCTTTGGTGGACATTCAGCGACGCGTCCATCGGCTCGAAGCGCAGAACGCGCTGAACGCCAAGCTGGGAAATCTCCTGATTCAAGCGGTGGATTCGCCAAAAACGGTCTTAGCCGTGTTTGGGAAGATCTGGAAAATCTGGCGAACCTACAGGCATCAGACCCCACCCGATTCACTGGGCGGCAAGGAATTTGGAAAGGCAATTGCAGCGTACAGCGATGGCGGCTTCGATGCGGTAAGGAAGTTGATGGCCGCAGGTGCGATCTCTCCCGTTATGCAGGCAAACTGCTACACGGCTCTGGCCAGACATTTGATGAAGAGTGATCGCGCCAATGCGGCTGAAGCGGCGCGCCGAGCTCTCGCATTGGATCCGAAGCCATATCGATTGAAGTGGCTTGCGTTCCGACTTCATGAGGCTGGCGATGTTGTTGAGGCAGAAGCCATACTCGCGGTCTTGCCGTCGAGTACACAGTTCAGCGACTCAGAAAGTCGACAGGTCGGTCAGTTGAGCCGTCAGGCGAAGGAGGCACGTCAGCGCGAAGCCAAGCGGGAAACGAGTTTCTCCGAGCGTCGTGCGGAGGTTGAGAGCCAGTTGAGCCGGTTGGCGCAAGAATGCAATCAGCAATCGCAGCTTGTGATCGAACATTGCCGGACGATCGAATCCCTGAAGCGGGCCAATGCCCAATTGGAACAGAAGACGTTGGTGCTGACAGGGCGGAGTGATGAAGCTACCCGGGAGACGGCGGAGCGTCTCCGTGAAATTGAGGAATTGAAGCAGGATAAGGCGCAGTTGGAGCAGGCGAATCTAGTGCTGGTGGATCGCCAGGACGGCGCTACGATGAGCATCACCGAACTAACGCGAGAACTTGAAGATCTGCAGCGGGTGACAGACCGGCTGGAACAGGAAAAGCTTGAACTCGCTGGGTGGGGTGAGAAGGTCGCCAGGCAGATGCAAGAAGGGGCGCAACAGGTGGAGGCCCTGAGTCAGGCCAATTCTCAACTGGAACAACACAATCTGGCCCTTGTAGCGCAGTGCGAAGAAGCAGCCGAACGGACGGACGAATGCTTGCGTGAAATCGAAGCGCTGACGCAGGCAAAAGTGCATCTGGAGCAGGAGAAGCGGTTGCTGACGAGGCAGAACGATGACGCCGCCAAGCGGTTGACGGAACGCACACAAGAGTTCGAAACGCTGAAGCTTACGACGACTCAACTGGAACAACATCAGTTGGCGATGGCGGCCCGGTACGACGAAGCCGTCAAGCTTCTCGCTGAGCATGCGCAGGGCGCACAAGTTCTGAAGCAGAGCAACGCGAAACTGGAAGAGGAAAAGCTCGCGCTGATGGGACGGTGTGAGGAAGTTGCAAAGCGCTTGACTGAGCGCACTCAAGACTTGCTGGTTCTGAATCAGGCCAAGGCGAAACTGAGCGAGGAAAAGCTGGCGCTCGCTGGTCGGTATGCCGAAGCGACCAGGCAAGTGGTCGCACGTACTCACGAAATTCAGAACCTCACGCAGGCAAAGGCGCAAGTCGAAGACGAAAAGCTGACGCTCCAAGGGTGGCATGACGAGTCCAGCAAGCGGGCGGCAGAGCATCTCCAGAAAGTCGATGCGTTGCAACAACAGATTCAGAGCCTTCAGGTCTGCGATGCTGAAATGGAGCAGCGCCAGCAACTAGTGCAAGAGGAAATGGTTCGAGCCGAGGCTCAACTCGACATGATTAAGGGCATGATGCTTCGAGAACCAGAACTATGAGAAAGGTGCGGGCGAAGTTTCGTCACGAGGCATCGTCTAATAGACTCGTTCAGCCTGTGACTGTCGTCGAGATCGCATCCGAGCCTTCCGTTGTCCCCTACGACGAGAGCTTGCTCGATCAAGCGCGCACGCAATGGCAGTTCGGTGACTGGCGAAGCCTCGCACAACTCGAGCACGGCGTCTTGCAATATCACCCGGAACGCGCCAACCTCGCTCTACTGGCTGCGGCCGGTCGACTACAAATCGGCCATATTGAGGAAGCCACGCAATTCATCCGATACGCCAGTAATTGGGGCGTTAGTACGAAGCTGGTTTGCCAGATCCTCGTCGCAGGCGTTTATAACAGCCTGGGTCGCGCCGCGTTGCTTGCTGGCAACGTACCGCGAGCGCTCGAACACTTCGAATCTGCCATAGATATCGGGATGCCGGATACCGACAGGAGGCTGTTAGCCCAGGCGCGCATCAATCAGCAGTGTAGCGAGCTCGGCATGCCGCCCGTTCCTTTCGAAAGTGGGCTTGATCGCGCTCGTCCTGTGAAGGCATCTCGAGATTCGCACCGGGGCTTTGGTGTTGTGCAACTCGCAGAAGTCAAGCTTGGCGACGCATGGGCTGGCAACACGATCAATACAGTCATCTTCCGTCACCACGGCATTGTCACTCATCAAGGGAAGCAGACCACTGCTTTCTATGTGGACGCAAATACCCTGCGCGTGGTGCAACGCAACCTGGAGACTAATGATGTCCGCGTTCATGACATCATCGGCGAGTACAACCTTTACGATGCCCACAACAGCATAAGTCTCGCGTTCGATCGCGCAAACCATCTGCACATCTGCTACGACCATCACGCAACCCAACTTCGATATCGCCGTAGTCTTCGGCCGAACGATATTACGGGCTGGGCCGATGAATCGCCTATGACGGGGAAGCTGGAAGAGAAGGTGACGTATCCGACGTTCATTCAGCCGCATCACAATTTTCCGCTTACGTTGCTTTATCGCGATGGCGTACACAACAAGGGTAACGCACACTTCAAAACCTATGACGAAGCGTCCAGAAGTTGGACGGACCGTCCGTCGCCAATTCTTAGCGGCAGCGACTCGAATCCTTGGACCAGTAACGCCTATTGGAACCATCCGGCCATCGGTCACGATGGCAGTCTGCATCTGAGTTTCGTCTGGCGCACCAGTCCGCTGGGTGATGAACAACGCATCAACAACGTCAATGTCGGCTATGCCTTCTCCACGGATAATGGGATTAGTTGGTTAACCTCGAAAGGCCGCAGCTACCAGCTTCCTATCACGCAGGTGAATGTCGAGACAGTGCATCCGGTCTCGCCTGGCAGCAATCTCATTAACCAGTGCAGTATGGCGCTCGACAGCCAGAATCGACCGCATATCGTCTTTTACGCTGATGACCCGGACGGTATTCCACAATATCAGCACCTGCGCTTCGACGGAAAACAGTGGCATCATAAGACGGTGTTGCAACGTACTGATCCCTTCACGCTTAAAGGAGCGGGGACTCTACAGATTCCGATAAGTCGCCCGGAGATTGTCCTTGATGGACATGACAATGCCTACCTGATTACCCGCGGAGATCACAGCCAGGGGCGAATGACTGTGACGATGCTGCCGGCGCCGGATTACATGTGGTCCACCGAAAACACGAAAATCATCTGGGATGAGGATCTCGCGTTCGCCGAGCCAGTCATCGACCGAGTACGCTGGGAACAAGAATATGTACTCAGTTTGTTGCTGCAGCACAATCAACAACCGGATCATGACATTGGTCATCAGTCGATGCTTCGCCCGGTCACATTGCTTGACATCCAATTTCTTCCGAAACGCTGAGTACTAAATGCAGAACAAAACCAACACGCCGCTTTCGCTTGGCAACGCTTTCATGCGCGCAGGGAATTACGAACACGCCATTCGCCACTACGCTGAAGTGTTGATCAGGACTCCGGAGCTGGCCAAGAGTATTTCAGCTAACCTTATTATGACAAGGCAGAGATATGTCAAGAGTAGACGAGGTGCAAGCAAGCTGAAAGCTGGGGTGTGCGGCTGGGAGCTAGCTCACAATGCGGCCGGACGAGTATATACGTTGGCCACGTTGTACGAGACTTTTGCCGATGTCGAAATCATTGGCAGTCTGTTCCCTCAATTTGGCCGGGAGGTCTGGGAACCGATCCGCAAGACGCAGATGGTCAAACACAGTTTTGTGGTCGAAGATGGAACGCAATTCTTGGAACAAGCTATTCGGCTGGTTTCCGAACATCCATACGACATCGTTCACCTTTCCAAGCCTCGCGCTCCCAACATCCTTTTTGGCGCATTGTACAAGTTGTTTTGGGGCGCCAAAGTCATCTTGGATATTGATGATGAAGAACTCGCCTTCGTTCAGGCAGATTCGCCCATTAGTCTGGATGAGTATCTGAGGCAATATGATCAATTGCCCGCACTTACGAATCTGGCTGGCCCGGATTGGACGCGAATTGCTGTTGGCGCGGTTGATGGCTTCGATGGCATTACGGTCTCAAACCCTGCCTTGCAAAGCCGCTACGGCGGTGAGATTGTTCGACATGCTCGTGATGAGCATGTTTTCAAGCCGTCGCCTGAACTCAAAAAACTCAGCAGATCGAAGTACGGTCTGCCACAGGACAAGAAGATAGTTCTGTTCTTCGGGACTCCGAGAGCTCACAAAGGATTGGTCGATATCGCTGAAATTATCGGCTCTCTAAATCGGGATGACGTGCTGTTTGTGGTCGCGGGTGATTTTTCTGATCAAGCGCTAAAGAGCAAGCTGCAGAAAATTAAAGGCTGCATGACAACGTTCCTGCCGAATCAGCCGTTCGCCGACATTCCGCAGATCGTCGCAATGGCTGACGCCTGCATTTTTCTGCACGACGGCGGACTGGCTGCGCGATTCCAGGTGCCGGCAAAGCTATCGGATGCGCTGGGAATGGGTGTCCCGGTATTGGCGAGCGCCTCGCCGGCGATCGAGGACCTGCTTCGGCTTGGTGCAATCGAAAAGGTATCGGCTCAAAATCTGAAAGACCGGCTCGAAAACGTGCTCAGATCATCGGCAGAACGAAGCGGGCAGGTAGCGGCAGGATTTTCCGTGTTTTCCGATCTCCTTTCGGTCACGGCGTGCGCCAAGAAGCTGAGGCGCTGGCTTGAGCAGTTACCTTGCTCGAATAAGGATCAGCCGGCTCGGATTCTCGAAGCGTTGCTCTCTTCGACCGGCAATGCGCGTGCGACCGTCTCTGGAGGATTGGCAGAGCGCGCTGCGCATACCGACAGCGCGACATTGAGCGAACAACATTCGAATCAAGGACGCAAGCCCGAGTTCAGGTCGGGTAACGATGCGTTCATGCTGCGCGTATTGCGACCCATGTCGCGGATCGCTGTCGTCGTAAATGCTATGAACGAGGAAAGCTGGAATCAAGCCTTGTGCGTTCTGCCTTGCCTGAGACAACGCCATGACTTGTTCATGCTCAGTTCTATCGACGTGGAGCACGCGTCCTTCAGCGATCTGACGGCCTCGGTTACGAAAGTGAGCGGAGCTGACGGCGAAGGCAATGCTCAAAGTTTCTTGAGACTGGCGAGCTCTCATGTCTTCGACGAGTATCAGGCGGTCTTCTGGCTAGCGCCAGGAGAAGGGCGCGATGACAAACTTGCGGAAGGCGCCGGGATGGTTTCGGAATTCATCGCAGATCCTGATTGGGGTATTCGAGCAGAAAGCGTTCTGACGATCCCGAGTGACGTTGCTAATCGGCACCTCATGAACAGGGTCAAGACCGCACTGTCTCGCTTGGGATTGAGCGCTTCGTCGGAAGCGTTGTCGGTGCCCGAAGGTGCGGGGGTCTGGCTGAAGCCGTTCCTATTGCGAGGTCTTGCGGCCGCAGTGTGGCCGAGCGAGCTAGTTGGCCGGACGAACAGCGAAGGTCTTCCGGGACGGAACATGGTTCTGGGAGTCATGTCGTCTCTGGCCCGATCATCGCGCCTCGATGTTCGCAGCAAGCCAGTCGAGAAGATGTCCGAGGGAACTGATATTCGTCGGCGCGAGGTGAAAACAATCGCCTTCTACCTGCCTCAATATCACCCGATTCCGGAAAATGACTTGTGGTGGGGAAAGGGGTTTACGGAATGGACCAACGTGACGCGAGCTCGCCAGTTGTTCAGAAATCACTATCAACCTCGCGTGCCAACCGACCTCGGATATTACGATCTTCGACTTGAGGATACTCAAGTCGCTCAGGCACGACTGGCGCGCGAATACGGAGTTCACGGGTTTTGCTACTACTACTATTGGTTCGACGGCAAGAAGCTTCTCAACCAACCGATCGAGCAGATGGCGCGATCGAAGAACATTGATACCGGCTTCTGCGTTTGTTGGGCTAATGAGAATTGGTCGCGCAACTGGGATGGACAGAATCGTCACGTCCTGATGGAGCAATCGTATACGCTCGAGAGCAATATCGCGCTAATTCTGGAACTGATCCCGATGATGAAGGATCCGCGCTGGATTCGCCACAATGGAAAACCGGTGATGATGGTGTATCGCATTTCAATTATACCGAACTGGCTCGAGACGGCCGCAGCCTGGCGTGACGAATGTAGAAAGGCGGGTCTTGGTGAGATTCATCTTTGCGCGGTGCGATTTGGTCTTGAAACCTTGCACGGATCTCCTGAAGATCACGGGATTGACAGTTACGTGCTGTTTCCGCCGCATGAGGCAGAGCGCGTAGACTTGCGCGACAAGGCGCAGGATCTTCATAAGGACTTTGGCGGTCAATTGTTTGACTACACCGCAGTGGTCGATGGCGACCTCGCCAAGCACAACGATGATTATGCTTGGCCGGTTCATCGTGGCGCGATGCTGGGATGGGACAATACCGCCCGTCGACTGACGGATGCGAGAATTTTCCATGGCGCCACTCCTTATGGCTTCCGCCACTGGATGAAGGGGATTCTCGAGCAGGAGCAAAAGTTTAACAAGAACAATGAGTCTCTGATTTTCGTCAATGCCTGGAATGAGTGGGCCGAGGGCACCTATCTCGAACCGGACCAGCGTTGGGGACGTTCTTACCTCAGAGCGATCGCTTCAGCTGCGGAATCCACTCCAGGAGTGACAATGCCTGTTCTGCCCGAGGGTGTCGCGTCTCAAGTTCGCGGTGGGGCAATGCGCGAGCAATTGGGCAATTCGTTGACTGATGGTGGCTCGTTTGCTCGACCCAGATGGAGTAAGGGGGAAAGGGAGCACAATCCGGATTGGCCGACCATATTGCTTTGCGCTCACATCTCCGGGCATCACCTCTTCGGTGGCGAACGGAGTCTGCTGGATGTTTTGTCTGCCTTGGCTGATCAACCTGTCAATGTGGTAATGACGCTTCCCTCGGGCGGGAATCCGCACTACGTCCGCGAAATATGTGTGCGCAGTCTGGGGGTTTATGCGTTTTTCTATCCGCAATGGAGAAAAGACCGCGATAGTTATGCCTGGCTAACAGTGACCTTCGCCGACATCATCGCCCGCCACGCGGTCGATGTCGTTCATGCCAATACGATCGTGCTGCTCGAACCGCTGGAAGCTGCTGCTCGTATGCACCGAACGCGTGTGATTCATGCGCGTGAGTTGGTCTCGCTCGACGATCCGCTGCGCGAGCAGATTGGACTCAACGCTAGCGAGATCATCGCTCGGGTCTTCGATCGTTCGGACTGGGTAATCGGAAACAGCCGTGCCACTTGTCAGCTATTCTCGCGCCCGGGGAGAACCCTCTACATCCCGAACGCCGTCACGATGGCTGACTTCGATCTCGGAAACAAATTCGGCAGCACGATCAAGTTCGGCATCGTTAGTTCCAATATCCCGAAGAAGGGGGTCGTGGACTTTGTGGAGGTTGCCCGTCGTGTCGCCAGCCGCGCTTCAAGAGCTCGTTTCGTGATCGTCGGCCCGGTGACTGATCAGGCAAAGCAGTGGCAGGAGGAAGTAGAGCAAGGAGTACGTCCGAATAACCTTATCGTTGCGGGGTATGCAGAGCATCCGCGAAAGGCGATGTCGGAACTGAATGTCTTGTTGAATCTGTCTCATTTTGCTGAAAGTTTTGGCCGAACGGTGGCCGAAGGAATGGCGGCACGTCGGCCCGTTATTGCGTATGACTGGGGTGCCCTCGGCGAGTTGGTGCAGCACGGAAAAACCGGCTATCTCGTGCCTTTTCGGGATATCGATGGTGTTGTTGAGGCCGTGGTCCGATTCTGCGAAGATGAAAGTCTGATTCCCCGTATGGGGGAGGCAGGACGCGACTTCGTTGGTCGCCATTTCGCGCAAGCGTCTTTGCGGGCAGCCGTTTTGGACGCGTACGGACAGATTCTTGGCAGTAAGAATTCGGCGGAGTCGACCACGATTTCCAAATCGCCTGCTGCCCGCACGGTCGGATGTGCACCGCGGACCACGATCATCGTGCCGGTGTACAACGCCGCTTCGGTAGTGCGCGATTGTCTGACATCCGTCTTGAAGCATACCGATCTGGTCCGTGATCGACTCATTGTCATAGATGACGGCAGTCCAGACGCGAATATCTCACCCATGCTCACCGAGTTCGAAGGGATCGCGGGGGTTACGATCCTCAAGAACCGGACGAATATCGGCTACACGAAAACTGTGAATCGGGGCATTCGAGAAGCAGGAAGCGACGATGTAGTGCTATTGAACTCTGATACCGTCGTCACGCCTCGTTGGCTGGAAGGCCTGCGTGCCGCTGCCTATCGTCGTGCGAAGATTGCAACCGTGACGGCGATGAGTGACAACGCCGGAGCCTTTTCCTTTCCAAGGTTCAATGAGCACTGCCCGCGACCGGCGCACCTGAGTCATGAGGAATACGCCTTGCTCGTCACTCAGGCAACCTATGCATGCGAGGCGCCAGAGGTACCTACAGGTTCAGGGTTCTGCCTGTATATTCGTCGGGCTTTCATGGAAGAGTGCGGGATATTTGACGAAGAAAGCTTTCCGCGTGGTTACGGGGAAGAGAATGATTTCTGTATGCGTGCCTACAGAACGGGCTGGCGTAATCTGATCTCCCCGTGGTCGTTCGTTTATCACGTTCGGACAGCTAGCTTTAAGGGCGAAAAACCCGCTTTGGTCAAGGCGGGCGTCGACGTTGTCACGAAGCGCTATCCGGATTATGCGCAGTTGGTAAAGACGAGTTTCGCCAGCACAGAGATGATGAAATTGCGGGACGCGGCGGCACAAGCAATCAAGCCCTGAAGGATAGTCGTTAGAGTGGCTTATGGATGCAGGGCAGCCGGTATTTTCTTCAAGGCAGATTTGGGAGAGATTCATCTCTCAGCCCAGCCTTTCTATGGGACCAGCAGTGTGAAATGTGAGACGAGGGCGCATGACGCGAGTGGAGAGCGCTCATCGATGAAAACGTTATGAGATTCATGTTGAAAATACCGAACTATCTTGCCACATGCCTACTTCTCCTGAGCTCCGTGTTTTGTTCCGCCTCAAGGGCTACGGAATCCAACGATACCTCACGGTGCACAGCCATGGCACCTGAAGTGAAGATCGATCGCGTCTGGGGAGGTACGCGCCTTGGTTTCGACGCATTGGACGACAAGGGTTTCGTTTATATCGCTTATTACGATGCTGATCGTTGGCTGTCTGTCGTAAAGGTGAATAAATGTACTGGAGCGCAGGAGAAGAAGAGAGTTCCCACGCGCTTTGTCGGGTGGGATGCCCATAACGTGATTGTCCTGGCGCTCGATGATTCGAATCGTCTGCATGTTTCGGGCAATATGCACGTGTCCCCGCTCGTATACGCACGCATGGATGCGCAGGATCAGTTGGAAGGGCTCGGTTCAACACGGTCAATGGTGGGAAAAGACGAATCGCAAACAACCTATCCTTATTTCTTTCGTTTTCCGGATGGCGCATTGGGGTTCTCGTACCGGTCGGGACATAGCGGAGACGGCATCGAACTGATCAATCGGCTGCAAGGGCAGAAGTGGGTCCGCTGGAGCGATCGACCCATATTCGCGCCGAATTCAGGTAAGAATACGGTAAACGCCTATCATTCGGACTTCGTTCGTGGGCCGGATGGCTTCTTTCACGTTGCCTGGGTTTGGCGTGAAAACTATTTCGTCGAGACTAACTTCAGTGTCAATTATGCGAAGAGCAAGGACTTGAAGAAATGGGAGAACAGCGAGGGCGACCCGGTCTCGCTACCCATAACTCCGTCGTCTGCCGAGGTAGTCGATCCCGTTCCGGAACGTCATGGCCTGCTCAACAATGTTCGTTTGGGATTCGACAGGGCTGGTCGACCGGTCATCTCTTACCTGAAGTTCGACGCGACCGGAGCGACGCAATTGTTTCACGCTCGCCGTGAAAATGGCGGTTGGAAGTCGGTACCCGCAACCAATTGGACCTATCGATGGGATCCGAGGGGCGGCGGTACGATTCCGGGCGAAATCAGCTTCTCAGGGGTGAGGGTAAGCAACGGACGTCTGATTGAGCAGGTTCATCAACGGGAAATCGGGACGAAGACCTTGGCTTACGATGATGATTCGCTCAAGGTGCGCGAGATATCTAGTCCTGATATATGGGCTCCGACAATCTCAATCAAAGACCGCATACCACCCAACGGCGCTGCGATCAATGTTCGTGCCGTAAGAGATGGGAACGCGGTGGCGCATGATGTTAATCGTCACTATGCAATCTCCTGGTTCAGTCTTCCCGCGGATAATCGGGACAAACCTAGGGAGTGCGAGTCTTCGGAAGTCTCCTGCAATTCCGTGTCTGACTTGGTCCTGCATGTGTTGCCAAATGCGCCTGAACACTGATTTCCGTAGATTCTCCAGGTCGCTAGTTCGATGTTACGAAATGAAGTGGGCTCTGGAACCTGAACGCGTACAAGGGCCGCTCGAACCGGCCACAAGGCTATCGATAATTTCCTCACGCATTTGTGAGACTCTCGCATGAAAATCGCAATCGCAGGCACCGGCTACGTCGGCCTTTCCCTCGCAGCCCTACTCGCTCAACATCACGAGGTCGTCGCTCTTGACATCGTCCCTGAGAAAGTGGCGATGCTCAACCACAGGCAATCCCCGATCGAAGACGTCGAGATCGAGGACTTCCTGCGCCATAAGCCATTGAACTTCCGCGCCACGCTGGACAAGGAAGACGCATACGCCAACGCCGACTACGTCATCATCGCGACGCCGACCGACTACGATCCGGAGACAAATTACTTCAACACGCGCTCGATCGAGGCGGTGATCCGCGACGTAGTGCGCATCAACCGCAAGGCCGTGATGGTGATCAAGTCGACCATTCCGGTCGGCTACACGGAACGCACGCGCGCCGCATTCGACACCGATAAGCTGATCTTCTCGCCCGAGTTTCTCCGCGAAGGCAAAGCGCTGCACGACAATCTGCATCCGTCACGGATCGTCGTGGGAGAGAACTCCGAGCGCGCCAGAACCTTCGCGAACCTGCTCAAGCAAGGCGCGGAAAAAGAGGACATTCCGACGCTGTTCACGGGCAGCACGGAAGCCGAGGCGATCAAGCTGTTCGCCAATACCTACCTCGCCATGCGGGTGGCGTACTTCAACGAGCTCGATACCTACGCCGCCCAGCATGCTCTGGATACGCACCAGATCATCAACGGCGTTTGCCTCGATCCGCGCATCGGCGGCCATTACAACAACCCGAGCTTCGGTTATGGTGGCTACTGTCTGCCGAAGGATACGAAGCAGCTTCTGGCCAATTATCGCGACGTTCCGCAGAACCTGATCCATGCAGTCGTCGAATCGAACAGCACGCGCAAGGATTTCATTGCTGAGAGCGTACTCAAGCGCAAGCCGAAAGTCGTCGGAATCTACCGCCTCGTGATGAAGGCGGGTTCGGACAATTTCCGCGCCTCGAGCATTCAGGGGGTGATGAAGCGGATCAAGGCGAAGGGTGTCGAAGTTATCGTCTACGAGCCGGCTATGCACGAAGTAGAGTTTTTCAATTCCAGCGTTGTGAACAATCTCGTCGAATTCAAGCGCAGCGCGGATGTCATCGTGGCAAACCGTATCACCAGCGATCTCACCGATGTGGCCGACAAGGTCTACACGCGCGATCTGTTCGGCGGGGACGCATGACCGGTCCGAAGTCGGGGCTCGAGGCGCAATCAGACGCCGCAACTCCGCGCATCCTGTTCTTTAACGTGAATGGCTCCGGAATGGGCCATTTGAACCGGTGCCTCGCGTATGCGCGGCGCCTGCGTGGACGCGCCCGACCGTTTTTCTTTTCTCTCGCGTCCGCTGTCGAGATCATCGAAGGAATGGGATTCGAAGCGGATTACTTCGTCTCCCACTACTGGTCCGAAAGTTCGAGCTTCGCATGGAACAGCGAGCTCGCGATCCGGTTCGGCATGATGCTCGAGCGGGTCCGGCCGCACATGATCGTGTTCGACGGAACCTGGCCGTTTCAGGGCTTCCTCGCGGCTTGCGAGGCCTATGGCTCTCCGGCGCGCGTCTGGTCCAATCGTGGCTTGCTCAAGGCAGACGGCAAATCAGTGCCGGTCGACGAATCGATGTTTGATCTCGTCATTCAGCCCGGCGAACTGGGCGCCACCAGGTGCGAGTCGAAACTGGCCGGCAGCGGCAAGCGCGTGGTCGTGCCGCCCGTGTGTCTGCTCGAAGACGATGAACTCATGGATCGGGCGGCGGCACGAAAAGCGCTCGGTCTGCCTGCCAACGGTCGCTTCGTGCTCTTCTCGCTCGGACCGGGGAATCTGAAGGATGTCGCCGGAATCGGTCATGGTCTGATCGACGTATTCCGGGCTGCCGGATTCGAGATTGTCTGGGCGCGTGCGCCGATCTCCGTGCGGGACGTCAAACTGCCGTCGGGCGTACGTCCCGTCTCGGTGTATCCGTTGGCCCGCTATTTGCGCGCATTCGACGCCTTTGTCGGCGCCGCCGGATACAACACCTGTTGCGAACTGGTTCAGTCGCGCATTCCCGCGCTGCTGGTGCCCAATGCGCAACTGGCCGATGACCAGCCGCGTCGCGCGCGGATGGTGGCAGAGGTGATTCCCGCGGTTGTCTCGGCGTGCGAGACGGATCACGACCGCAAGACTGCCGTCGACGAACTGCTCGCGATGCTGAGCGAGGAAAAGGCGCAAGGGCCGTGGATTCCGCTGAACGGAGCATCGCTGGCCGCGGAAGAGATTTTCGCCCTGGTAGCTGATGGGGAGCGGAACCGTTGAGCATCGTCACTGAAACCAAGACGCTTCGGCGCGAATTGCAGGCGCTGGCTGCCAGGCCCGAATGGGATCTACTGACGCGCCACGACTTGCTGAGCAAGAAGCCGCCGTCGTCTGCCAGGGATCGCGCGTGGCGCCGCGTACGAGGCGTACTGGCGGCATTGGGTTTGATGTCGCCGCACGTCACGGATTATCCGTGGCGGCCGACCCTCAAGCATGCGCCCGTGAACACGGATGCAGAGACCGTGCTGATCTGGGCGCTCGGCGCCTCGCGCGATGACCTGCGTCGCGCATGCGAGGGCTTTTCAAATCGACTGAAGTGCAACGGCGGTCTCGCACCAGTCCTCGTGACCGAGGTCGCCGACTTCGCGTACTTTTCGCGGCTGGGCTGGCTCGTCGAATACGTTCCGGACGTGAGCGGCGAAGGCCACTCTTACCCGGAAAGAAAGCGTGCCTATCTTGCCTGGCGCTATCGCGATGCACGCACGGTGCCACTGAGCGCCGGGCTGGCAAGCGATACGGAGTGGAACGCAGTGCTGGAGCTGAAGCGGAAATGATGCAAAAGAATCGCTATGCCATGTTGACCGTGGACACCGAGGCGTTGCCCAAGCGCGCAACGCAGGATCACGTCAAGCGGCTGATGTGGGGCGTGCACGAAAAAGGCCGTGCGGGCATCGCAGAGATGGCTTCGATCGGCGACGAATTCGGCGCCAGACACGTCTATTTCGTCGACCAGTGCGGAGCCTATTCGTACATGGATGAAACGTCGGAGGTCGTCCGCTGGCTGAACGCCGCCGGGCAGGATGTCCAGCTTCACACACATCCGGAATATCTGCCTGATTCCTTCTGGGCCGAACATGGTCTCGCACGGCGTCCGCAGTACATGAATCAATATACCGACGAGGCGCGCGCCGAATTCGTCATCCGGCATTTCGGTGAGCTGATCTCGAAGGAAACCGGCAAGCCCGTGCTCGCGCATCGGGCAGGTTCGTTTCGATGGAATGCCAATACGATTCGCGCGCTGAAATCCGCTGGTGTGCCGCTGTCGTTCAATAACTCCATGTGCGCGGTGCATGCCAGGCAGTGCATCTGGAGCGAGCCGACGAATCTACCCTTCGCATGGTCGAACGGCGTCATCGAAGTGCCGATGACGGAAAAGAAAATCCTGCCGAAAGTCGGCAAGGACGAATGGTGGGCGCGCCTCACCTATCCGGAGTCACCTTATTTCAGGTTTCGTCCGTGGTGGGGCAAGTTGCTGTTCGACGTCTTCAGCGGCAGCCCGACGATGTCCATCTTCCTGCTGCATTCCTGGTCCTTGCTCTACTGGGACGAGAACGGGCACGCGACCTATCGGGACGACCAACGCCTGGAAGGCTACCGGAAACTGCTGGCGCGCCTCACCAGAGACTACGACGTGATCACGACGGCCGAATTTCTCGATCTGCACGCACAAGGCAAGATCAAGACGACGCATACGGCCGATATCGCCCGCACGGAACTGCAGCCGGCGGGGAGCGCCTCGTCATGAGCGGGTTGCTCGAATCCTTGTCGACGCTGGCGAGCGAACCTTATCTGGCATTGAGCCGCTGGCTGACCGTGCGCGCGCTGGACCACAAGGCGAAGCAGCGCGCAGGCGTGATGCCGTTCGCGGGCGACCCCAAAAGCATGCTCTACGTGGCCGCGAGTGCATTGCCGTATCACACGAGCGGCTATACCACCCGCACGCATGAGGTCATTCAGGCCATCGCGTCGGTGGGGGGGCGCGTGCATGCGTTGACGAGGCCGGGTTATCCCAACGACCGTCACGATCGCCTGAGCAATGCCGAGGCGCACGAAACGCAGGTCGGAAACGTGCGCTATCTGCATGCGGCGGCGCCATTCAACAATCGTCCAGTGCTGTTCTATGCGATGCATGCGGCGCCTGTCGTGGCCCAATGGGCACGGCGGCACAAGGTCTCCGTGATTCATGCCGCTTCCAATCACGTCAATGCCTTGCCGGCCCTTCTAGCGGCCAGGCGAGAGGGCATTCCGTTCCAGTACGAGATGCGTGGCTTATGGGAGCTGACCCGGATCTCGCGCACGCCTCAGTACGAGCGGCGGCAGGGGTTCAAACAAGGGCTGCAGCTGGAAGGACTGGTTGCGCGCCACGCGGACAAGGTCTTCGTGATTTCGAAGCAACTGGGCCGTTATGCGCGCGATCGCTGGGGCATTCCCGAGGAGCGGATCTTCCTGCTGCCCAATTGCGTGGACCCGGGGCGCATCGTTCCGCTGAAATCTCAGGCCGTCGATCCGCACACGATCGGTTACGCCGGTTCGCTGCTCGCCTATGAGGGGCTGGATACGCTGATCGACGCCGTCGACGTGCTGGTCCGGCAAGGTCATCCCGTGAAGGTGGATCTGGTGGGAGAGGGCGAAGCGCGTTCGGCGCTTGAGGCTCAGGTCCGGCGCCTGGGCTTGTCGGACCGGATCCGCTTTCACGGACGCGTGTCGCCGGAAAGGGCGCGGGAAACCGTCGGCGGCTGCGCGATCGTCTGTATTCCACGAAAACCATTCAAGGTTTGCGAAATCGTGCCGCCAATAAAGATGGTCGAGGCGCTGGCGATGGGCAAGCCGGTCATCGTCCCGGATCTGCCGGTGTTTCGCGATGAAATGGGACCGAACCCGGCGGGCTGGTTCTTCAAGGCCGGCGATCCGGTGCACCTGGCGCAGGTGATCGAAACGGCGCTGGCTGATCGTCAGACGCTGTCGGCGCTCGGCGTACGGGCCAGAGAATACGCTTCCACGCAGCGCTGCTGGCGTGATTTTGTGATCAATGCACTGCCTGAAGTGCGGCGTGAGGGTTGAATGGTTGGCAGGGTCATCAGAAAACTGGGTTCACTGGTCTACGACTATCCGAAGGTCGCGGAAGACGCGGAGCAAGCCGGACGCTTTGGCCGTCTGAAAATCGCGCTCGTCTCCGATTACTTCACTGCGGATTGCTTGTCGGCGGAGTGCCGCGTGCGCACCATGACGCCGACGAATTACAGGAGCGTCATCCGTGAATGGAAGCCGGATCTGGTCTTCGTCGAATCCGCCTTTCACGGTGTGGATGGCAGCTGGCGCTATGAACTCGCGAAGCAACCGAGACTGATGCGCCTGACCCGGCCCACGGCGATCTTCCGTCTGGTCGACTTCGCCAAAAGCAACGGCATTCCGACCGTTTTCTGGAACAAAGATGACGGCCCGTTCTTCGACGCTTTCATCGACGTAGCGAAGTCGTTCGACTATGTCTTTACGACCGACAAGGAGTGCGTCGATCGATACCGGCAGCAGGTGTCCGCGCATGTGCCGGTGAACACGCTGGTCATGCCGTATCAGCCTGCCTCGCACAACTTCTCCGGTTTCAACTTCACCCGCAACGAAGCCTGCTTCACCGGCAGCTATTACAGGCGCATTCTGAACGATCGCAGGCAGTTCCTCGACATGATGTTCGATACCTGCGAACACAGCCAGATGCGGCTGAATGTTTTCGACCGGAATCACGATCGCCTCTCTCGACACTTCGAGTTTCGCTTTCCGAAGAAGAACCATGTGCGCCTGCATGGCAAGGTGCCGCATCGCCAGACCGCGCAAGTCTACAAGTCGCATGTCGTCTCGATCAATGTGAATTCGGTCACCAGTTCCGAGACGATGTTCTCGCGCCGTCTGGTTGAAATCCTGGCGTGCGGGGGCATTGCGGTGACCAACCCCAGCCGTGCCGTCGACCGGTATTTCCGCGACTTCTGCCACGTCGTCAGGACGCAGGAAGAAGCGCGGGAACTGTTCGCGCGCCTTCGACATGGTCCCTCGAACGAAGATCTGGAACGCGCTGAAGCAGGGGCGACCTACGTGCGGCAGAACCATACCTGGGCACATCGGTTGGACGAAATCTGCGCCGTCGCGAAGATTTGAGGAAATCGGTTACGATGCTTGCGTTGCTTTCCTGTCTTGCCCAGCTCGTATTCTTGCTGGTGGTTCTCTATTTCGCGCTGTACGTGTTGCTCGAGCTGCGCGTGCTGCTGATTTCCCGGAAGGTGGAGCGGCGCAAGCTGACCGAGCTCGCCCGCTCTTCAGCCAGATTCGAAGACGCGATCCATCCGCCAGTCAGCGTTTTGCTCCCCATCTGTAACGAGTCTGAGGTGGTCGAGCGGCTGATCGACGCGGTCTGTCGTTTGCGCTATCCATCGGAAGCGCTGGAAATCCTGGTGCTCGATGATTCGTCGGATGCCACTTCGAAGCTCGCGCAAGCCAGGGTCGAGCATTATGCGGCGCAGGGCGTTAGCATCCGTCTCATCAGGCGCCCGGTGCGCAAGGGCTACAAGGCGGGCAATCTGGTCAACGGCATCCAACAGTCATCCGGTGAATTCTTCGCCATTTTCGACGCGGACTTTGTTCCTCCTGCTGACTTTCTCTTGAAAACCATTCCGTGTTTCAGAGATCCAAAGCTAGGTTTCCTGCAAACCGGGATCGGCTATGAGAATCGCGATGTGTCGTTCCTGACGCGATTCCAGGCGATGGAAATGGGCCATCAGCAATACGTCACGGTCGGCTTGAGTGAAGAAGGCGACATGGCGTCGCTCAGCGGCAGCTCCTGCGTGTGGCGCAAGGCGTGCGTCGATGCATTGGGCGGCTGGAATGCATCGACGGTCACGGAGGACGTGGACCTCGGTTATCGTGCGCAATTCGGCGACTGGAAATATGCCTATCTTCGCGATGTCGTCTCCATGTCAATATTGCCCGAGACTATCAGCGCGTTTCGAATTCAGCGCGAGCGATGGGGACGAGGATTGATTCACAGCGGATTCAAGCATGTGGGACAGATGCTCTCGCAGCGCATGCCGACAATGAAAAGGCTGCATGCGATTTCTGTCATGTTCTCGTCCGTGCTGCTGGCGTCGATTCATGTGCTGGTGGTTCTCAGTTTGCCGCTGACCTACCTCGTTCATTTCGACGGCGCGGGCATACATTGGGCCGCACTGATTTTCTTCGTGCTAGTCGCGATTTGGGCGCTGGCCAATGCTTTCGGGGCGCGCAAGGGCGCGAGGCTTGACGACCGGCCAGGCATCCTGGGAACCTTATGGGATACCTATCGGTATATCGCCATGTTCCTGCCCATGGCCTGGTATTACTTCGCGGGTGGCGTGCGCGCGTTGTTCGGCGTGTATAGCGATTTTCACAGAACGCCAAAAGGCAAGGACGCATATCGTCAGATCATGCCTCGCATCAACGCCGTGTTGCTGGCCGGTGAAGTCATTACTTTTTTATATTCTCTTTTTGCGGCCTGTGTCGCCTTCCAGCGAGCGAATTATTTCCTGATTCCGCTTAACGTCACGGTATGCGTGGGCTTCGGTATGGTTCTCTATTGGGCGTGGCAGGAAAGAAACGGGTTCAGACGCGCCTGAGTCCGCGAGGCCACCAGCCGTTTACACAAGTCAACTTCTGGTTGACAAAACCATCAACAAATCGGTCAAAATTACCCGAGTTACGTCGCGAGAATGGCACAAAGCTGGTGATCTAGCGCCAGATTAATAGTTTTTCTGTATAATCTTAATTAGGAAATTGTGTAAGTTGTCCGTTGCTCCGCGCATGGCGTGCAACGGTCTGGTCTGCACTTCCCATTGCGCCATAGAACGTCGTTTCCCTTATCACATCTACGCCGGAATTCGACGTTCATCGTCTAATTACGCGCATTAACTGAGTCCAATCAGCTTGTTAAATCCGACCGCTGCGTGCTTTGCTATCGGACGGCGTACGACGTTGTGTTTTGGTAACCAGAAGAAAACACCGTTCCTTTTTTTAGAAGATGAGAGACCAA
The DNA here is from genome assembly GCF_900104795.1 of Burkholderia sp. WP9. NCBI lineage: Bacteria > Pseudomonadati > Pseudomonadota > Betaproteobacteria > Burkholderiales > Burkholderiaceae > Burkholderia > Burkholderia sp. WP9. The sequence continues at coordinate 141,484 of NZ_FNTG01000003.1, forward strand.
TGTTGTTCGCAATCGGGGAAGGAAGGTGAGCGCACGCGAGCCGCGAGCGGTCGTTATTACGGGCGGTAGCGCCGGATTAGGGCGAGCCTTGGCGTTATCCTATGCCGCGCCCAATATCACGCTGGGATTGATTGGCCGGGATCTCGGGCGGCTTCAGTCGGTTGCGTCGGCGTGCCGCGCGAGCGGCGCCGAAGTCGCGATCGGTTGTGTCGACGTGCGTGATTCGCCAGCGGTTCGACAATGGCTATTCAATTTCGACGACCGGTATCCGATCGATCTGCTGATCGCGAATGCCGGTATCGCCAGTACGCTCAGTTCCCTTGACGATTGGGAAGGCGCCGAGCGCACCGCCGCGGTCGTTGATACCAATCTGTATGGTGCGTTGAACGCGGTGCTGCCGGTCATCGAGCGTATGCGCGCGCGAAAGCGCGGCCAGCTCGCAGTCGTCAGTTCGCTCGCCGCATTGCGCGGAATGGCCATCTCTCCGGCGTATTGCATGAGCAAGGCCGCCCTGGTCGCCTACTGCGACTCCGTACGTCCTATCCTCGCCCGAGATGGTATTGGCGTGTCAGTCGTGATGCCGGGCTTTGTCCGGACCGCGATGAGCGATGTCTTCCCCGGCGACAAGCCCTTAATGTGGAGTGCGGAAAAAGCCGCGCTGTACATCAGGAAGCGGTTGGCACGGCGTCGCGTGGAAATTGCCTTCCCCTTCAGCCTGGCGTTCGGCATCAAACTGCTTCGCCTGCTTCCGGCCCCTCTGGCCGATGCCATCCTCGGACGCATGTCCTATCTTCCTCGACGGAACATATGAAGTGCTGCCCGGATTTGCTATAGCGGCCGCGGCGGTCGCATTCTCTTTTGGCATCGAAGCGATCGCGGTTCCGCGGTCATCGCTTGGTCGTCCACTTGCGGCGATCGTGCTGCATGTGGCTGCACTCGCGGTCGTGGCGGGCAGCACTCTCGCGCTTACCGCGCGGCCGCTTTTTTCGGTCTCCGTCGCTCTGGTATCGATCGCAGTGCTGGCCGTCGTCAGTAACGCGAAATACGAGTCGCTGCGTGAGCCTTTCGTCTTCACCGACCTGAGCCTGTTCAGCCAGGCGTTTTCCCACCCACGTCTTTATTTGCCGTTTCTCAGTTTCGGCAAGGTGCTCGGCCTCGTGGCCAGCCTGGCGGTCGCGGTAGTGGGGTTCCTGCTCGAAAGTCCTACAGGTGCGACGCAGCGGTGCCTCGCAGGTCTGCTCGCGATTGGCGGCCTGGCGATCTGTTTCTCGCAATCGCGTCGTCTGCCGCTGTCGCTTCAACCAATGCTGGATCAGCACCGGTTCGGTTTCTTTGCTACTTTCGTGGCCTATCTGATCAACGGTACCCGGTCTGCGGAGCGCGACGCATTCGCTCGTGTCGTCCAGTCGACGCCGTTTTCGCACGGTCACCCGGAAGCAAGCGCGCATCCGGATGTCATCGTTGTCCAGAGTGAATCTTATTTCGATGCGCGCCGGCTGGGCGGCTTCGTCTCGTCGACTCCGTACGCGAACTTGGATCGCATCAGGCAGGAAGCATTCGAACATGGTCGCCTGACGGTTCCGGCGTGGGGCGCCAATACGATGCGCAGCGAATTCGCGATGTTGACGGGTTTGCCATCGGACGCGATGGGCTACGCGCGCTTCTATCCTTACATGTATGTGCGTCGCGCCACCGCATCGCTCGCCGGATGGTTCAAGCGAGGCGGATATCGGACGTTCGCTGTTCATCCCTATTACAGCGATTTCTTCGGTCGACGCCGGGCATTCCGGTTCATGCATTTCGACCATTTCCTTGACGTTCAGGATTTCGCAGACGCAATTCGCGTAGGCTCCTACGTCGGGGATGAATCGGTGGCGGATGCGCTGCTTGCGCTCCTTGAGACGGGCAGCGACCAGCCGGTGTTCGCGTTTGCGATCACGATGGAAAACCACGGCCCGTTGCACCTGGAAGCAGTCGCCCCTGGCGAATTCACGTCGCGCCACACGCTCGGTGATGACGCTCGCTGGCGAGACCTGACCGCCTATCTCCGACATATCGAACACGCGGATGACATGATCGGCAAGATCACAGATTACCTTCGAGAACGAGGACGGCCCACCGTACTGTGTTTCTACGGCGATCACGTTCCTGCTATGACTTCGGTATTCGATGCTCTCGAGACCGAGCCGAACCATAGTGACTACTTTATTTGGCGCAACTTCGCGGAGGATTCAGGCGAGCGGCGAGACGCGCGCGTCGAGAACCTCGGTTCTGCGATACAGCGCGCGATGAAGCGGCAAAGCTGCGCCGTCGCCGACTCGCGAGAAGAACTGCAGCAGTTGCCAGCATGACGATGGAAAAAAAAATAGCAATTATCGGGATGGCGTGCCGCTTTCCCGGTGGCGTTGAGGGGCCGGACGACTTCTGGGAGCTGCTTCGCGACGAACGCGATGCAGTGACCGCCGTTCCGGCCGACCGGTTTGGCACGGCGTTTTACCAGCACCCGTCGAAACGTGAGCCGGGAAAGAGCTACACGTTTGCGGCGGGCGTTCTTGATGACGTCGCTGGCTTCGACGCCGCATTCTTCGGGATCTCGCCCCGCGAGGCGACCCAGATGGACCCGCAGCAGCGACTGCTTCTCGAACTTGCCTGGGAAGCGTTCGAGGATGCCGGCGTGCGTCCGGCGACGATGCGTGGCCGCGACTGCGGCGTGTTCGTCGGTGTCGCGACGATGGACTACGGCAACCGCACCATGGACGATCTGAATTCGATCGATCCTTATTCGGCGACCGGCAATGCACTCAGCATCGCGTCAAATCGTGTTTCCTATCTGTTCGATCTGCGCGGCCCGAGCATGTCGGTCGACACCGCGTGCTCGTCGTCTCTCGTTGCGCTTCATCAGGCCGTACAGGCGCTCCAGTCGGGCGAGACGGAGATGGCGCTCGCCGGCGGCGTCAACCTGCTGCTGCATCCGTTCGGCTTCGTCAGTTTCTCGAAGGCATCGATGCTCGCGCCGCGCGGCCGTTGCCGCGCATTCGACGCGACCGGCGACGGTTATATCCGCGCCGAAGGCGGCGCGTTCGTGCTACTCAAGCCGCTCGATCGGGCGCTGGCGGACGGCGATACCATTCACGCCGTCATCGCCGGGTCGGGCGTGAACTCGAACGGGCATTCGCATGGCGGTATCAACGTGCCTGCCGCGGCGACGCAGGCCGACCTGTTGCGCACGGTCTATCGGCGCGCGGGTGTCGATCCGCGCTCGCTGGCCTATCTGGAGGCGCACGGCACGGGAACCGCGGTCGGTGATCCCATTGAGGCTCGCGCGCTGATCGACGCAGTATCCGGTGGCCGGCCCGCGACGGATCCGCTGTTGATCGGCTCGGTCAAGACCAACATCGGGCACCTCGAAACCGCATCCGGCATGGCCGGCTTGCTGAAGGCCGTTCTGTGTCTGAAGCATCGGGCGGTGCCACGCTCGCTGCATTTCGAAACGCCCAATCCGGCAATCGACTTCGAAGGCGGCCGCCTGCGCGTGGTCGATCGCTTCACGCCACTCGAACGGGGCGAACATGAACTGCTTGCGATCGGCGTCAACTCGTTCGGATTTGGCGGCACCAACGCGCACGTCGTCCTGACCGAAGCGGCACGCCCGGGCGATCTGCATCCGCCTCGCGCGCACGCCCACAGCGAGTCCTTGCCGCCGCTCATGTTGACCGCGCGATCGCCTGGTGCGCTTGGCGCGCTTGCCGCGCGCTATCTCTCCCGCCTGCAGGCCGGAGCGGATTGGGCCGCGCTCGCGGCCACCGCGGCGCGTCGCCGGCAGTGGCTCGAACACCGCGCGGTCATCGCACCGGCCAATCTGGACGAGGGCCGTGAGGCACTGTCGGCCTTGGCCGAACCGTCCGATCGCGCGCTGCCGGCGTGCGTCGCGCAGGCGCAAGCGGCGCAGGCGGACTCAAAGGTCGCGTTCGTCTATGCGGGCAACGGCAGTCAGTGGGCCGGGATGGGCAAGCAACTCTATGCGCAGGACGCGGTGTTCCGCGCTGCGATGGATGAGGTCGATGTGCTTTGGCGCGCGGACGGGGCCGCATCGCTCGTCGCCGCGATGTGCGAAGGCGTCAGCGCAGAATGGCTCGCGGTGACGGAAAACGCGCAACCGCTTCTTTTCGCGATGCAGGTCGGCATAACGCGCGTCCTTACTGCGCGCGGCCTGCGCTTCGACGCGACGGTCGGCCATAGTGTCGGCGAGATCGCGGCGGCGTGGGCATCAGGTGCGCTGACGCTCGCGGAGAGCGTGCGCGTGATCCGCATTCGCAGCGCAGCGCAGGCGCTGACGCGCGGTACCGGCAGGATGGCCGCGGCCGGCGTCGGCGAAGCGGCCGCGCGCGAGCGGATCGCGCGGCTCGATCTGACGTCGGCCGTCGAGGTGGCCGGGGTCAACAGTCCGGAATCCGTGACGCTCGCCGGCTCGCAGGTCGGGCTCGAGGCCGTCGGCGCGGCGCTTGCCCGCGACGGTCATTTCTTTCAGATGCTCGATCTGGACTATGCATTCCACAGCAGCCGCATGGACGGCATCGAGGCCGTCGTGCGCGACGGGCTCTCCGATCTCGCTCCGCGCGACGGCAGCACGCGCTTCGTCTCGACGGTTACCGGCGATGTCCTGCGCGGGACCGGGCTCGACGTTGGCTACTGGTGGCGCAACATTCGCGAGCCGGTCCGCTTCGGCGCAGCGATCGCACGTCTCGCCAATGATCGTGTGCGCGTGTTCATCGAAGTGGCGCCGCATTCGATCCTGCGCATGTATGTCAAACAAACGCTCGATGCACTGAAGCTTTCGGGCGCCATCGTGCCGACGCTCAAGCGTCAGCACGACCGCGCGGAGATGCTCGCGCATTCGGTTCTTTCGGCGGTCGCGCACGGCGCGTGCGTCGATCTGGACCGCTTCGTTCCGGACGGGCCGCGCACCGCGTTGCCGACATATCCGTGGCAGCGCGAACGATACTGGCTCGAGTCGAGCGCCGAAGGCTACAACCTCGTGAATCGGCGTATCGATCATCCGCTGCTCGGCTACCGGCTGCATGAGCATGCGTTCGCGTGGGAGAACCAGCTCGATCCGCAACGCGTGCCGATGCTGGCCGATCACGTCGTCGATGGCGGTGTCGCGTTTCCGGGCGCGGGCTATGTCGAGATGGCGCTCGCCGCCGCGCGCGTATTCTTCGGCAAGCCGGATGCGGCCGTTGAGAATGTCGAAATCCGCATGCCGGTCGTGTTCCCGCCGCAGCAAGGGAAACTGTTCCGCCTGATCGTCGATGCGCGCACCGCGTCTTTCACGATCGAGACGCGCGACCGCATGAGCGACGCCTCGTGGAACCTCAACGTGACGGGGCGGCTGCTCGAGAGCGGCAACACGCTCCATGCGGACAGTGCGGCCGATGCATCGGCGATCGCCCGTCTCGAGGCGTGCTTCGTGATGGCCGGCGACGCGCTCTACGCGAGTACGACCGCGATCGGGTTGAGTTATGGGCCGGCCTTCCGCTGGGTGAAGACCGTGCAGGTGTCGGGCGACGACGCGCTGGCCGATCTCGAAGCGCCCCCGATCCTCAACGATGCAAACGCGCTCGCCGGCTATCTGCTGCATCCCGCGCTGATGGACAGCGGTTTCCATCCTCTGTTTGCCGTGCTGGGCAAGACCGGCGCCGCGCCTGACGAGGCGCGGGCGGCGTTCGTTCCCGTGCAGATCGGCCGCATCGATTTCCTGCGCGGCGATTCGGTGCGGCGTGTGCTCGCGCGCATCCATCGCCGCAGCCCGCACTCGATCGTCGCATCGTTCGCATTCCTCGATGCCAACGGCGCAATCGTCGCGCGCATGTCCGATTGCCGTTTCCGTCGCGTCGATCTGACTGCCCGGCGGCACGTCGCGCCGGCGCGCTTTGCCTATGCGCTGGAAGCACGACCGTTGCAGGACGGCTTCAGCGCCGATGGACTGCCATCGCCGGCCGCGCTCGTCGAGCGCGCGAACGCGCAGGTGTTGTCGGGCGAAGAAGGCGCGAACCGTACGCGTCATCTGACCGAAATGCTGCCGATTCTCGACGTGCTCGCGGGCCTGCATGCGCTCGAAGCGCTCGAGGCGCTGGATGCGTTTGCGCAACCGGCGTTGCCCGTGCATTCAAATCAGCGGATCGTGGCGCGGCTCGCGGAAATCGTCGTCGAAGACGGTCTCGCCTATCTCGACGGCGAGCGCCTCGTGCGCGCCGATGTGACTTGCGCGGCGATGCCCGCGCGCGACGCGTTGTGGCGCGACGTGCTTGTGGCGTCACCCGCGCATGTGGCCGAATTGACGTTGCTCGCGCATCTCGGCGCCGCGCTGCCGCGCGTGCTGCGCGGCGCGTCGCCGGTTGCCGCCGTGCTGCTTTCGCCGACGGGACGCAGTCTCGTCGAACAGTTTTTCGATTCGTCGCCGACCTGGACGCATGCGCGCGCGATGCTCGCCGCGTGCGTCGGACAGGCAGTGGCGGCGTGGCCGCAAACGCGGCGTCTGCGCGTGCTGGAAATCGGCGCGTCGAGCGGCGACGTGCTGCAGCCGCTCGATATCGACGTGCCGGCCGCGCGCTGCGAATACACGCTGGCCGGCACGCAGCAGCAGCTCGCCGGCTTCGAAGCGGAAGGGCGCTCGCACGTGCAGACGCTTTTGCTTGAAGCCGGTGAGCCACCGTTTTCGCGATGCCGCGACAAGGCGCCGTTCGATGTAATCGTCGTCAACCGGACGCTCGGCGAACAGGCAGACCCGCTCGCGATGCTGACGGCGATCGTCGAACGGCTCGTGCCGGGCGGGATCGTCATGATCGCCGACGCGCGCCGCAGCCGTTTCGCGGACATCGTGTTCGGCATGTCGGGTAGCGAAGTGTCCGCGGCGACCCATGGCGCATTGTCTCCAGCCGTGATCGCGTCGCTCTGTGAGTGCGCTGGTTTGACCGATATCGTGCGCGACATTGAAGGCAACCTCGATATGGAGGGCGTACCGACTTTCGTCGTCGCGCGCAAGCCGGTCGCCGCGAATCAGGTCGCCAGGCGGCATGGCGATGGCGCGCACTGGCTCCTCGTGCACGACGAGAACGATGCCTTCGGCGCCGCGTTGTCCGGCGAGCTTGCCCGTCTCGGCTGCCATGTCGAAACGGCGTCCGTGCGCGATGCCACCGCGTGGTCGGCGCGACAGCCGGCGCAGCAACGGTCGCATATCGTATTCACTGCGCCGTATACGCACGTCGACGACGCCAGTGGCGCCGACGTGATGCGTGCGCAAGAGGGCGGGGCGATATCGCTTGCGGCGCTCGTGCGGGAAATCGATGCAACTGGCGCGGCAGAGCGCGTTCAACTGTGCGTCGTGACGCAGGGCGGGGCGCCGTTCGCCGAGGGTGCAACGTCGCATCCGGAACAGGCAACGCTCTGGGGACTTGGGCGGGTGATCGCGAACGAGCATCCGGCGCTGTCGACGCGCCTGATCGACGTCGGTCCTGCCGGCGAACAGCACGCGGCGCGTCTGGCGCAGACGCTGCTCGACGACGATGGCGAGGAAGAAGTGCTGCTCGCGCCGCACGGCCGCTACGTTCCACGCATGCTGGCGGCGCCCGAGGCGCAAGGACGCAGGGGCGTCGAATCGAGGCCGCCGCACGCGGTGCTTGCGTTCGACATGCCCGGATCGCTGCGCAACCTCGAATGGTTCGCATTGCCGGCGCGCGAACCGGGACGCGACGAAGTGGAGATCGAGCCCGTCGCGACCGGCCTCAACTTCCGCGATGTGATGTACGCGATGGGACTGCTCTCCGACGAAGCCGTCGAAACTGGCTTCGCGGGCGCGACGATCGGCATGGAGCTGTCGGGCCGGGTCGTCCGGGTCGGCGCGGACGTCGAAGGCTGGGCACCGGGCGACCCGGTCCTCGGCTTCGCTCCTGCGTCGTTCGCGACGCGCGTGTACACCCGCGCGTCGGCGATCGCGCGCAAGCCCGAGGGCATGTCGTTCGAAGAGGCCGCGACGATTCCGACGACCTTCTTCACCGCGTACTACGCACTGTGCGAGCTCGCGCGGCTGCGGCGCGGCGAGCGGGTCCTCGTGCACGGCGGCGCCGGCGGCGTCGGCATCGCGGCGATCCAGATCGCGCGAAATCTCGGCGCGGAAGTGTTCGTCACGGCGGGCAGCGACGAAAAGCGCGAGTTCGTCCGTCTGCTCGGCGCCGACCACGTGTTCGACTCGCGCAGCCTCGCGTTCGCGGATGAAATTCGCGCCTGCACACACGGCCAGGGCGTCGATATCGTGCTCAATTCGCTCGCCGGCGAGGCGATGGTGCGCAGCATCGAGACGCTACGGCCGTTCGGACGTTTCCTCGAGTTGGGCAAGCGCGATTTCTATGAGAACAGTCAGATCGGCTTGCGCCCGTTCCGCAACAACATCAGCTATTTCGGCATCGACGCGGACCAGTTGATGGGCGCGCTCCCCGATCTCACGACGCGTCTGTTCAAAGAAGTGATGGCGCTATTCGCGAGCGGCGTGCTGCATCCACTGCCGTATCGCGCGTTTCCCGCGGCTCGCGCGGAGCAGGCGTTCCGCTACATGCAGCAGGCGCGTCAGATCGGCAAGGTGCTCGTGACGTATCCGTCGGGCACGCCTGCGCCGACGCGCGGCGTCGCCCAGCCGAAGACATTCACGCTGAATCCGGATGCGGCCTATCTGATTGTCGGGGGAACGGGCGGACTCGGGTTCGCGACCGCGCGCTGGATGGTCGCGCGCGGCGCACGCCACCTGACGCTCGCGAGCCGCGCCGGCGCGCTCGATCCTCAGAAGCAGGCGCAGGTCGAACGCTGGCGCGACGAAGACGGCGTGACCGTGTCCGTGGCGGCATGCGACGTTACCCATGGCGAGGCGCTCGACCAGCTGATCGATGCGATTGAGCGCCGCGGCACGCCGCTCAAGGGCGTGCTGCATTCGGCGATGCGTATCGACGATGGCCTGCTGCGCAACTTCGACGATGCACGGTTTGCGGCCGTGCTCGAACCGAAGGTCGCAGGCGCGTGGAACCTGCATCGCGCAACGCAACGGCGCTCGCTCGATTTCTTCGTGCTGTATTCCTCTGCCACCACTTACCTCGGCAATCCGGGGCAGGGTGCGTACGTCGCTGCAAACAGTTTCCTCGAGGCGCTCGTCGCCCATCGTCGCGCGGCCGGGCTGCCCGCTACCTTCATGGCGTGGGGGCCGATCGAAGACGTCGGCTTCCTCGCGCATCACAGCGAGACGCGCGACGCGCTGCAGGCACGGATCGGCGGTGCGTCGATCACGTCCGATGAGGCAATGCCCGCGCTCGAGCGGACGCTGGCGAGCGGTCATGCCGGTGAAGCGGTGGTGCGTCTCGATTGGCACGCGATCGCGCGCGGCATGCCCGCCGCGCAGGCGCGCCGTTACCTGGCGCTGCAGACTGGCGGAGCGGCGGAGACGCCGGGAGAGGACGTCGTGTTGCTGGAGCAATTGCGCGCGCTCGCGCCCGCGGAAACAGTGGCGCTGGTCGAAACGGCGCTGCGCAGCCAGATCGCGCGCATCCTTCACATGTCCCCGGATCGAGTCGAAGCCGAACGGTCCGTTCTCGATCTCGGCATGGACTCGTTGATGGGAATGGAGCTCGGTATGGCCGTCGAGGAAACATTCGGCGTCAAGCTGTCGATCATGGCGATCGCGGAAGGTGCAAGCGTCCATACGCTTGCCGTGCGCATCGTCGATTTGCTCGACGATCGCGGCACGGGCGAGGGCGCGGCCGGGTCGGAGGAACAACTCGCGGCGCTCGCCGCACGACACGCGCTCGACGACGACGACGCGCGTACGTTGCTCGAACGCAACCAGGATCAAGGGAATCGGGGAGCTGCACCATGCAAGTCGACGCCGGCGTTTGCCGAGTGAAATTGCCGCCGGGCTGGCAAGCCGATGAAGGCACGCTGGCGAAACCGCTCGCGCTGTCGGGGCGTGGTCTGCACACCGGGCGACGCGTGAACGTGCGGATCCTGCCGGTCGCGCCATCGGGCGAGCGCCACGGTGTCGTGTTCCGGCGGGTCCGCGACGGGCGCGAACTCGGCGTACTCCCAGCCGATCCCGCGCTGCGCCACGGCCAGCCGCTCTGCACGATGCTGCGCACGACCGATGGCATTGGCGTGCGCACGGTCGAGCATCTACTCGCGTCGCTGGTCGCCTGTGAGATCGATCACGCGATCGTCGAGCTCGACGCGGAAGAGGTGCCCATTCTCGACGGCAGCGCGCAGCCGTGGATCGACGCGATCATGGCCTGCGGCCGCACCGCGTTGCCGCGGCCGAAGCGGTTTCTGCGCGTGCTGAAGCCGGTGAACGTCGTCGATGGCACAGGCGCCGCACGTCGCGAAATGCGCGCCGAACCTGCAGAGCACTACGAAATGAGCGTGCACAACGACGACCTCACGGGCTTTGGCGACATGCATTGGAGCGGTCGCATCACGCCACGCACCTTCGTTGACGAGATCGCGTCGTCGCGTTCTTACGGACAGGTCAAATGGGCCGTGCCGGCGATCGTCGCAGGCTATCTGACCAGGATGCCGATCCTGCGCGGCGCGCGGCTCTCCTGCACGGCGGCGATCGTCGGCAAGCGCGTGGTCGGCGGCCTGCGACAACCGGACGAGTTTGTGAGACACCGCGTGCTCGATCTCGTCGGCGATCTGTCGCTGGCGGGTGGGCCGTTGCTCGGGCGCGTATCGGCGACGCGGCCCAGCCACGAAATGAACTACAGGCTGCTCGCCGAGCTGCTCAACACGCCCGGTGCGTGCGAGTGGGTCGACGCGACCGCGTGACACAACGCACCGGACAAACCGGTCGTAAGGGGATTACATGAGCATCGGGGAACACCTTCGCCAGCAACTCGCGGCGAAAGCACTGAAGCGGCAACTGGAGCGCGCGACCGAAGAGGCTGCGGCGCCCGGTGTGCCTGACGCGCCTGGCGCGCAGACCCTGTCGGCGCGCAGCCGGTTCGAATCGATGCCGCAATATCAGCAGGTGAAGATCATGCGCGAGATGGGCGAGAAGTTGCGCGTCGACTCGCCGTTTTTTCGCGTGCACGAAGGCGTCGCGGGCGCAACGACCTGCATCGGCGGACGCGAATACGTGAACTTCGCGAACTACAACTATCTCGGACTGGCGGGCGATCCTGTCGTGTCGGCGCGCGCAAAAGCCGCGATCGACCGCTACGGCACGTCGGCTTCGGCGAGCCGGATCGTCGCGGGCGAGCGGCCCGTGCAGCGTGCGCTCGAAGAGGCGCTGGCATCGTTCTACGAAACGGACGACTGCGTCGCGTTCGTGAGCGGCCATGCGACGAACGTGACGGTGATCGGCGCGCTGTTCGGACCGGGCGACCTGATTGTTCACGATGCGCGCGCGCACAACAGCATCGTGCAGGGCGCGCAACTGAGCGGCGCGAAACGTCTCGGCTTTGCGCACAACGACTGGCAGGCGCTCGACGAACTGTTGACGCGCGTGAGACGTGAGTACCGGCACGTGCTCATCGCGATCGAAGGCCTGTACAGCATGGACGGTGATTATCCCGACCTGCGGCGTTTCGTCGAAGTGAAGGAGCGTCATGGCGCGTTCCTGATGGTCGATGAAGCGCATTCGCTTGGCGTGCTCGGCGCGACGGGCAAGGGGATTCGCGAACACTGCGGCGTCGCGTCCGAATCCGTCGATCTCTGGATGGGCACGATGAGCAAGACGCTGGCCGGGTGTGGCGGCTTCATCGCCGGCTGCCAACCGCTCGCCGACATGCTGCGCTACCTCGCGCCTGGCTTCCTGTATAGCGTTGGGCTCGCGCCGACCCTTGCCGAGGCGTCGCTGGCCGCGCTGGAACGGCTTCTGTCGGAGCCCGAACGCGTCGCGCAACTCCAGGCGCGCGGGCAGCAGTTCCTGACCGAAGCGCGCGCGGCTGGCTTCGACACTGGCGAGGGTGCGGGTTTTGCCGTCGTGCCCATCATCACGGGCAGTTCGGTGAAGGCGGCGCAGTGGGCAAATGCGATGTTCGACGAAGGCATCAACGTGCAGCCGATCTTCTATCCGGCTGTCGAAGAAAGGGCTGCGCGCCTGCGCTTCTTCATCTGCTCGACGCATCAGCCTGAGCAGATCAGTCGCACCATCGCGACGCTGGCGCGGATCGCGAGACGATGAGCACTGTGCTGAATGCGGCGTACAAAGCCGTCGAGATCGTCGAGTCGTCAAAGCCGGCTTCCGGCATCAGCGGACTAAGGTGCCGTCGCGCTCGCATTGAGGATGCCGTTCAATGCGCGCCGCTGATCTACGCATCGGGCGAGCACGAGTTCGATTACTTTCTCGGCGTGCCGCCCGGCGCGTGTATCGCGTTTCTGGAATCGGCGTTCCGGTCATCGGCGGGACGCTTCTCGTATCGACGGCATTACGTCGCCGCCGATTCGAGCGGCGCCGTTCTCGGGATACTGGCGGCGCATGACGGCTGCGCAATCCTCTGGGACGATCCGCACATTGTGTGGGCGCTTGTGCGCTTCTTCGGCGTGCGACGTGCCGTTGGCATGTTGCTGCGAGGCGTCGTCCTCGAAAGCGAGTTACCGAAGCCCCGGCGCAACCAGCTGCTGATGGCGCATTGCGCGACAGTGGCAAGGGCAAGGAGCAGAGGTGTGTTCAGCGCACTGTTTCAGCATGCCATCGAGACTGGCATGGTCAATCTCGACAACGGCAAGCAGCTCGTGCTCGATGTGCTCATCAGCAATCAGCCAGCCAGAGCGCTCTATGAACGCCTTGGCTTTGCCCCGGCGGCGGCCGGACGCATGCGATCCCGCCGGCTTCCAGCTGCGCTGCAGTCGACCCGCATGCAGCTCGATGCAACACCAGGCAACCGGGAAGGACAATCGTGAAGAAACAGGATGTCGCTGTCGTGTTCGGAACGCGGCCTGAAGCCGTGAAAATGGCCCCACTCGTCCATGCGCTCCGTGCATCGCGCCATCTGAACCCGGTGGTCATCGTGACTGCGCAGCATCGGGAGATGCTGGATCGGACGCTCGGGATTTTCAACATCGTTCCCGACTACGACCTGGATCTGATGCGTCCGAATCAAGGGCTCAGCGAACTGACTGCGCGGCTGACGCTTTCTCTCGACGACGTCCTGAAGGATGTGAAACCAGATGCGATGCTCGTGCAAGGCGATACAACAAGTGTCTTCGCAGCATCGTTGGTGGCGTTCTATCATCGTATTCCGGTGGGCCACGTAGAAGCCGGCTTGCGGACCCGCGACATGCGCAATCCGTTTCCCGAAGAGATGAATCGCGTTTTGACGGGGCGTCTTGCGGACTGGCATTTTGCCCCTACGAGATCGGCTGTGGATAATCTGCTCGAGGAAGGTGTGAGGCCGGACTCCGTGTTCATGACGGGGAACACGGTTATCGATGCGCTGCTCGAAGCGCGTAAAAAGCCGGAGGCGGCGCCGCGCACGGTGGCGCAGGGCCGCAGAATGATTCTGGTAACGGCGCATCGCCGTGAAAATTTCGGGGAGCCGCTCGCGAATATCTGCCTTGCTGTTCTTCGACTTCTGGAAACCAATCCCGACCTGGATGTGCTGTTTCCTGTTCACCCGAATCCCAATGTCTCGGCGGTGGTGCGCGCCGTGCTCGCGGACCATCCTCGTGTCACCTTGTGTGAACCGCTTGACTACCTGTCATTCATTTCGGCCATGGACGCGGCTTACTTCGTGATGAGCGACTCCGGGGGCATTCAGGAGGAAGCGCCCGCGCTCGGAAAGCCAGTGCTGGTCTTGCGAGAAGAAACCGAGCGTGCTGAAGCTATTTCTTTTGGCGTCGCAGAGTTGGTTGGCACGGGTACGAACCGGATCTTCCAGCGAGCGCAGAACCTGCTTTCGAACAAGGATGCGTATCGTCGCATGGCGACTGGCGCGTCGCCCTATGGAGACGGTCACGCTTCGGCGCGCATCGTTTCGATATTGGAGAAGTCGCTTGCGGGCAACACGTCCTCTGAGCAGAGGTTGCTGCAGACGGAAGTGTAAGTTCGAAAACCAGGCATGCTGCGATAGCTGACGCGTACACCATCGCCTCAACTTGCTCCACGACCTTCAGAAGAACCGACAAAGAATGGCGTTTGTGGTTCGCATTGTTCGACGGCTTAGCTAACGTCCCGCACTATCCCAATCGCCGAAAGTTGCCGCACACATTGGTGCCTGTACGTAGCGCCCGAGAGACGACGTCGTTGTATTTACGTCAACGCCTCGAGTGCGATCGGTGAGAATCTCCGACAACAACAATTATCGAACAATGGCAGATTCCAAAATCGAAAAACCACGAGAGAGCGACCCACTACGAGTTCGAGGACGCAGGCCAGGAGAACCTCTCATCGGTCTTCCACGACGGCTTGCCGAGTGGGGCGACTGCTTACATGGGAAGGACAACTGACCCGGACATGCCTGGTTAATCTAGTTTCACTCGGCCCTGTCCGCGCCAGCGAATGGGCAGCCGATTTGCGTGAGCACCGCCCGGACTGGACTTACGGGTGCCAGCGATATAGAACTTCCCTTGACTCGGTAATATGGGCGTTGTGTTGACCGGTTTGTACAATGCTATCGACTTCATTCGACGCTCGACTACGTCAGCCCCACGACTTTCGAGAAGGCCTGGTTCACAGCACAGCAAGGCGACGCTGCATAACATCCTCGGTTACGAAATTCGCCAGACGGGGGCAAGGTCAGATAAACCGCCGTTCACCTGCCGTGCCGCCCCGTTTTGAGAGTTGCAAATATGCTGCGCCTAAAGAACCATTTACGCCAAACGAAGCAAACATGAACACTCCTTCGCTATTACCGGTACACGACTGGCACATTGACACGACAGATCTGCGCGTCGCGTTGCGTTTCTGTGCAGAAGGGTCCCCGGACGGTTCGGTCACGGCAGGCGAACACGGCTTTGTTTTGACAGCGGAGCACGCGCGCCAGGTAATCCGTGACCTGAGCGCAGCGGTGCTCGCAAGCGACCTCGAAAAACTCCTTGAAGGGCCAGCCGGTGCAAGCTGATCACGCCGACATGGGCTCGCTCCGTCAGCGGCGTGTTCAACGGCTCTCCGGGCGCAGCGTCGAAGCGTACGCGCGCCGCGCTGGCCAGCAATGACGCGTCCGGCCGACGTCTATATGCGCTTTCTGCAACTGGCGGCAGAGCCATTGCGCGCGTCGCCGGGCTTATCGGCGCTTGATCCGCTGGAGGCACGCATCCTGCAAGCGGTTGCCCTCTCCCGACAGACTGGGGAACGTCTGTCGGTCAGGGACATGATGGCGAAAAGCGAACTCGGCTCGCCGGCCACGCTGCATGCACGTCTGAAATCGATGCGCGAAAAGGGCTGGATTCGGCTGGGCGACACCGAGGACAGCAGGCGCAAGCAGCTCAAACTCACGCCCGCTGCGCTTCTGCATCTGGACTGGCTGGCACAGTGCATCGTGACGGCGATGAAGAAAACCTGACGACGGCTGCGCCGAAACGGATAGCGGTCAATCCAGCGACGACATGGACTACGTGGTGGATTCGGTGCGCATCATCTCGGCAGCGTGCTTTGGCCAGCGCGAGTGCGAACAGCAGCGTGCGCTTCGGCGCAAGTATCCATTCCGTCAGGCGCGTGCGCACCTGCGCGATGACCGTTTTTACCGAACGCCACGCACATTTAACCCTGATTTCCGCGGTCCGCTTGCGTACCCGCGAGCCAACCGTGACCTGCTTTCGCACGCGCTCAACCAAAGTTACACCCTGGTCCGTTCGATAGCTTCGCCATAACCATTCACAGCAGCGTCGGTCAGCCGTCCCACGCTACGGCGTACCGCGTCTCTGGGCGGCTTGCCACACGCGGCCTAGTCCGCCGAGTGCCCCCACCAGCGCAAAGTCACGAATAGGGGCCATATTTGGATCCTGTTTTTCCAATCATGTCTTCGTGCCACGATGCAACATCGGTAAAGTGACTGGCTGGTGCGTCGGGTTGCGAAAGCGCAGTAATTCTGACGCAAGACCGCACCGCACGCACACTTTTCAAGCGATCAGGTGTCACGCTGGCACAGAAACAACTGGTGCCTACGACCTGCCCATGTCAACGAGAATCCAGGTGGCATTTCAGGTGGTTTGAGGTCTTGGTGAATTACTGGGAGTGCCTGTGGGATTCTGTGGCGGAGATAACGTATTGATTGGTGATATTAACCATTAACTCCCAGTTCGCGACGGTGCTGGATGTTGCTCCGGACAGAAAGTACTGTTCACGCCTTCATTGCGCACATTTTCAACCGGTTTTTTCAAAGCGCGATTTTGCTAAAGTCCGCGCGCGTTTTGCCGAAAACGTCATCATGAACACGCCGAAACCATCCGAAGCCGCGATCATCGATGCTGCGGTACAAACCCTGAAACTCCTCTGCAGGATTCGAGGGGTAGAGCCAGAAGATCTCGACGACACGGAGGTCGATAAGCTTCTCTGGAGTTCGTTCGAAGAGTATCTCGGCAGCGGCTCGATCATCGCCGATACGGCTTTTGCCAGGCGGCCTTAGGGGATACCTGCCGCGCGGCGGTTAGTCTGGGTGCCGTTCTGCGATTGTGGTTGTTCAATCTGTGACCATTACTTCAATTGCCTCGGGCTTGTCCAGCCGGAATTCGCGAATCCGGCCCGCGCGGACATCGAGCAGCAAGCGGTTTAGCGTATCCACTTCCTGTAGCCTTACGTCAGCCTCGCCAACCCGCAGATGGTCAATCCCCTCTGGCATCGCGCGCCGCACCCCAAGCAGATACGCTACGGCGCTCGCTCGTGTCATGAAAAAATGTTGCATCCTGCCCGAACCCTTACCTCTGTATCAAACACCCAGTTGACTGGCGAATGCCCTGACGCGCGTCGCGCTGTAACAAGCGTATAAAGCTATTAGCGTGTGACTGATTCCGGCCCCAGTGCGGCGAGGATAGCATTGGGTGAGTTCAAGCAGTGCCGAGTGATATACGGCGGGCAACGCCACATCGTCCATGCACGCCAGGGTAACGCCAATACCGTGTCGAAATGACCGGTGACCTGGTGACCTTCGCGTGCTGTAACGTCTTGAGGTACTGCAGGACTGCATCAACCTATCCGTTAGCGGCACCCGTGTTGACAGTGTCGCGCGGTTAGATGTCAACAATCTTTCGCAGCAAAGCGTAAGAGACCCGCCAATGGCCTTCCGAATCATTAACGGCGATAGACGCAGTTTTCGCGTTGAGCCGGACGATGATGCCGACCCGCTCGCTCAGATGTTTGTCGGTGAAGCCGACGGTGTCGCCGATGAAAAATTCCTCCCGTCGTGCTCGCGGTGGCGGCGACGCAGGAGCGGGAGTTGGGCCGCGCGCAGTGTCGGGGATAACCGCTGCGTATAGCACCGACCAACGCTGACGGCTCTGGTTGTCCTGGATCACCGCCTGGGTTTGCCTCAGCTCCACCACCGTGCCGTGCGAAGGTGGTGCGAGCGGATCGCCCCCGATATAACTGACCTCCGTTCCCAGGTGCAAGTGTTGACGTACTTCGAGAATGCGTCGCGGGTCGTCCAGCATTTTGCCGATGGTGAGATAGAGGCGATACAACTCGGCGCTGGGCGCCTGCCGAAGCGAGTCGAGAATGTCCATGAATGGGTAGGCGTTTAACGGGCGGGCGGCAACAGTTCCTGCACGTGATCGACACGACGGCAACTTCTCAAGTGTGTCCTTGAGCCGTGCATCGGCTCGAAGTCGTTCAGCCGAGCCGTGCCGAGCAGCGAATACATCGTAGCGGCGGCAGGGCGCCACGCGGCGAGCCCGCGAATGTCCAATTGGCTCTCCCTAGGGCGATAGGGCGAATCTGACGCTCGAGGGCGTTATGCCGACTCCGGCATTATGCCGCGTCGTGAACCCGGACGGCCGTCTGCCCTGACTCTCATGAGTGGCGAAGCGGCATAATTCCTATCATTTCTAGACTGGCAATCACGCTGGCCGGCGATGAGACACACAGTTCACATGTCGTCTCCGGTTAAAAAAACCAACGCCCCACAAGGCTGGGCGTTGGCGCAACTTACTACGGCGTCAAACATACGAGGTAGGACCAGCTACCTCGTAGTAGCAATTACGGCATAGCATGCTGCGACTTTATGCTTCCGGTTGAAATATATCGAGGTTGATGATCCCGACCGACCAGCTGCCAGCTGGCAATTTGATACGGGCGCGAAATTAGTCTGGCAGGCTCGCACACGAAACGAAGTTTGGCATCGTTCTGTATGGAATAATTTCGGCCGTGGATGCAGAGAGCTGCAGTGCGTTTCAGACGAGAATGCGCTCGATTTCATCGAGACTGACGTCGTCCCGACGGCGATCGTACAGCTGCGTGGTGCGCGTCGACGCGTGGTTCGCCATCGCCGCAGCATTCTCAAGGGTCCCACCGTTTTTCAGATAGGCGGTGATGCCGGTGGCCCGGAACGTGTGGTTGCCGATCACCGTGCCGATGCCCGCGGCGAGCGCGCGGCGCCGCACCATCTCATACGCGTTTGCCTGCGGCAGCGGCCGCGTGCTCAGCCGCCCGGTACCGCGTGCGATCGTGCGGAACAGTGGACTCTTCGGCTCATCGCGCAGGCCGGTCTGTTCCAGATACGCGTGCAGGTACGCCTCGAGCGTGTGATGACACGGCATCTCATGCCGCTTGCCGCCCTTTTCGCGCAGACGGACCCACAGCCGCCGCTGCTGCACATAGACGTCGTCGACGCGCATCGCGAGCGCCGCACCCACCCGTGCGAACGAAAACACCATCAGCGCGATCAGCGCGCGATCGCGCAGGCCGATCGGCGTCGTTACATCAATGCTGTCCAGCAGCTGCCGCGCCTCGGTCGCATCGAGCACGGGCGTTTTGCCCTTTTTCGTGGTGTGACTCGGACCGCGCACCGACGCGGCCGGGTTGTGCGGGACGATCTGGCCAGTGACGAGCCAGTCGAACAGGTGGCGGATCGCCGCGAGGCGCTGCTTGACGGTCGGCGCGGATAACGTCTGCGTCTGCCGCTCGATCCACGCGGCGACATGCAGCGGCTGCACGGCAGTAATCGACGGCACGCCGGCGCTGGCGCACCATGCGAGGAAGTCGGCGGCGGCCCGTCCATACGCGCGGCGCGTGTGCGGATTGCGGATCGCCGCCGCGAAGAACTCGACAAAGCGGACGCTGGCGCGCTCGCCGGCGCAGGTCACCAGTGCGGGCAACGGGTCCGGCGACCGGCGGGGCAGCAGGGTCTCAGTCATGCGCCGGCGCCGAACCCGTGGGCCGCGTCTGGATGGTCTGGAAGGTCCGGGTCTGCTGCAGGAGCTGCGTGACGGCCTCCGGCGTGCGGGCTGCGGCCTCGACGCCCCCGATCCTGATCCGCAGCGTGCGGCCGGCGCCCCCGTCTAGCCAGCTGATGGCGACCTCCGGTAGCGCGGGGCCTGGCGCCTGCGCGAGCGGGATCACGAATTCGCCGGTCAGCCCGGTGCCGTCCGCCGTGCGGAACGTGACCGCCTCGACCACCGTACCGTCCACCCGCAGCCGGGCATGGAACCGGTGCAGTTCCGCCTGGCAGGGTGGGCTGAACACCGTCAGCTCGGGCGGGCCGGGCAACAGAGTGAGCGCGAGGGCATCGGCAAACATGGTCTCTCCTATATGTGATAAAGGACATTATCATATATAAGACTATTTCTTGCAGTTAGGACTCTTACCGCCCAGGATTGTCTTACAGCGTAGACAGCCTACAAATCCCGCAGCCTGATTCGTATACAGATGCAACCTTGGGCAATCCCAACGGCGGTGACATGAACGCGATAGAAACCAAGCAAGAAAAGGCCATTGCTGCAGCGGCACTCGCCATCACAACCCAGCGAGACAAGGCAACGACAGCGATGGACCGCGCCATTAAACAGCTGGATAAGCTGCCGACCACGTTGCACCGTCGTGACAGTGCGATCAATAAACTGCGGGAGACTCATATCGCCATATCGAAAATCGATGCCAAAGTTCATTTAGATTTGAAAGTGATCGGGGTAAATAATCCGGACGTCTTTGATCGGCCTGTCGGGAAAGCGATCCAAGCCCTTTCAGGGAACAACTATGCGGACGTACCGAATGACATCCAGCAGATGCGAGAAACCCTAAAAACCGGCGGTAGCAATCCGGACATGGCGGTTGCCAAAGCGATCCCTGTAATAGAAGCTGACCTCCGAACTGCCGTTGAGGCCTTACGCCAGATGCAGAAAACAGAAGCGGGTCTGAAGGCGCCTGCATCCGTTATACCGCCACCTCCACCACGGAGACCGTGGCTCCTGAGCGCATGGCCAGTCGTTATCATTTTCGCGATTGCCCTGCTCTACGCAGCCGCATATTTTGTATTCAAGGGTTCAGACGTTCCCGATCCATTGAGTGCACACGGCGCCAACAAGGTGCTGGACGCCGGAAAATCGAATCTGGTCATCATGAAGACAATGGTCACGCAAGGTGACAATCTGCTCGAGGCTCTCCGCAAGCTGATCGAGCATCTCATCAAGCTGATTTCAAAAGTCCCGGCACTCATCGCCGCGTTCGGCATTGCGTATGCCGCTGTTCTAAAACGCTTCAGATAGTCGCTCGCTTTTGCCGGCGCTTTCCCCTAGCTGCGCTGAATGATCTCCATGAGGAGAGGTAATCGTGAACGCTCATATTAAAGTACGCGCGTGGGCGCCAACATTTTTACACTTTTATTTCTTGTCTCTTTCGCTTCGATTGCCGCGGACGTTGCGTCGGCACCTGCGACAACGACAATTAGGGTCGTTCGGCTGCTAAACAGTAGGACCTGAAACCCCCGGCGTCCATAAGTTTTCGACGCTTATCCCTTGGACTTTGATTTCCACACATTCCGTATATATTGCCAGGCTGGAATACCCGCGACCACAATAGCTGCCGCCGTAAGCGCGGCAGTACCGAGTAGCTGCGCTCCGCCCAAGAAAAAGTCCATCGCGCCCGACAGCCCCTTTTTTCCAGCGCCACTTTCAAGGTAAGTCGTTGCGATGCCCATAAAGTGCCACATCAAAGCGATGACCAGCCCGAGGGGGTAACAGCCAAGCGCAGTGGTCCTGAAACGCTTTACAAAGCCCAGCGCAACTCCTGAGAACACGGCCGGCAACACGGTAGCAAGGGTCATGCGCCAGTCACTTGCGTTCTGGATGAACGTCAGGCTTACCGTCGCGATTGAACCGACAAAAACGCCTATACAGAATAGTCCAAGCTCTTCCATCGCCTTACCTCTTCCGTGAGACACAAGTGTCCAAGCAAAACAAATAGTGCGCCGCGGCGTATCTCACTAGGCAGAGGCAAGCGTGTACAGAGGCCGCTAATTCAGTGCGGCCCTTAATGCCTGCTCGATCGACTTGGCATATCCAGCGATGAGGTCAGCCTGGTCCTGACCGTTAATAATCCTGCGAGCGCCAACGTAATCGACGCCGCTGGCATTAATGTATGTTTTAAGTGCCTTTCCGGTGAACAAGCCCTCGCGCATCCCGATCGAAATTACGCGATAGGCAGTGAGCGGATCGAGGGCTCGTTCGGGATCAGCAATCAAAGCTCCGCCGAGGCCAAGGCAATCACCCAGTTGAGCATAGTTGCCTCGACCGGTAAGCTGTACATAACCCCGCCCTTTGAATTTTGCGCCGTCGCCTGGCTGGGTGTTGCCCAATTCCACACTGAGGCTGCCCGGCGGATCATATTTTCCAAAATATGATTCACCACCAAACTCCGTAATAGGCTGCCAGGAATCAGCGCACTCGTGTTTCACGGTGGCAAACATGTACGCTACCCATTGAACATCGTTTATATCTGGATCCAGTTGCACGAATCCCAGCAGGCGATCAAGCCCCGATAGCTTGGGCGACGATAGAGGCGAGAACTGCTTGCCGTAAGCCAGGAAGAAGGTCTGGTGATTGAACCACATGAGCATCCCTCGTTGAGACTGCACTAAATCATTTTCCATTGCTAAAACCCAATACCGAAAAACATTTCTGTATCTGATTAAATGCGTACGGGACAAACAATGCAATGCCACCAAATAAATACTTCATCATACCTGTCATCGCCGCTTCTGACGCATCGCCGTCAACACCGTACCGCCACATGGCTATCGCCCCAAAGCCCAGAAACATTGCCAAGATGACGATCATGCCAAATACGGCAATTATTCTGCTTGTGCTTCCTGCCAATACGGAATAATCAGCAGGCTCGTGTGAAACGACCTGCTCTCTTGTGCCGTCCGGTTGCACCGTGGTCGTTGTTATTGGTTCGGGCGGTGGTTTGCTGACAATGGCCTCCTCCGACAACGCGGCTGCCAGCGACCAGCTCGGATCTCTAGTCAGACTTCTGGCGACAATTAGAATCGCAAAAAAGGAAATGACATACGTCATGAATATGACAAACCCTACCGCAAACGACGACGCCTGAGAAATATCACTATTGCCAGCAGATGCTACCCCTGGAACCAGAATGATAGACATTGCAAATAGTCGCTTCATTGGTAATCATTTTAAGTTCGTTATTTGCGCGTCGCTGGCATGTTTTATAAACTGAGGCCAGTATTACTCCGGATGCCGTGCGGTCACGGGTAGCGGCAACTTTGGGATTCGTATTTAAATTAAATTTCAGGACCGTGTTTTTTCCGCTCGTCAGATTTTCGCCGAATGATCACGACTCGCCCAATTTCCGCTCGATACATTTTTCCAGTTCCGGTTCAGGTATGTATGTACACCATTATCTTAACTCTCGAGGTCAAACTGACGTTTTGACTATTTGGTATAGGGAAAGATTGAGGTATTTCAAAGTACAGACTGACTGTATCGTGCGCTTCCTAACATACGACCTGTGTTAAGTAAGTCATGTGTCAGAAATGCAGACCGTTCGAGCCTATCAATTCGCAGCGCAGCATAAATTTGGTCTGCGTATGCTGAGACGAAACGGCTTTCTTCCTTCCTCAGTCTGCGCCTCTACCTACACTGGAGTAATTTGGAGGGGCATCATGGCAGTGACATCGGAGCAACTGAGAAAATACCGGCGGTTCTTCCGTATCGCGCTTTTTGTATCAGTTGTGGCATCGATTGCCTCCTTCCTTTGGTTCATCGGCACTGCTGGCCCTAGTTCTGACGGTACGATCGTGGTCTCAGGCGCAGCGGTCCTAGTCAGTTTGATCGGTCTGGTCATAACGACAGTGACGAACTGGCGGAGAGACAAACGTGACGCCTTACGCGACAAGCTTGAGATGGAACGAATTCGACTCGAGAACGAGCGACTTCGCCGTGACCTTGCCAATAGCGCGGCGCAGACTACGGAGCGCGACGGTACTAGTTAAGTTAGCCCTGCCGGCGCGCCGAGGGCGGCTGGTTCGTGCCAGTTTGTACTGTTGCTTAACCGGTGAAGGCCCTTTATGCCAAGGGCTGGGTACAACAGCGGAGAAGGATGCGCGCGGTACATGGCAAAGCGTACCGTTGCAGCAAGACGTCGATGCGGACTGAACGAGCCAATACTTTGTCTACCCGACGATGCTATTGAAGATCTGTCAACTCTCTGCGATCCCTGCCCAGGACGACACTGACGTCCAACACCTGTGTTGTACGCGCAGAATGAAATCGCGAAAAAGTCGGGCGTCCAATCCCCACTTTTTCGCACCGGGCATTTTCATGCTAATAGTGACGGTCGTTGCCTACCATTGGCGCCCTTATTGCGAACAGCTGCTTGCGCGTGCCGACGATGGGCCCGTCACGGGCGTAGCCTCACTGAGATGCACCTCCCGCGTCCGCTGGAAGAGGGCCTTGGCCTTGGAAGAATTTCTGGGTTGCCTCGCTGTGATTTTGGGCTTTGGCCACCGCGGCTGCATAACCGGCGCTTGCGAGATCTGCCTCAATGGCTGCACTGCCCGCGTTATCTGTGTCGACCGCGCCTGCTGAGGTGGAGACGCTGGCAGAAGAGTCGAACAATGTTGCAAGATTGATCTTGTTTGGCCCGAAAAACACGCTCCAGAACTCTACGGCTCCCCCTGCGATCACAAAGAACAAGACAGCCCAAACCATTACCATGGAGGGTAGGCGAAGCGCGCTTTTGTCTAACGACGTGAGCGTCGAAAACACAAACAACAGTACCATGCCGATCAGTACAACCACACCGCCGACAATTGTCTGCGCAGTACCGATGTTGAACTTCAGGACAATCGCGACAACGGCAACAAGCGCGACAACAGCCAGCGCAAACCTCATCGCCGGTACCTGCTTGATTGCCTCGCGAAGAATCGCCAGCAAACCATCCATGGCCGTACCCTTGTTTGAGTTTAAAACGCTCTGAGCCTCTGCACGTCAGCGCTTGGCAGATTTTAGACTTGCTTGGCGCCGCGGTGAACGCAATGTATGGTTCAGTTTCAGACAATCTTACATATGCCCAACACTGCTGAGGTTCGGGTTGGCTCGAAGGGCACTGCCGTCTTGAGAAATTGACATAAAACCTGGTGAGCACCCATCGACAGTGTAGAGGCTAAGTTGTAATGTCCGCTTTTAGCCAAGTTCAAATGTCCGCTTTTCCGCAGCGTAAGCTGACCGTCCGCCGGGGTTCCGGCGCGGGAGGCTTTGATGGCTGCGAGCGAACGGATAACGATGACGATGCGCGAACTGGACAGGTTCAAGGTCATTCAGGACGTCGCCGACGGCAGGCTCAAGCCGTGGCGCGCGGCAGAACGGCTCAGGCTGACGACGCGGCAGATTCGCCGCCTCGTTGGCCGGTTGCGCGAGCATGGACCGGAAGGTCTCGTGTCGCGTCGGCGCGCGAAGCCCAGCAACAACCGCCTGGATTCAGTGAAGGCCGATCAGGCGCTCTCGATCATCCGTGACCGCTATGCCGATTTTGGGCCGACACTGGCCTGCGAGAAGCTGGTCGAATCTCACGGCATCCGGCTTGCCAAGGAGACCGTCAGGCGCCTGATGACGGATGCAGGTCTCTGGGTGCCCCGGCGGCAGCGGCCGCCAAAGATCTACCAGCCACGCGCGCGGCGCGCGTGCCTGGGCGAACTGATCCAGATCGACGGCAGCGATCACCGGTGGTTTGAGGACCGGGCACCGGCCTGCTCGCTGCTGGTGTACGTCGACGACGCGACCAGCCGGCTGATGATGCTGCATTTCACAGCCACTGAGTCGACCTTCAGCTACTTCGAGGCGACGCGCGCGTACATTGAACGTCATGGCAAGCCCGTCGCGTTCTACAGCTGTGAATTTCCGGCATATAGGCGCCATTTCGTTTTCGGCGTAATGGCGCCACCGGATTTCCGGCGTAATGGAGCCACGGCGTTTTCGGCGTAAAGGCGCCAGTAGTTTTGCGGCGTAATGGCGCCACCCAGATGACGAGCAGCGAGGGTTCGAACTTCATTGATCGGCTAGACTCCCGGCCTTTTGCCGGGAGAGGCCGTGGCCAATCGGAGGTTCGTTAGGTAAGTCAGAAAATTAGGTTCGGTTGAATATGAGGCAGCGGATTGGGGAGGCCCTTCCCGGGGTTGTGAGGCTATCGTCTGGCCCGGGAAGGGAACTTGGGAGCGAGGTCACTCGCTCGAATGCTTCACCTAATAAACTCAAAGGCTTTCCAGAAATTTGAGCAGTGAATCGGGTGGGCGATAAAAAGGCACCTTGACTCTGGGCGCTTTCACCGCCGCAAGTGCTCGGCGCTTCATTGCCTGATCTGCCTCGACATAGCCGTGCGTCGTCAGGGGGCTTTCATGTCCGAGCCAGAGCGCAACCTCGGTGATACCTACACCGGCCTGCAAGAGATGCGTGGCAACCGTGTGCCTCATGGAATGCGGGGTAATATGGCGCTTCAGAAGCGATGGACAGGTCTTCGCTGCTGCCGTCAGTGCCAGCGAAAATCGTTCAGCCACGTTTGCGCGCGTCATTGGTCCGCCATGGCGACTTGGCAGCAGCGGCTGTTCCGGTTGTAAACGCTGGTTACGTATCCAGGTGCGTATCGCTGCCGCAGTTTCACGCCATAGGGGTACGGCACGCTGCTTCCGCCCCTTGCCATGCAGGCGTACCCACGGCGTCGCAGCGAGCGTTACATCGGCTACCCGCATTCCTGTCAGCTCCGACACTCGGGCTCCAGTGTTGTACAGCAGTGCGAGCAATAGACGGTCGCGCTGCCCGAACCACGTATCCGGATCGGGCGCACCCAACAAGGCGTGAACTTCCTCACGTGAGAGAAATCCGAGAAGCGGTCTCTCGAAACGTTTCGTTGGGATCGAGAGAATTTGTTGAGCCAGGTGCAGTGCTTGCGGACATCGCATCGTGACATAGTGGTAGAAGGTCCGTATTGCGGAAAGCCGGGCATTGCGACTGCGAATGCTATTGGATCGTGCAGTTTCGAGGTGGTCCAGAAAGGCAGTGATCAATGTGACGTCGAGCTCGTCGAGAGTTAACTTCTCGGGCGGCTTATGCAACACTTGCTGAGCGTAGGTCAATAGCATACGGAAGGTGTCACGGTATGATTCGACCGTTCTTGCACTCGCATTCTGCTGCTGCATTAGCCGCTCGACGAAGAACCGCTGGAGGAGCGAGGCAAACTCCTGTGGCTGGCTGGTGACAAGGCTCATGTCGATTCTCCTTTGGCATACTGATGAAAGCGCTCTCCAACGATTGCCATCAGTTCCGGCACCGCCGTACAGTACCAGTAAGTGTGGGCAACTGAAGCGTGGCCGAGATAAGTCGAGAGCGCGAGGATTGCGTGGTCAGCATCGATCCCGTGGCGGTCGGCGCGCAACAGACTGTTGGCGACAAAACTATGTCTGAAGTCATAACAGCGATGATGCGCATAATCGCCTCGTGGCAACCACCCGAGTCGACGGCATAGGGTTTCCAACGCGCACTGGAGCGTTGGTACGCCGGCTGCCTTACCTTTGTCGAGCAGAAAAAAACGGTCGCTGCCTGGCTGGCGCACGAGGCGATCACGCTGTTGAGCATACGTGCGTAGTGCCTCTGTGGTGCTCGGATGCAATGGAATCAAGCGGCTTCGATGCCCTTTTGCTTCCTGGACCAACAGCAGTCCCTGATCAAGATCGACGTCATTACGTGTCAGGCGTGTGGCCTCTATCGGGCGTAGTCCACTTGCTGCGAGCAGCCCGATCATGGTCTTGCAGGTCGCAGGACGCAGGCCATCCCGAGGCTGCAGGCCGGCGGTAGCTGCCATCAGCATCGATACTTCCTGTTGAGTGAAAATATGTGGCGTCAATCGGCGATAGGCTCTGCCGAGCAACCTTCCTGGCGGCACCTCGGTCACTGGATCGAAACGCTGCCAGTACCGCGCAAAACCCCGCAGCAGCTCAAGACGCCGAGCCCAAGTAAAGTATTGACTTCGTTTCGTCGATTGAGCCCATGCCACGGCGAGTTCGACGACAAGGTGTGACTGCGGGGGCGTCTGCCGATCAGCGAACCGCCCGAATTGCCGCAGTCTGGGCGCGTCGCCCACGACATTAAATCCAGCGTTGCGCCGATACGCAAGGTAGTCTTCGATGCGCTCGGTCCAAAGTCGGGGCGCATTCATGATCGATGCTCCGGCCATGGTTGCGCTACCTTGCGCAGACGATCAAGATCAACCCTGGTGTAAAGCGTCGTCGTGTTGAGATGTCTGTGCCCCAGTACATCGGCAACTTCTTTTAGCGATGCCCCACCTTGAATGAGGCGGGTTGCTGCCGTGCGTCGCAACACGTGGACGCCATGAAATCGCTCGTCGAGGCCTGCACGTACAAAGGCGCCTCTGATGAGGTGATTGATGGCAACGGCGTCAATCGGCATGTCGTACGGCGCGATTTGCCGGACAAAGACGGCACGATTACTCGTATCGGGCCGTCCGTATTGTAAATAGCGGACAAGTGCGTGGGCCGTTTGTACCGGCAGCGGTAGCTTGCGTTCTCGTCCGCCCTTGTTATGAGTCAGCGTCACCGTTCCATTCTGCCAATCGAATGATTCCAACT
Organism: Burkholderia sp. WP9; assembly: GCF_900104795.1. Taxonomy (NCBI): domain Bacteria; kingdom Pseudomonadati; phylum Pseudomonadota; class Betaproteobacteria; order Burkholderiales; family Burkholderiaceae; genus Burkholderia; species Burkholderia sp. WP9. The sequence goes on from NZ_FNTG01000003.1 coordinate 169,539, forward strand.
GCAGTCGCACGACTTCCATGCGACGTAGCGCCAAATCGGTCAAAAACCGTGCAATTGCGAAATCGCGCATGCCAATCGGTTTGGTCAAATCGAACGCTGCGAAAAAGAGATCCAGTTCCCTCTCGGTCATCGCAATCGGCAGAGGCGCCGGCATTGGTGGCGCCATCTTCGGGATCGCAGCGAAGAGAGCACGAGTGTCATCTCCGTTCAAGCCACGAAAGCGCAGATAACTTGCGAGATCAACGCAGTAGCTACGACGTGTCCCGTGACTCCGGCCTTTGAAACAGCGTGCGGTGAAGTCCTCAATATCCATTGAAGTCAGGTGACCGGCAGACACGGACCCCTGACCCTGACCGAAGACAGAGTCGAGGAAGCGGCGAATCCGCCAAAGGCGGTTACGGCAAGTGGTCTGCGCGTAACCGCAACTATCCACCAGATAATGCCTGTACAGTTCTAGTTCGATGTCGACCGGCGTATGCAACTGAGGTCGTACGGTGCTGCACAACCCTTCCTCCTTGAGAACGGCCAGAAGATGGCGGAGAGCCGCGCGTACCGTGTTGACATGGCGCATACACGGTCGCGGACATCTGCAATGCGGCAAATGAACATCGACAAACTCCGTCACGAGAGCATCATCGATATCGGCAAGGGTCAACCGCTTGTTCTTGTTCAGCCGATGCGTAAAGTGACGCAAGGAGGCCAGATAGTGTTGAATCGTATCGTCCGCATATCGCAGGGCAAGCAAGTGATCAACGTATTTGGAGACGATGGCGTCTACGGGGCTCCCGATAGCTATGCCACAGCGCGATGAGTCCGCCGCCAATTTGCTGACAGTCATGATGTCCTCCATGAACCAACGTATGCATCGGTAGGAGTACACCGAAATTAGGTGCGCTTCAACAAAGGTCGCATCGCGGCTCTCTACGATACAGTCCGCGTACAAGGGCACTCACCGTGTCGCCTCTGAACCTAATTTCCGCCCGTGCCTAACGAACCTTAGGTGAAGCTTCACCTAAGGTTCGAGATGTACCAATACCGACAGATCCTGGTGCGCATGCGCCGAGGCGACTCTGACCGGGATATCGCACGATCGAAGACCATGGGGCGCAAGAAGATTGCGCAGGTGCGGGAGATTGCCGCCAGGAACGGATGGTTGGCGCGTGAAGCGGTTTTGCCCGACGAACACGTAATGGCCGCTTTCCTGGATCGCAAAGAGGCGCCGCTACCATCGAGCTGCGTCTCAACGTTGGAACCGTGGCGGGAGCAGATCACCAAGTGGCGGGCAACCGGAGTTCAATGCACGACGATCCACTCCACGCTCGTTCGCAACCACGGATACGGCGGCAGCTATTCGTCGGTCTATCGTTTCCTTCTGCATATAGATGCATCGCACACGCCCGACGTGCCGCTGCGCCTGGAATTCAAGCCGGCCGAAGCGGCCCAGGTTGATTTCGGCGCTGGTCCGATGATGACCGACGCGCTCACCGGCGAGATCCACAAGACATGGTTCTTCGTCATGACCCTGGCCTGGTCGCGCCACCAATATGTTGAGTTTGTCCGAGACCAGACGGTAGCAACCTGGCTGGGATGTCACCGGCGCGCGTTCGAGGCATTTGGTGGTGTGCCGGCTCGGGTCATCATCGACAATTGCAAGTGTGCGATCACGCGCGCGTGCTATTACGAGCCCGAGGTGCAACGCGCGTACGGCGAGTGCGCAGAAGGATACGGTTTCAAGATTGATGCTTGTCCGCCAAGGGATCCGCAAAAAAAGGCATAGGCTTCATATTGCACCTTGTGTGGTTGATTGAACAGCGTTAAGCGTCGGAGCAGTCGAACTGTAGCGCCCACCTTGCCCTTTGACGAGGACGACATTGCCCACGGGCTCGAACAGACAGCGATGCAGGTTGCCGTAACGATGCTGGCGCAAGAATCCGCTTTGCCCCCACTGGTAGATGGTGGTCGCGCACACGCCGAGTTGGGCGGCGAGCTCGTCGGCGGTGAGCATGCCGCGCTCTCGTAGGCGCGTAAAGCGGCTCTTAAGTTTATAGGCGTTGCGGATGACGATGACCTTCTTGTGGGTGAAGGCCTCACCTTTCCAGTTCTTGTAGCCGAGCTCGTTGAGGTGCTTGGCGACTTGCCGGTCCGAACAGGTTTCGAGCAATTCGTCGACCTTCGCAACAACCTCTGGCAGCGTCTTGCGAATCAAAGCGATGGGCTTGCGTTTGTCGACCATCAGTGAGGTTGTTTGACCGCCACGGAAGCGAACATGGATCGCGATCTGCTCATTTTTTAAAAGTGTGACGTCCTCAATGAGCAGACCGAGCATCCGTTTGCGTTCGACGGGTTCAACACGCGTGTCGTTCCAGACCACGGCGAAGTCAGCAGCCAGTGCTCGAATGCGCGCACGCGCTTCGTCGGCAAGCAAACGCTGGTCGGCCATGCGTTGGCGGTCGTGCTCCTGTTGCAGATCGTCCAGTTGCCGAAGGCGGGCATTCCAGTCGGCTTCCAAAGCGTCAGCGACCATGCGGTTGGCAGGATCAACATTCATATAACGTCGGCGGGCGAGTTCGGCGTCGTAACGCGCCCGCTCCAGCTGCCGGTTGCGCATCGCGTTCGCCTGTTCAATGCGCCCAGCAATCTCGTCCTCGACGGCGAGAGCGACTTCGATGGCCGCGGGCGCAACAGTCTGTAGCAGCAGTGAACTGATCGCCAAGTCCACATCGCACCCGCGTATTGACTGACACGGCTTGCCTGCACGATGCGCAACAGCGGCGTGACACACATAGTACGGCTCGAGTGTGCTGGTCACCCTCTGATACCGGACGCGCATGCGTTGACCGCATACGCCGCACATCACGCGTCCCTGCAACAGCCCGACACCTTCGCGCGGCATAGCGCCCCGGCTGCCATCAGAGAAACTGCTAGAGCTTTGCTTGAGCGTCACCTGATTGCGCTCAAACTCGTCCCAGTCGATATAACCCGCGTGCGCGTCGCGGATCAATACCTCCCAATCACGCTGGGCGACCTTAAGGCTACGCTGAAAAAGGTCAACGGCATTGGGCGTTCAATCGTTAGATGTGCATGAAACAACAGACCCTTGCGATGGCGGCCGATCAAGGCGCCGGATTTGAACAGTACCGTCGGCCAACCAAACGCGATGTGTTCCTTGAGACGATGGAGCAGATCGTGCCGTGGGCGCAATTGTGCGAGGTTGTCGAGCCGTACTATCCGAAGGGTCAAGGCGGTCGCCCGCCAGTGGGTCTGGAGCGCATGCTGCGCATGCACTTTGTGCAGCACTGGTTCAACCTGGCGGATGAGGCGTGCGAGGAGGCGCTGCTGGACAGCACCGCATTGCGGCGATTCGTCGGGATTGACCTGGGGCGCGAGCGGGTTCCCGATGGCACGACGCTGTTGAAGTTTCGCCGGCTGCTGGAGCGCAACAAGCTCGGCGAGCAGTTGTTCTCCAAGGTCGGCGAAGTACTGCAAGGGCATGGGCTGAAGGTTGGCACCGGCACGATCGTGGATGCCACCATCATCGGTGCGCCCAGTTCCACGAAGAATGCGGACAAGGCACGAGACCCCGAAATGCATCAGACGAGGAAGGGCCAGCAGTGGTACTTCGGCATGAAGCTGCACATCGGTGTGGATAGCCAGACGGGACTGGCACACAGCGCGGTAGTGACGGCGGCAAACGTGCATGACAAGCATCCGCTGCCGGCGCTACTGCACGGCGACGAGCGGCGTGTGTACGGCGACAGCGCCTATGCGAGCCAGAAGGAACTCATCGCCAGCAAGGCGCCGAAAGCGAAGGACTTCACCAACCAGCGTGTGCGCAATCGCAGTGGTGAAGTCGATGAAACCAGGCGCTCGAAAAACCGCAACAAGTCGAAGATTCGTGCCCGGGTCGAACACGTCTTTGCGGTGGTCAAGCGGCTGTGGGGCTTCGGCAAGGTGCGCTATCGCGGCCTCGCGAAGAACGCCACGCGTGCCTTTACTGCACTCGCGCTGGCCAACATCTACATGAGCCGCGCGCGGCTGATGGCACAGGTGCGTCCATAAGCAGCCGAAATGGGTCGAGAGCCCCGCTTGCCAGGCCCTTCAGGGCCGGGAAATCGAACCGGTCGCATCGCTGATCTCACATTCCGGAATTCAGCATCAAGCTGTCGGCGAAAACGGTGGCTTCTTCAGCGTAGCCTTAAGTTGTGTACTTGTCAAATCGGCCTTGCGCGCGATTCGTGTTCGGCCGTACACGAATGCGCCGGCGTATCTGGGGTTGTGCAGGATCTGCAGGACACGCGACGTGTTCAGCTCACCCCAATGCACTTCACCCTTACCGATGCCGCGGAGGATTCTGCGGGGGAAGACCCAACCCTCGCGGCGAAACCGGCGCACCACCATGCTGGCCGAATGCGTCTGCCTATAGGTATCGAACAGCAACTGCAGACTCGCATGAATTTGCTTATCGGTAAGCGGTAATTTCGGCTCATCTGGAACATGCGGGTGAGAGGGAACAAGATTGCGTCCGCAGCTTACACATTGCGGACGCAACTTATGACTGACCTACAAACTGACTTTGACTTCCTGCCCCTGCGGGTGATCGGCAAATCGGCCGACGGCAAGAACCGGTACGACCGTGAGGGCAAGCGCAAGCTGATCGAGGCGTGCCAAAAGCCTGGGGCCTCCGTGGCCGGGCTGGCGCTGAAGGCTGGAGTGAACGCCAACCAGCTTCGCAAATGGATTAGCCTGGCGCGCCAAAAGACACGTCCCCGACGTGCACGGCAGTCGGCGCCAGCCATGGCACCGGCATTCGTTCCTGTTCTGGAAGTGGTTGGTGCTGAGGCGATGCACTTGCCATCCAGGCCGGCGCTGCCCGACGCTGAGCCAGTTGCGGCACGGCGCGAGCCGATGCGGGCCTCACAACGCCCGCCGTTGCCTTCACGGCTGGTGGCGCAATTGCCCAACGGGGTAAGTCTTGAACTTGAATGTGCGCAACAGGACACGGCACTGCTCAGGGCGATGATCGACGCATTGAGGAGTCGCTGATGCTGCGCTTCGCCGATGACCTGCACGTCTACCTGTACCGCGAGCCGATCGATTTCCGTTGCGGCATCAACACCCTTGCCGCCCTGGTTGAGGAATCGATGCAGTTGGACCCGCTCGCCCGTGCCGTCTATGCATTCCACAACCGCAAATGCGATCGCATCAAGCTTCTGCTGTACGAGCGCACCGGTTTCTGGCTGCTGCTGCGTCGGCTCGAGGAAGACCGTTTCGTGTGGCCCCGGCGGAATCAGGAGGTGATCGAACTGACAACGCAGCAGCTTCACTGGTTGCTCGACGGCATCGACATCGACGGCATCGACATCGACGCGCTTCGTCGTCATCCCGTGCGCCATTACCAGCACGTCAGCTAGCCCGATGCGTTGCACGTAAACAACGGCAGGCGCGCCATTTACGAATTGACGTAAACCCACGGCGCACTGCGTTTCGCTATCCTGGAGTGCATGAAGAATGCACCCGACCTCAAACGCGTACCCAGGGCGGTCCAGGGCTATATCCACGCTCTCCAGGCACGTGTAGCCGGCGACGCGAAACATATCGGCGAACTGAACCAGCGCGTCGAGCAACTCGAGGAGCAGCTCCGCCTGCTGCAGGCCGAGCGTTTCGCACCGAAAAGCGAAAAACGCAAAGATCGCGTGTTCGACGAAGCCGAGCAGATTGCACGGACCGAACCGGGCGACGAAGACGATGACGGTGTCCAGCCTGAGCTGCCCGACACCGGATTGCCACCGGCCAGCCAGCCTGAACGACGCAAGGCCGGACGCAAGCCATTGCCGGCGTACCTGACGCGTGAACCAGTCGAATACGACCTGCCGGAGGACCAGCGCGGCTGCCCCTGTTGCGGCAATCAGCTGCATCGCATCGGCGAGGACGTCAGCGAACAGTTGCACGTCGAGGTCAAGTGGACAGTCCGCAAGAACGTGCGTTCCAAGTGGGCGTGCCGGCACTGCGAGCGGCACGCCGAACATACCCCGGTCGTGCTTGCGCCGATGCCGGTTCAGCCGATCCCGGGCAGCCATGCGGACGCATCGGTGATCGCGACGGTCGCGAGCGCGAAGTACGTCGACGGCATGCCGCTGTACCGGATGCAGGAGGCACTCGCGCGCTGGCAGATCCCGGTGAGTCGCGGCACGCTCGCCCACTGGATCATTCGCCCCAGCGAACTGCACTACAGCCGCCTGTATGATGCGCTGCATAAAACGTTGCTGTTGCAGCCGCTGATCCACGGCGATGAAACGACGGTTCAGGTACTCAAGGAACCCGGCAGATCCGCGCAGAGCAAGAGTTACATGTGGTGCTACCGCAGCGCCCAGGACTGCGCCGAGCCCGTGGTGCTGTTCGAGTACCAGCCGGGGCGTGGCCAGGAGCATCCGAAGAAGTTCCTCGGCGACTACAGCGGCATGCTGATGAGCGACGGCTACAGCGCCTGGCGCACCTTGAAAAAGGCAAAGCACTTCGGCTGCATGGCTCACGCCCGCAGGCTGTTCGTCAAGGCGGACAAGGCCGCCGCGAAAAAGACGGACTCCGGCAAGCAGAAGATGCCGAACGCTCGCGTGGCGAAGGCGCTTGAGTACTTCCAGGCCCTGTACCGTGTCGAGGCGCTGGCCAAAGGCGATCTGCCTACTGGCCTGACGCGAGCCGACTACACGTACGACCTGCGGCAAAAGCACAGTGTGCCGCTGCTTGAGTCCTTCAAGGCATGGCTCGATGAACTGGCGCCGAAGGTGGCGCCCCAGAGCCTGCTCGGCAAGGCGATTGCCTACACGCGCAACCAATGGGAATATCTCAGCCGCTACGTCACTGACGGTTGCGCCGCAATCGATAACAACGTGATCGAGCGCGATATCAGGCCGTTTGCTACTTCAAGAAAATCGTGGCTGTTCAGCGACACAGTTGATGGCGCAAAGGCCAGCGCCACGATCTACAGCCTGGTCCTCACATGCCGGGCCTGCGGCGTCGAGCCGTACGACTATCTGCTGCATGTACTCACGGAGCTGCCGCAGCGTGCGCCGGATGCCGACGTGACCGACCTGCTGCCGTTCAATTATGCGCGGCAACAACAGGCCAAGGCACAGACCGGCTGACGCACCGAACGCGCGCCGGTCATCATGACTGCGCGCGCTCCCATCACCCCGATGCAGACATCGCCGGTTGATTTTAACCGCCGAGGTGCGGCTACGCTCGGCCGTCACTTGCAAATGATTCTCGATTCGGCGTGCTAAATTCACCGCTTACGCTTATCGGGGTCCAGCACAGCCGATCCATTGGGGTGGTAGACCAAGCCGATGGGCAGCGGCATTTCGAGCTCACCGCGCCTCGCCTTGTTGCGGATGCCACCCTGCAGTCTCGCCTTAAGTACATGCAGCTCCGCTTCGCTCATGGTGCCCTTCAGGCCAAGGAGAAGACGGTCATTGAAGTAAGCCGGATCATAGACACCGTCTTCGTCGAGAATGAGTGTGCGGGTCAGCGCTGCGAGCTCGATCAGACGGTGCCAGTCTGCGTTGTTGCGTGCGAGACGGGATACTTCCAGCCCGAGTACGATTCCAGCGTGGCCGATAGCAACCTCCGACACCAATTTCTGGAAGCCGTCGCGCTGCTGCGCGCTGGCTCCTGACAAACCAAGGTCGCAATCGATGACATGAACGCGCTCGATCGGCCAGCCTAGCGCGACAGCACGGTCGCGCAGCGCGTACTGGCGCTTGGTGCTTTCAGTGTTCTCGAATACCTGTCGTAGCGAAGATTGCCGCACGTATAGAAAGGCGTCGCGCTGCAGATGGTCAGCCGTGACTTTCTGGTATCGATCAGTAGACATGGACGAGCTCCGAATGAGTGTGCAGCACGAGACTGGCTAACAGGCGAACAAACTCGCCATCCGCCTGTAGTGGATACGCGATGGGTTCGTGTCCAGGAGCGGGAGTGCTTTGGGTCGCCGCCGTTTCAGCGAGCATGGGAAGGCCGTGCAGCATGCCGTGGTAACGCAATGCTGCAACGCCCTCTGGACGAGGCGCACCGTCGATCACAGCGGTGCGTAACGCCTCGTACGCGGCGATTGTCGCTCGCGCCGGGGATGCGCCAGCGAGTGCGGGATTTACGGTTTTTTTTTGCGCGCTATTGCGCGTTCGATGCTGCGGGGATGAACAGAGATGCCGAGTTCGGTTTCGAGTTGCCCGGCCAATGCACGAGCGTGAACTGGTCCAACGCCTTCGATGCGCTTCTCGATGAAGACCATCACATTGGTGCTGAGCTTGTGCGCGCCTTTCGGTCCGCGCTGCTTCGGCATGAGCCCGGGTAATCCATCGCGCGCGAACGCCTCCTCCGCCTGATAGAAGGTCGGGCGAGACACCCCAAACAGCGCTGCGGCTTCGGCCTTGGATGCGCCATCGACGTGGACGTGGCGGAGCATCTCGTATTTGACCTGAATGAGATCGTTCGCATCGAAGAAGTCGCCGGAGTGAAACCACGGCGCGCGAACGCGTTCTGGATGAGGATTGCGCACGCCAAGACGATTCAGGCGTTCGAGCTTCGGATCGGGTTTCTTCAAAGCGTTGTTCACACTGGATGTTATGTAAATTAAAATACGCCGTATATATAGAAACGTCAAGACAAACGATGTGCTGGGGATGACGTATATCACCGTTTTCCGGCGAATTATGCCGCACGTCATGGCACCGATTGAAACGTGTCGCGGCATAGTTAAATTTACACTCACGGCATAATTTATTTGACATGGTTCGCAGCTCCCGGCATCAGATCGTCGATCAACGCGCGCAATCGGCGCAGATCGTCAGTACGAAACCAGGAGCGGCCCGCGGCCGCCTGGGCGAAAGCGTCCGGCTCGTCGACATTGGTCCAGGACGCCAGCATCGACGCCAGCCGGCCGTTGGCGTCGTAAAACATCACACGGTCCTCACCCCAGTTCTGTCGGCGCGTAACCACGTCGACGTGCGCCCCGCGCTGAGGATGGAACGGATGAGTGATCTTGAGCGTTACAACTGCGCGATTGTCGTCATGACAAGCAGTTGCTGACTTACGATAAGGGAATCGTGGAATCGGGCGTCAAATTTGTGAAGCGAGGCTTCTTGCCCTTACGCGAGTTTCGTGGCGTGGCTGACGCCAATCGCCAGGTACACGCGTGGGTGATGAACGAAGCCGGCAACCGCATTCACGGTACGACTCGCGACATGCCGCTCAAGCGCTTCGCGGAAGTTGAACGAAGCCTGCTGATCAGCTTGCCGGACGTGCTGCCGGAGCTTGCCGTGTGGGCGAAGGCCAAGGTGCACCGCGATGCTCATGTCCAGTTCGAGCAGAGTTTTTACTCGGTCCCGTATAGGCTGGTCGGCCAGGAACTGTGGCTCAAGGCGACCGACACCATGGTGACGCTGTATCGCGGGCAGGAATCGGTCGCAGCCCACGCCCGCCTTACTCGCGCAGGCGGCCGTCGCACGGTAGACGATCATCTGCCATCCGCTGCCCAGGCGTGGCAACTGCAGGACACCCAGTGGTGTTTGGCAGCTGCTGAGCAGATCGGGCCTGCCTGCTATGCCCTGGTTCAGGCGCTCTTCGGCGACAAAGTCTTAATCAAGATGCGCTCGGTGCAAGGCGTTTTGCGGCTCAAACAGAAATACGGAGCAGTCCGCCTTGAAGCTGCCTGCTCGCGCGCCAACCACTACGGCACGCCGCACTACACGGCCGTTAAAACCATTCTGCAAAAGGGATTGGATCAGCTGACGCTGTTAAACGCCTTTGATGCGCTGGCGAGCACCTACACCGAAGGCGGCCGTTTCTGCCGCAACACACAAACCATTCTCCAATAAGGCCGGCCATGCATCCCATTCCTGAATTGACTCCACTGCTTAAGCAGTTGCGCTTGTCCGGCATCCTCGATTCGCTGGAAGCGCGAAACCGCGAGGCCATCGATCGCAAGCTCGCCTTCACCGAATTCCTTTCGCTGCTCATTCACGACGAAGTAGCCCGGCGCGATAACAAGAAGCTCAGCCTGCGCATGCGACGCGCCAACTTCCGTAGCCAGAAGACGCTCGAAGGATTCGACTTCGACCGGCTACCAGGGCTGAATCGATCCGCTATCCATGATCTCGCCACGTGCCGATTTATTGACGAGAAGGTGGCGGTCCTGATTGCCGGGCCTTGCGGAACGGGGAAAAGCCATCTTGCGCAAGCCCTGGGACACGCTGCAGCTCGGCAAGGACACGATGTGCTGTTCTCAACACAAAGCCAATTATTAGCAAGCCTGCGCAGCGCGGCAGCCGTGGGCACTTACGACCGTCGTTTCCAGTATCTCGCCAAGCTTCCACTTCTGATCATTGACGACTTTGGTCTTAAGCCACTGCGTTCGCCAGACGATGAAGACTTCCACGACCTGATCGCCGAGCGTTATGAGCGCGCAGCAACGATTTTAACGTCGAATTTGGACTTCCCAGAATGGGGGGAAGCATTCCCAGGTAACAAGATGATCGGCGCTGCAACCCTCGACCGCTTGCGTCATGGCGCTCACAAAATCGTCCTCGACGGCGAGAGCTATCGCGGACTCAAACCGGGCGTCGAAACACTCAGAACCGAGCTTGCAAAAGGAGGCAAAATCAAGCAACCTTGATCCCCGTTCGAGCCCTCGAATTGCCCGTTTCCAGTGGCGTCATTACGGCGAAAATGCCCGGCGCCATTACGCCGAAAGGTGACAACAGCGACAAGTACAGCGTGTTTCGCAGGACCGGTGCGAACAGGGATGGCAACAGCGTGACCCATTTCGGCCGGGCGATGTACGAGCTGAACATCGACACGTTCTGCGCGAACAGTAGCCCCGCCAAGGGGCGCGTCGAACGGGCACACCTGACGTTGCAGGACCGGCTTGTAAAAGAATTGCGGTTGCGTGGCATCAGCACGGCTGCCGGGGCCAATGCGTATGCGTCTGCCTTCATGGCAAATTACAACGCACGCTTCGCGAAGCCGCCAAAGAGCGGGTTTGATGCTCACCGGCCGCTCAGGGCTGACGAGAATCTTGATCTCGTTCTGACGTGGCGCGAGCCGCGCAAGGTGAGCAAGTGGTGTGAGACTAAAGGCACTAGAGACAGATACCTTAAACCCGGACATTTGAACTTAGCCGGAAAGCGGACATTTCAGAATGGCTTTGACAGACAGACAGACATGCCAACAGGCGAGAAGACCGGCCGCATTGCCGACTGTGAGTCGCCGAAAAGACGTCGAGCAGACCGTCTACGGGCGTGACATCTGCCCCGATCACATCGAGGTTTCGGCGCCGGCCGCCTGAGTTGTCACCCGGCAACTGTCAAATCGACAACGAGAGCGCCACCTGCCGATTACCTTCCATGCCCACCGCCGCCGTGCCCACCACCATGGCCACCATGGCCACCGTCGTCTCCCCAGCCACCGCCAAAGCCAATGCCTACGTCGACGGACGGTGCTGCATAGTAGCCAGGCCCGTAGCCGTATGCAGGGGCGGGCTCGTAACCGTAACCGGGCGCCGGGGCAACGACACAGCCAGCAAGGCCGGCCGCCAAAGCCGATGCGATAAATAGCCTGATCATGATGTTCTCTCCCTTAATGACTTGGGGACAGCAACATCCAGTCCCAGCACTTGTACCGATGGCCGCCTTCGGTGCGGCCTCTGCTGAAAAAAGGGCACCGAAGCGCCCTTTTCTTTTCAGCAGAGGATCAAGTGCAGGCGCGCGCGCGCTGGACCTTGGGCGCCCCTCGGGAGCGCGCTTGCCATAGGTCATACGCTGTTTGTTGGGCCAGCCACAAGTCAGCGCGGCCGCCATTCTCCACCCCGATCCACCCTTCGAGACGAAGAGCCATTTCGGGGGATATGCCGGCGTGCTCGTTCAACACGCGCGATAACGCCACACGTGAAACGCCAAGTTGGGATGCTGCCTCAGTCACCGTCAAACCAAGCTCCGGAAGGACATCCTCCCGGAGCGTTTCACCCGGGTGAGGCGGGTTAAACATTTGGGTCATTCACTGAACCTCAGTGGTAGTCCTGGTAGTCCACCAAGACGGCGTCAGTACCTTCGAACCTGAAGGTTATTCGCCAGTTTCCATTTACCGTGACCGCATAATGGTCCGCTAGGCGCCCCTCAAGGGGGTGGCATTTCCAACCCGGCACATTCATATCCTGCGGTGACTGAGCCACATCGAGCCGGGCCAACTGACGTTTTAATCTGGATGCATGGTCTGGCCTGATCCCAGCCTTACTTCCGCTTGCGAAGAACTCCTCGAGCCCCTTGTGCCGCCATGATTTGATCATGGGCCTCCCGATAACTGTTGATGTCCATATCTTTCACTCCTTCATGTTTGCGTTCAGTTTTCGAGGTCAGTTTTTAGCGTCAGTCGTTCAGTTTTTTTAGCGATCAGTTTTCAGTTTTGGCGCTTCAAGCCATGTATAGCGTATAGCTACACTATACAGTCATGTCGGTAGATGGTCAAACGTCTATCTGAGGCAAAGCCTAACCTGACCTGTCACGCCCCATCTCCTGCCTGACGGATAAGTCCTGTACAAGGCAGCTTGTACTCATTTTACGTTATAGTAACGAAATATGAAATTTTTACGTTACTAATAACGTAAAATAGAGGTGGTCAACCCCATCAGGCTGCGTGACGAACTGGCGCGGGCACGGCGCGGGCTTGAGGCGGTGTCACGGGCAACGCCATCGACCCGTCCTTCTTCGGACGTGGCGGCCGGTCCTCGGACGGATTCCGCGCCCGGAGGACGCCGCTTCTGGCGAGCGGCGCCTGCACCTGACAATGAATGGCACCCGGATTTTCGCGCTGGAGCGGCTGGTCGCGCACTTTGGCCTGTCCAGGCGTGCGGTGATCGAGCGCCTGACTGACTGGGCCGACGACACGCTGTCCAAGTCTTTTTACGACGACGAGGTTGCATTTAACCGTTACATCGACCGCGCCCGTAACTAAAAATAATCCGCCCTACAATGGGGTCGAAGAGGAAGCGCCGCCGCGATGACATCATGGCAGTTGGAAGCAGCAACAAACCCGGTGCATCCCAACACTGACGGTTTCGCGTTCCTCCGTCACTCTCAGGTCGACCGGCTTCAGCCGGCCCAGATCTCCCAGTTATCGGCGTAATAGTCGCGATTGCACGCGGCACACAACCGCTTTCCTCCCCGATCAGATTCACCTTCACGGCGGGCATTGCCCCGCACTGCTCGCACGGCATCACGACATCCTCAGGCTTCCGGCCCGCGTCGAACAGCCCGTTCACGTGATCATCAGTCAGTCTCGGTGGTAACGTCATGTCGTACTCCTTATTTTTATAACGAAGAGAAAGACGCCCCTCCCTGTCCTTTGACGAACTAGAAGAGCGCCGGCTGCCGCTCGGACGCGATTGGCATTACATCCAGCTGTGCCAGCCGCTTACGCGCCTGCGCAAGGTCGTGAAGCAGCTGCCGCTGCAACCAGGTTTCCGCCCCGCCACCGAATGCCAGATCGAGCCGTAACGCCATTTCGGGCGAAATGCCGGCCTTACCGGTGAGCAGGTTCGTCAGCGCCTGCCGGCTCACGCCGAGCACGCGCGCACCCTCGGTAACACTTAGCTCGAAGCGCTCCAGACACTGCTGGCGCACCAGCTCGCCCGGATGAGAAAAGTCAGGATGGGTCATCAGCACACAATATCGGTTCTCGTCTTCAGTGACAAGTGACAATTGACACTTATTTTTGACCATACTGCCGACCTTAAAGTCGCCGTGGTGACGCAGCGGTCAAGTGTGGCATTGCCGCGATGCGTCCCCGTCGAGCGACGAAACCGAAGGACTGCGGCCGGAATACGCCATGCGCAATACGCGTTGCTTCATTCGGAAGGAGACGAGAAATGAAGGATGCAAACAAATGCTGGCCGATGCTTCCGGCAGTGGTCCTTCTGCTCACTGGCTGCGCCACAAGCGGCGTTCAGGCTGGCACGCAGATGCACCTTGCCGCTACGCTGAAGGAGCTGCCGCGAGCACACGGCATCGACGCTGATAACTGGACAAACGCGCGATTGCGCACCGTGATTCGTCAGCGGGTCGGCGTCGACTACACTCGCGGATACATCCTGAAAATTGCCATTCGTGCTGGGGTGGCAGACCTGCTTACAAGACGCCGTAGCTGATCCATTCATCCTGGTCCTAGCCGCCCCGTCATGTGTGGCGGTGGCGGCAGCGTGAAGCCGCAGCAATGCACCGCGAACAGCGTTCAGCTCGTTTCGAACACCGATGGCAGATACCGCGTCAATCGCGTCGAAGCATGCGGCCATGGCACGGGAACAATTGCTAACGGTCTGCTTTACGGCAAGCTCCGGCCGGTCAAACTGGTCGTCAGGCGGTAGAAGTGGGTCGCGTGCCGCCGATCACCGACAGGCAGGGACTGGAACGGAAATCCGGCTCGAGTCTGCTGATGGCCGCTTTCAATAGAAAATCGGACGGGATAAGCTACCCCGCCGCCATCGACTGACGGCGATGCTTGTATGCACGCACGAAGCGTATCGGCGTCCAGACGACGATTGCAGAGGTTCCAAAGAAGACGGTCGCACCTACGACGGTACTGGAGAGTGACATCGCCACCTCGATCAGGCCGAACACAAAAATGCCGATGAAACTCAAAAATGGCGCGAGCAGCGATCGCCACGGGCCAACACGGCGTTTGCCGGGAGCATCGTCGCCGCCTGGACGTACCTCCTGGAAATCATCGTCCATTGGCTCTGACGACGATTCATTCGCCGTGGCGCCGTCTGCCTTCTTTCTGGAAAAAAGCCGCTTGAGACTCGCGTATAGCTCGGAAGGGGTTCGCCAGGGCTTCTGACCGGTCATCCGCCCAGGATACGCTCCGTCCACGACGCATGAGTAGGTCTTGCCATTGCGCGTATATTCGACGAGTACAAACGGTAGGAGGAGCTGTCTTTCAACGGCGAATCGGCAGTTATCCTCATCAATTGTCTCCCATCTCAGGTTCTGCCAGTAGGAGATACCGGACAGATGTTTCTTCTTGATTTCCTTCTCTAACTTTTCGTCAATGTGTTTCGCCACCGACGCGAAGATGGGGTTAAGTGGTGGATGCTCAAAGGTCGAGACCGTCACGCCCGCATCGGCCAGTTTGGCTTCGATCGATTGCGGCGAGGAGGTGGCAGTCCGAGTGTCGGGCCGCTTCTTGATGAGTTTCTGGATCCAGCCCAGATTGTTCTCCCCCAGAGTGGCCGCCGCCTGTGTGTAGACCAACTGGAGTGCGGTCACATGGTCGCCCTGATGGTGATCATTAGATTGGTCATAGGTGACGTAGTGTTTTTCTTGAGGTGCCTTTGGCTCCGACGTACGTCTCTTGTCGGTGTCCGAAAGTCGCTGATAGTGCGACAAGGCGATGGCGTGATTGTTCTTGTCCGCGATGAAGCGTCCCTGATCGACCGTACCAACATCGACCCAGAATCGGATGTTGTAGGCCGCACTGATCTGAACGACAGGCACCAACACGAATCGTGTCCCGGCAATCTGTATCTTCTTGCGGTCCTCATCGGTTGCTGCGATGCCCTTCAGCCAGTTGAAGAGCACGGACTGGATGTCAGAATGCTTACAGGCAAAATCGACCGCTCCTTCAAATGCACCCATTTGTTACTACCCGTTGACGTTGATTTTGGAGCAATCCTCCGGCACTTCCCGGAGGCGTTATTGTTATGTAATTCAGAATGATCCTGACGTACCGATTCTGGGATTTTCTGAGCATGCAGCCTGATATCGGCACTTACGCCAGCTTTCTTAACCGTTGCGCGCGCAAATAAACGACGGGA
Source organism: Burkholderia sp. WP9 (assembly GCF_900104795.1). NCBI lineage: Bacteria > Pseudomonadati > Pseudomonadota > Betaproteobacteria > Burkholderiales > Burkholderiaceae > Burkholderia > Burkholderia sp. WP9. Next base: position 185,398 of record NZ_FNTG01000003.1, read on the forward strand.
GCGAGCGGGCTGCCCGTCGAACAGAGGGATTTTGGCGACGGGGTCATGTTTGACCATTTCGGGTGCAAACTGTCTTTGTGCCCATCGGAAGGGAGCAATAGCCCGCCCAACCGTCAATTTCCGATCGTTCGAACGACGCTTGTTGCTCGTCGGTATCTGGCCAGTAGCTGATTGCATATCCGCACCGCTGGCTCAAAAGAACGATGACTGGTTTGAACGGACCAGCCGTACGAGGCGTCTGCCTAAGCACAACCGAGTCCGGACAGGTCGCGCTGACCGCAGGCAGAGATCGCACCGCGGATGCGTACGCCATGTCGATATCCGCCTGCGCCTGGACGGAGGCTTGAGCCCAGCGAGCAGCCAACTCCGCGGCACCAGCGTCTTTCGGGGACGTTCCGTCATCGGTTGCCAACGCAGCACTTGCAGGGCCAGGAGACTGCGCGGAAGGCGCCACGTGTTCAGTTTCGCCCAGGGGCGCACCCTGCGCATTCAATTGCTCGTGGGCTTGCGTCGTCGACGTGAGACCGGACGGAGTCGGAGGCGATTCGGAAGCGCCTGCCGAAGTCGTGGACGAATTGATGGTCCCGCTCCTGACGAGCGGGGACACCGCATTGCCTAGGTGGTCGCCCGAAGTTGGCACTCCGGCTTGACTCACTGTGTCAGAACTCGCGCCGGTAGCGTCGGGCGTCGCCGCGGGGGCGGAGTTGTCTGCGTGCCCGTTACCGCCCGTTAGCAGTCGAACCACAACGACCAGGAGGATGCCACCTGCCCACATCCAGCCATGCCGCAGCTTTGGCGCCGCACCCGCGCGCCCAGGTTCGAAGCCTTTGCGGGTGTAGACCCACTCGGAATCTCTTGTATTGAATTTTTGGAAATCGCTGGTCTCGGCCCTCGGGGTCTCGTTCGCTGTTTCCCGAGCAGGTTCGGCAGCTTCCGCAGAGAGAGTTTCATCATAGCGGCGGCGACTCTCCGCGTCCCCCAGCACAGCATACGCTTCGTTGAGGATCTTCATGATCCTCGTCGCATCCGCGCTGCTGTTCTTGTCTGGATGGTAGCGCTGACTCAGCGCCTTATACGCGGCCCTGATGACTTCTGGCGGCGCACTACGAGCTACTCGCAGATTATCGTAGTGGGTATGCTGTCGGACCATTTTTGCACAGGTTCTGAGTGTCGACCTCTGGCTAACGGCACCGATAATAAAAACCTGAGGCCTACGGCCTTCGCGAGGTGCTTAACCGGTTGCGCTCGCGCGTCCCCTTTGCCCCGCTGGGCTGCTCCCGCAGCAGCCGGATGGCGTGCCTGCGGTGATATCCGGTCAGAGCTACGAACTCGTCGAGAATCCTGATCCGATCACCGAACGTTGCGCTTCTATACCGCAATTGCAATGCTGCGACCAACTCCTTGCGTGTCGTCATGCTGATGTGCCTCGTCACCTCGTGTCGCTCCCGCCGGACAATCCGGCGGGTAGCAAACTACGTGAGGCAACGGGTCAGCGCGCGTTGCATTTCTGATGAGTCAATGCGCCCTGCGGCTACGGACTCGTGTCCACCATCGAGCATGGCAGCTCCGATGCGGATTTCGGACACTCAACGCGGTTGCGGGCATACGGGAGGGCTTTCCAGGCGATGTAACAGAGGAGAGACTTTGTGCGCTATCGGCGCGTGAACAAACCCCTCACGAACAACACCCTATGAAGAGCCTGGACGGCGCAAAAACGCGCCGGGTGGGTCATCCAAGGACTGCAATAAATTAATCGCTATACGGTTCATCACAACAGCCCCAAAGGCCCCTGTCATGACCCGTATCATCATTCTCGCCACATCGACCTCGCTGCTCGTTGGCTGCGCAACCCTGCCGCTGCAGCCGGTCGGCGCACACACCCAATCAGCCATCACCGCCCACACTCTGGGCAACGTTCTCGGCCACCTCGATGCAGCAAGCCCGGCCTAACGGCCGGGCACGACTCAAAAGCGGTGGAATATTCACCGCTTCCATGCGTGGGCGCGCATACAGCATCGGTCATCCAGCGTTTTAAAAAGCAGCTTGCAGAAACCGGGGCGGTTTCCTTCCTTCGCCAAAGCCTGCGTCGCCGGTTATCTGGGCCGTGGCGGCCCTGTTGGACCCTCGCCCACACTAGGCGAGGCCATCGAGAGGTCAGCCGCTCTAAAGGTCCTTTTCTGGTTTTCCGAGTTCGGCACGTTGAGCACCAGTTTTTGCCCGGTTTGCTGTGGGCTCTTTTCCGGCCAGACCGGGCGTTTGCGGCTCTTGCAAGCGCTCACCTTCATCCTGGAACGTGCTGAACTCGGAATGGCGGCCGGCGCCGGTCCTGTCAGCGGACATCGCAGCAGGCAGCACGGCTGAAACCGCCGGCGTTCAATGCGTTGTTGTTGACGCCATCGACGATGACGCCGCCTGCTTCTACAAGAAGTATGGCTTCGAGCCGCTTACCGATGAACCGCTCACGCTGTTCCTGCCGGTAGCGTCCATCCCAGGCTGAACCCCAAGCGGGACTAATCCCCTGAACACGGGCTGACGCATCGACAGCGTCCCCGAGCACGGCGTATTCGTTGAGTCGATCGCGCAAGTGGGGTGATGGAATTTTCCCGGATTCCGGCTTAGAACCCCAGACCGGAAGGCAATCCAGAAACACGGCCACGGGACTGGCAGAGTGGCTAGCCGATCCCGGCGACTATGGAAGCCCGCTTTCTTGTGCTATTTTTCGTGCAATCAGATTTTGAGGAACCAAGAATGGCCATCGTAATAACTGCCGCCCAGGCGGCGGCGCTATTCCCGCTAGCCCGTAGCGCCCTGCTTCGCGCCATTATGGAACTGGAGCAGGCGGGTCACACCGACCTTGAAGACGGGCAGCGGGAGCAGAATTTGCACACGATCGTGCAGGAGTGGCAAGAGATTGTTGAAGTGCTCAGCAAGAAATAAGACTCCGGACGCCATCTGCCCGGCGGCAGGCAAGGCGACTGCGGTCGTGCTAGGGCCTGTTAACAATCATCGACGGGGGGGCTGATAGCCCGTGAGGAAATCCGCTACACCTTCTCGTCCGTCGACGGCTTTGTTCGTCGCCGTCTGCGAGCGATCCTGCGCCGACAGCTTCATCGTCCGGGTCAGAGCCGATGCCTTCGCGATCACACACAATGGGCAAACACCTTCTTCGCTAATCTTGGGCTGTTCACGATGTCCGAGGCCCTTCGATTGGCGCGCCAATCCCGATGTGGAAACAACTAACTGGAGAGCCCGTCGCGGGAAACTGCACACGGGTTCGGAGGGAGGGGACGGCGATCGCCGTTTCCTACCCCTATCCCTCAACCCGTTCCGGCCGGTCGGTTTTCTCCGAAG
>NZ_FNTG01000004.1 GCF_900104795.1 Burkholderia sp. WP9
CCATCACCGTACGATGCTCGCGCTCTATTTGCAGAGCACCGTTAAGCGATTGCTAAACACGGCGACATAAATATTGCAGCATGTATGATTGCATGGTCATTCTTTTGAGAGACGACCATGCGCAAGCTGGAAATTGCAGATGCGGAAATCATGCAACTGGCGATTCGGCAGGAAATCGAGCGGAGTGAGGAGTCGCGATATGACCATCGGCTGCACGGAGTGCTGCTGGTCAGTAACGGGTACTCGTGCACCGAAGTGGGTCAGTTTTCTGGGTCAGGCCGCCACGACAGTCCAGCGATGGGTCCGACGCTTCGAGCAGGGCGGTTTCGACGGATTGCGAGAAGGCGAACGGCCCGGACGTCCGCGTGCGTTGGACGAATCGCAATGGCCTCGCATTGAGGCGGATCTGCGGAGGACACCGCGCGACTTCGGATTTGAAGCGGGCCTGTGGGATGGGCCCGTTCTGTCGGAGCACTTGCGTAAGCGCTACGGCATCAAGCTCGGTGTGCGGCAGTGCCAGCGGCTGTTTCGCCAGATGGGTTTTCGGCTGCGCAAGCCGCGCCCGCAGGTTGCGCAGTCTGATCCTGTCCGCGTTGCGGCGGTAAAAAAAACTGCGCCCGCTGGCAAGGTGCGAAGACATTGAGCTATGGAGCCTGGACGAATGCCATTTCCAGCAACACGGATCGCGCTGTCGCATGTGGGTTGCGCCGGAGATCCACGATCCGGTGCTGCTGCATGCGCCGACGCGCAAATCGGTGGCGTGCTTTGGCGCCGTCAGCTTGAGCACTGGCCGCTTCGTCTGGCAGGTGTGCCCTGTCTGTTTGCGTCCTTTCTGCGCCAGCTACTGCGCCATCGACGTCGCGGCAAGCGCATCGTCGTCGTGCTGGACAACGCCAGGTACCACCATGCCATCCTGCTCAAGCCGTTACTGCGAAAGTACAGGTGCCACCTGACGTTGTTGTTCATCCCGCCATACAGCCCGCAACTGGCGCCGATCGAACGCGTACGGAAGCTGACATGGCGCCTGTCGCTACATAACCGGTACTTCGCCACGCTCGCCGAAGTCATTTTGGCGGTCGACGCCTGCTTCCGGCAGTGGAAGAGACCAAACGAGGTGCTGCGAAGACTATGCTGCATTATTTAAAACGCTGTGTTTAAAACGCCTTACGGATCTTGGATATCCGGTGCAGCCAGCTTCTCCGTCATAAGGGCTTCTTACCAGAATGGAGCCGTGGAAATCTTAAAGCCTGAACTTTAGACATTCGACACCCCAAGAGAGGGACGCCGAACAGGGTTTCGAACACGAAATGAATACGCGAAACGCTTGACATGAGTGAACAATCGTGAGGCCGCCGCGTTGCTTGCGCGAGGTTTTGGCGCAAGCAACGCGGCGGCCAATGAGGATCGTTTTCGATTCCTCACCGGTTGCTCATGTCCCTGTCCGAACGCATACGCTTTTACCTGCACGAATGGATCAACGTCCTGCTCACCGCCGTGCCGCTTCGCTCCCGCGCATGCTTCATCGAGCTGCTGTGCGGCTGCATGATCTCGCCCGAGGGCTGGGTCACGAGAGCCATCACGGCCAGCGGCGGCTCCCGTCACTGGACAACGTACTACAAGCTCCTGCAACGCGGCAACCTGCGCACCGTGCGGCTTGCCCGCGCACTGCTGCGGCTGGTGATCACCGTGTTGCCCAACGATGTGCTGACCCTGGTGCTCGACGACACGCTGAACATGCGATGTTCGAAAAAGGCACCGGGCGTGGCGTGGCGGCACGAACACAGCGGCAAGACCAACCGGCCGAAGTACGTCTGGGCCCAATGCATCGTCACGCTGGGCGTGAGCGTGCTGGGCAATGGCGGCGTCGGCTGGGTCCTTCCGATCCTCTCGCGTCTGGTTCCCCAGACCGGCAATCGCAACAAGCTCAAGATTGCGCTCGCGCTCGTGCGTGCGCTCTCTGGCGTGACCGACCGTCCCATCCGGTTGCTGTTCGACTCGTGGTTCATGCGGGCCCGATTGGTGCTGCCGCTGTTGCGCCGGAACATGCACGTCATCGGCCAGGCGCGTATCGACACGGCGCTGTTCCTGCCGCCCGCGATACCCGATTGCCCCCGGCGCGGACGGCCCCGAATCTACGGCGATCGCCTGCGTGCGCAGGACATCGAAGCATTGCCCGCGACGGAATTGACGATGCGCCTCTACGGCAAGGAGCAGCGCGTTCGTCTGCGTTCGACGCTGTCGCTCGCGCGTTTCCTCAAGGGCACCCCGGTTCGCGCCGTGTGGTGTCAGTTCTACGACGACAAGCGGCAGTGCTGGGCACGAGCGCGCCTGATGCTCGCCACCGAAACAGATCTGGATGCCGAAACGGTCACGCAACTGTACGCCCGCCGCTGGGGGATAGAACCGCTGTTCCACAACCTCAAGCGCTGGTGGGGGCTGAACAACCTCTGGCAACAGACGCGCACCGTACTCGAACTGTGGATGCAGATCCGCTCGTGCGCCTGGACGCTCACGCAGTTGCTCAGTCTGGCGATCGCCGACGCGTTCCCGATGGAGCAGATTGCACCCTGGCGGCTCGGCCAACCGGTCACCGCCGGTCTGGTCGCGCAATGGCTGCGCCGGGAATTTACCGGACTTGCCGATTACCTTCGGGGACACGGCAAGTCCGAGAAAATCCGCTGGCCGCGTGCGCGTTCCGCCGCTTGCAGAACGGGCTGATATCGTTGCGGCGGCTTCGCCCGGACGTTTCATCGCGATTCCAGTCTCGTTCGTTGCATCTCGACCTCGCTTCACGCGCAGTCGAGGACGGCGTTCGAGTGTCTAAAGTTCAGCTTAAAGCCAGAAAGCAATATAAAGAAGAAAGCGGCACCGAAGTATTCGCCGGAGGTGCGCGAACGCGCGGTGCGGATGGTTCTGGAGCATCGGGGCGAGCCCGGTTCGCAATGGAAGGTGATCGCGTCGATTGCAGCGAAGTTCGGCTGCTCGGGCGAAACATTGCGCAACTGGGTGCGGCAGGCCGAGCGTGATCGTGGCCTGCGGCCAGGGTCGACAACGCAGGAACAGGAGCGGATCAGGGAACTCGAACGGGAGAACCGGGAGCTGCGGCAGGTCAACGAAATCCTGCGTAAGGCATCGGCGTATTTCGCGCAGGCGGAGCTCGACCGCCGATCGAAATCATGATCACGTTCATTGACGACCATCGCGCGTTGCACGGAGTCGAGCCGATCTGCCGGTGCTGCCGATCGTTCCGTCGACGTATTACACGCATGCGTTGCGCCGGGCCGACCCGGCACTGCTACCGGCGCGCGCCCGGCGCGCTGTGGGTGTCGGATTTCACCTGTGTCTCGACCTGGCAGGGCTTCATCTATGTCGCGTTGATCATCAATGTGTTTGCCCGTTACATCGTTGGCTGGCGCGTGTCGGCGTCGTCGCGCACAGACTTCGTGCTGGACGCGCTGGAGCAGGCGCTCTACGCGCGCCAGCCCGGGCAGCAGGACAGGTTGATCCATCATTCCGACCGCAGCGTGCGATCCGCTACACGGAGCGCCTGAAGGACGCCGGCATCGAGCTGTCGGTGGGCAGCGTGGGGGACTCGTACGACAATGCGCTGGCCGAGACGATTCTGTACAAGGCTGAGCTCATTCATAAACGCGGTCCGTGGCGTAGTCTGCAGGCGGTTGAACTGGCGACGCTCGAATGGGTCGACTGGTTCAACAACCGTCGCCTGCTCGGACCGATCGGCAACATCCCGCCTGCCGAAGCCGAAGCAGCTTACTATCGTCAAATTGCCGAGTCCGTCATAGAGCTCAGGATTACCCACAAGTTGAGTGGCCATGTTATCCGCTTTGCCTGAAGAGCTGATACATCTTCGTGATCTCGTGCAGGAGGAGGAACCCGCGCCATATAACGGTTGGTCCGGGTGGCCGGTCATGTTTGCGATTCAGGTAGCCGCCCAGCATGCCTATCCACAATATGGTCTGCTGCAGTGTCGGGACCTCCTTTGGCAGCTGCGTCGTGCGGTGGGTGTGGCAATACAGCGCCTGCCATTCAACCGGTTGCAACAATACTTGGCAGCACAGGTCCGTATCGGTTCGCGCCAGCAGTGTGGCATACAGGATGCGCCAGGCGATGACAGCAAACAGGGCGGTGGCTCTCACGAACCGTTCAAGGGTACCGAACTGGCGCGCCTCGATATGGCAGCCGCTTTTGAGCACGCGATGCCACGTCTCGATGGTCCAGCGCCGCGCGTACCAGGCCAGTCGTTCGAGAACCTCATCAAGCGAGGTCGTGGGCACCGAACTCAGCAGCATCCATTCAAGCGGTTCAACGCCGCGCGGGGGATTATCCTCGATTGCGTGAATCGCAAAGATGTCGACCTCGGGCAGGCGGCTCGCACGCGCCTTTGGGGGCCGCAATCGTACTGTCGAACAACGCAACGTCAGGCGCGCTGTGCGTTGAGGGAGGTTGCTTCTGGCAGGCACGCACAGCTGCGTCTTGCCCAGAGGTGCGGTGGCCAGAACGGCCTCCCAAAGGTAGCCCTGCGGATGGCGGGCCCGGCGGTTGTGTGCTGCGCGGATCAGCCAGTCCACCCCGGCGGGGCGTTTGGCGGCAAACAGTTCGTACAGGTCGCTCTCGCGGTCCCCAACACAGACAAACCGGGTCTGTGCACAACGTGCCTTGAGCGCCGCGAGATGTTCAATTCCCTCGAGCCATCTGATACTTTCCTTCTCTTCGATCCGGCGTGTATTCGGGTGAGGCTTCTTGCCGAACTCTTCTTCGGGGCGCACCCAGGTCTTCATGCCCAACACACCCAGCGGCAGACCCTCCGGGGTCACGGCCAGCAGGCTGTGCATGATGAAACCGCGCTCGTGACGCCCGCTACCGTAACCCAGGCCCTCAGTCGCGTGCAGATGCGACAGGTTGAATTCGGTCGTATCCTGCACCGCCAGCACAACCGGGACCACGCTCATGCGATCGAGCGTTTGCGCAATATGCGGCGCGAGTATCCCGTTCGCATCGACCTGCACATTGTGGAAGAAACGGTACGCGCCCTTCAGCTCAGCTGGTTTGAGCGATTGTGGAAAAGAAACTTGCGGACTGCTCGCGAGACGGCGAGCCAACACAACAAGACGTTGCGTCAGCCGCGCATCACCCAGATTCGCCTCGCTGAATTCGGCACTTGCCCAGTCATCCGTATCGTTCTCGTCGATCAATCTCAGTTGTCGCTGCGAACAGAATCCACGCAAGTTAACATCGACGCCGACCGTTTACAAGCGCAGATTCACTGCTCCGCCAACAAAGATGTGGGTAATCCTGAGGTCATAGAGGCGTGACCCAAGCAAAACAGTCTCCGGGAAACCCGGGGCGATTCATAGCTTACAGGCCCGCGCATTTTTGGCAGACCTTCGCGATATGTTCGACGTCACAGATCCTGCGAAGATCGCAGCGAAGCGTCGGATCTTGGTATAGGCTGACTACACAACGGCGCAATTGTGCCAGTGGTCGCGTCGTACGGTCCTAGTTTCCCGCGATGAGGGGTCTTGAGCGGACGCCTTGCCATCACTAACTAACGTGATGGCTCTTTCAGGTAGTCCTGTCATACACTTGACTGAACCAAGGCTGTGCCACGGTTGCGTTCGTTCCAATCTAAGTGATTAGCGTTCCACATCGGCGAGATCGCTCCAGAAATGACTGTATTGAGTGAGATACGCACGGAGAACGGATATGTCGGTCCAACTGCCAATAGACAGGTCAACTTCGCAGCGTTTGGTCGGTAAGGTCGCCGTAGTCACCGGCGTCGCGCGGGGAATTGGTCGTGCCGTGGCAATAGCGTTCGCTCGCGAGGGCGCGGACATTATGGGGATCGATATCGCCGGTCCGGTCAGTCGTACCCTTGAGGTCAAACCGGCAACTTTGGATGAACTGCACGAAACGGGGCGCCTAGTGGAAGCATTGGCGGCCAGCTGGTGCTGCGCACAACTCGATCAGCGCGACATATCAGCTTTGCGGGCAGCATCTGATCAAGCAATCGCTACGTTTGGACGAATTGATATTTTATTTGCCAACGCAGGTATCCAAGCATTCAAGCCTATTCTTGAGTGGGAGGATGAGGATTGGCACGATCAGATCGACGTGAATCTGACCGGCACCGCGAACGCCATTCGTGCCTTTGCACCACATATGGTGAGAAACGGCGGAGGAAGAATCATTGTGACATCGTCTACGCAAGGCCGCCACGGGACCAAATACGGAGCAGCCTATTCAGCTTCGAAGTGGGGCATCATAGGCCTGATGAAGTCGGCGGCCCTCGAGCTCGGGGAACACAAAATCACGGTAAACGCCTTGATACCGGGTTTGATAGACACCAGCCTTACCCGCCACCGCCAGCGCTACGCACAAGCAGTCGATGACTTGAAGTCCACCGCGAGCACGCAAACACTCGAGGAACAGGCAATAAAGAAGTTAGTGGCCAAGTCGCCTTTAGGTATTCCTTGGATTGATCCTGACGACGTGGCCCCTGTCGCGGTCTTCCTCGCTTCCGACGACGCGCGAATGGTGACGGGCGCGACGTACGACGTCACTGGTGGCGATAGCGCCAATAACACATAGGCGAGGGCAAGCCAGCGGTCTCGTAGCTTCATCTTTCCGAGTAAGTATTGGCGAATTCAAACGAGCTCGACGCACTTGAGGCTTCTCCCCTTCCAGTTGCGCGAGATCCGTCTTGGGAGACGCATTGACTGAGCGATGGTCGTCAATCCTTTTGTTCGAACAAGGAAGATGGAACCAGAATATATACCGAAAAGCTTGGGCGCTGAAACTGCTGGTGGGATGCCTCTCAATGCAGTCTCGCCAATCTAACCGGAAGAGTCATCAAAATGATTAGTATCGTGTCTCGTGCCGTTTCCACAATTGCCGTTCCCTTGTTGCTGTCCTCCCAAATTGCAGTGGCCTCAACTCTTCCGACCGAGCCCGTCCTTACCTTGGAGGCGGCGCAACGGGTCGTGGCTGCCGCACAAGCGACAGCACAGGCCGAGGGTTGGCCGTGCGTCATCGCGGTTGTAGATAGTGCGGGGAGGCTCATCGTCCAAGTTCGCATGGACCACGCGCTGCTCCCAGCCGGCGTTGATCTCGCTCCAGAGAAAGCACGTACAGCAGCGCTCTTCCGACGACCAAGCGGTGCACTCGAGGACGCCATAAATGGAAATCGACCTGCGGTAGCGACGGCGCGCGGATTCGTTCTCATGCGCGGCGGCGTACCTATTGTCGCTGACGGTCAAGTAGTGGGCGCCATCGGCGTCTCAACTGATACGCCAGTACATGATGAGCAAATAGCGAAGGCCGGCGCGGCGGCTTTAGGACAGTAGTATTTCTATGAGGCATTGCTGATCCTGACCGCCCATCCGGGCAAATCCAACCGCTCGAACGAACTCCGAACTGGATAATTGTTGGGGGGCACCGTCAGAGCGCCTGTGATGAACAGAGACAGGATTTCGGCCTCCTGTCGGGGAGGTCCGGTGATCCGAAAGCCATTTGAGCATGGGTTTACAATGCGAAAGGTGCGATTCGATGGCAGGAGGCTACCGATCAGCTTCATTTGCCGACTGCCGCCGACGTTGCCAGAACGTCTGATCAGACCAGCGGGGCTGGATGCCATAGTAGAAGTCTCGTTGCGACAAGTACGCTTGCCAGAGTTGGTGCTGTTGCTCATCGTATTGATGAACGTACGCATTGCGGCTGTCCAATCCTGCCGTGCCCTGCGGACAGTCTGTCAGCGCGTAATGGATCATGTGTCCGGCGTAACTGGCCGTCCTGAGCGCCTTGTCGATGCCTTGCGAGGACAGCGGATCATACGCTTGCGCCGCATCGCCCACCGCCATCCAGGCGTCACCGCAGAAGTCCCGTAATCGCTGGCTGTTGGCCGGTGCGCCTCGGATTGTCCCGCAAGGGTGATAGCCCATAGCTTTGAGCAATGGCGCGATATGCGTTGAGTCGTCCAGCAGTTGATCGAAGCCTTGGCGGCACGCAGCCATTCTCGCCGCCGGCAGGTCCTTGTCGGTGTGCAAAACCACCAATCGCTTGGTTTCATTGCCTTCAGTGCTTGGCAAGCGGTTGCTATACCACCAGCCGTGTGGCGCGGCCTCAATCCGGGTATAGCGGTCATCATCGTCGCCGACGCGGGAAAACCATTGTGCGTAGGCGAACAACCTGTCGTCGTTGTGGACAGTCTGGACACCGAGCGTTCTGGCCACGACCGCCCGCCGACCGGAACAGTCGACCAGATAACGTGCGCGATACTGCCGCGTCCGCGTTTCCGAGGTTAGCGTCAGTTGCCAATTGAAAGAACGGTCAGCGATACGCGCACAGGATTGGAAGCGGACACCCTTGAGCAAGGTTGCGCCGGCTGCAACCGCATTCGACCGCAGGGCCTCATCGAAAGCCAATCGTTCGACACACAGGCCGAAGCCGGTCGACGTGAAGAAGAAGTCCGCGACATCGGCCTCCTCGGTCGCCCATAGCGAAACGTTGCCAGCCGTTCTGAAAAGGCCTGGAAGTTGCTGTTCTGGACCTTCAGGGTCACCCAGGAAGTGTTTGACCAGACCGATAGAGGTCGGCGGCAGCGATTCACCCAGCTTGAAGCTAGGGGAGACCCGCTCCTCCACTAACAGCACACGCTGGCCGTACTTGGCCAGCGTGATCGCGGTTGCGGCTCCCGCCGGTCCGGCACCGACGATTACAACGTCCCATGTTGTATCGGCCGGGTCGGGTCGGGTCGATGGCACGAATTATTTTCCTTTGGCGGGCGGCCGGTTCAGTGCCGGATTACGCTCTTGTTCGACGAACACGATCTCACCGTTGTCTTTCAAGAAACCGCCGCCCTCGGTCTTGATCGGGAGCACCATCCCCAGTTTCGACCAAGCATAGACCATCTGGTCGTAACCATCGGTGGATGATAGCGGTTCGCCCTTAGCATCGTATCCGCGGAACCACTCCTTATAGGTTCTGGTCTGGTTCTTTTTATCGTACTCGAAAACGATATCTGGCCGTTGTGTCGGCCACCATGCCACGTTGCACGACCAGAAGTCGCCTTGCCACGGGCTCGACATATAGGCAGCAACCGCGCCAGGCTCAATGTCTTTATTCACGCGAAACGCCTCGGCAAAATTCTCCCGATAGATGATCAAGTAAGGAAATTCGATACCCGGGTGGAAGCCACCACCGATGGTCGGTTCGAGCGCCGAGCTGTCGAGGGCATGCGGCTGCTCGGTCAACGGCAACTGCTCCAATGAGACGGGCTTTTGCGGAACTCCGACCTCAAAGTTTCCGTCTGCCCATTCCTTCAGATGATTTAACTGCCAGTCGGTCAGGCTCAGGAATTCGTCCGGGAGATGATTGCCCAGTTGCTTATTCTGCTCCGGCTTGCCCCCCGAGCCCCACAGCAAAGGCATCTTGTTGGCTTCCTCGTCGCGATTGAACTCTTCGTTCTTCCAGCTGGTTGGCCGCTGCGGGGGGGCAGGCAGCAACGAATCAACCAGCCGTCCGCGCTTTCCGGGCGCATGACGCATCAGATCATAGACAAAGTGTCTCATCGGCTTGCTTTTTTCTGATGGATCGGTGAAAGCCGACATGTACTGAGGGCCGAGCAAGTTGCCCGGCTGCTTCGGGCCATGAGCGGCGTCCTTGGTTTCGGGCGTGACGCCCGCGGCTTGGGCGCTCACCCAGCCGTAGTTCACCGCCTTGGCAAACACCGGATAGACATCGCGGTAGAAATTCGTCTTCTGCTTGGCGTGGGGGTACGCCTCAGGAAAAGCCTCGTAGACGCGATCCAGAATGGACACGACGTGGTACATGTGGGGTGCAAACTTCGGTGGTGCAGTGACGATCCATGCCCCTGCATGCGGGTTTCTCGTGCCTTCGTCCGTGACCGATTTCACGCTGTCGCGTGTGCTCAATACCGTGCCGTCCTTGAGCGTAACCGTAACGTCGATTTCACCACCGCAAGTATCGTCCCACCAGCCTGGAACGTTGAAATAGGCGAACTGGTTCGTCAGTGGGTTTTTGCCGTTCTCCGGACCATTCGGGGGGTTGACCGTTTCGCTCGGGTTCGACAACGCCACCTTGGGCGTCATAACGCATTCGGCCTTCCCGGGCCCGGCAACGAACAGCAGACGGCCCTTGGAATCTAGGCGAAGCTGCCCCAACTCGATATCCTTGGCGGCTTTATAAGTGACCTCAACTTCTTTCGAAGAGTCCTTCGGCGTGAAACCCTCGAATCGCAATTCGCCCGGCACCGAACCTCTTTCAATGCCAGTGAAAACATCACCCTTCATGACAACCGGTCCGGCCTGCCCGGAGGCGATCGTATGCACACCAGGATCGATAATCAACTTATCACGTTCGATCGGCTTCTTACCAGGCTGGATGGACGGGTTTCGTAACTTGTCCGGGTCAAACAGATACGCACCCTGAAACGCATAATTCGCCGCTTTCATGTTCCTGACATGGACTCGCCAGCGCACGGATTTGACCAGGCCCGAACCCAAGGTGAGTTCCGCTACGACCTTATCGTTGGCATCGTAGGCATACACCCGATACCGCTGCGCTTGGCGTTTCAAACGCGCCCCGCTGTCGCGGTAGGTTCCACCGTTCGGTCCCGGGCCACCGCTACCGCCCGGATCGACCACGACGCCCGGCGCTTCGGGACCGATGTAAAACTCGTCACTGTCCCCCAAACGCGCAATGCCGATGCCGGGGTGGATACGAATGCTCTTGATTTTCTCGGACACGGTTCATTCCCTCGACAAACTGCTGTTTAATTCGGCGCTGAAAGGGCACCTCAGCCATCGATATCCAAGTGTCCTCACACCATAGAAATCGACAATCTGCTGACAGAAGGAGATGCGAAGCCCGGGTTGCTCAGAGAGGATCCAACGATCTTCCAGTCCAGCAAGTCTGCGGAGGCGACCGCGTACCGGTTGCCAAAATGTTCGATGTCGGCGTAGGTCAGTCCGCCTGATTGGGTTTGAGCCCGCACCGAAAAGCCACCACCGAAGCTCGCCTTGATCGATTTCTCGGTTTGAGAATCGGCACCTGAGACCGGTGCGTTGTTCGCGTTTTCGCCTTTTGCGGCGCTCGCGATGCCTGGCAGCAACAGGACAGAGGCCGCTGCGCACCATTTGACGAAATCTCTACGCTTGACGTCCATGTTCCAGCTCCTCTTCTTATAGGTTGGATTAAATATAAAACAAGTTTGCGGAAAGTCAACAGGGTAATCGCGTTTCAAAAGACTGTATAGATACTGACAACCAGTTGCGAGTTAATTCTGTCGCGAATGTTCTGCGGGAGCTGCGCGAAGAAAAGTATGGCAGGCACCTCGTCAAACTCGAACCGATAATTCTGCAGTGCGAAATAGTACCTCGTCGCGCCTCAGGCGGCAGATCGGCAAAGCGCTTGCCGCGTTCATGCAGGCAGTATTCATCGACTGCCCTAATGCCAAGGCGATAGAGGCCCCGCGGCACGAGTTCCGATTGATAGACCAGTTCGGGAACGCCCACAGCAAACTGCGCCTGCATGTACCACAGCGCGCCATGCCCATAGAGCGTATCCATCGGCCTGTCGATGAACTCCAGGACGCGGAATCCACGACCCATGGGCCGTGAGCGTCGGCTGGAATCAGACGACCGAACGCCGCTTCGAGGAAGCACCATTCACCGGCGTCGAAGAAGCGTGGCCTGCATGGCGTTTCGGAGCTTGGCGTTTGTGCTTGGTCGCCCTCGCTGCAACTCATTGCGCCTGTTTGTGTCGTCGTTCGCTGTTCACACGCAGTGAGCGGGCCCAGAGGAATCAGCGTGACAGTCTTGCGCACGAAGTTGCGCTGCCCATTGAGCTTGTCGTTCGCATCCATTGCAGCTCCTTTCATATTTTTAGGGCAACGTGCCTGTCTGAATATTGCAAGGGGACTCTGCAGCAAAACCGTCGGTCTGCGATCAGGTGGTGCGTGAAACGATAGACGCATCATGTGTCATCGTCATGGGTTGCGAAGGCCGGGAGCGTAGTTTCATTGAGCACCCTTCCATCTGGAGACAATGTGGCCGGATGGATCATTTCGTCGGCATTGGCCGCACGGGGGCGCCAAAACGGCATGAACACGGGTGAGCCCTTGGCGATCGACCGCCCGCTGAGCGCGCACGTCCCGTGGTGTGGGGCCAGCCGCACGCCCCATGGCTGCTCTGCGTAACAGCACCGCTGCGGATCGCGCCATGATACGACGATTATGTCTCGAGCGACCCGCTCAAGTACGGCGACCAGATGGTTTCTGTTCTGTTATGAGGACCCTCTCCGCACTGACGCTCAGTGTCGCGCGACGGTGCGATCCGATCTAGACACCCGGGCTCCTGAACTGATGGATGGGAATAGCAGGAGGTCCACAATGCCTGACCAGATTTTTCGCTGCCGTTGTCTCGTGATCATGACGTGGCGTTCTCCGTACTCTAGCGCCAGCCTGCTTACCGCCTTGTCGAAGTGAAACGGCCAGGTGAAGATGTTCCTCAAATGGACGCGGTCACATTCTGGTGGTGACTGCCTCAACTGCACTGCTCCCTGAGCAGCACCGGCATCAGGCATTCACACGGTACCGTTGCAGTCATGAATCATGCGCACGACTTGTAGAAGATTTGTAGTTTCACTGTTCACTTCTGTCAATCATCGTTGTCACGATCCGTCTCGCAATGTTTGGCATTTTGACTGTGGCAGCTTTCCTTGATGCTTCTAATAGTCAAGCCAGATGACAACGCTGGCATTGAGGCAGGCGGACCGAAGGGGCATGCTGACTGCAAATCAATCGCATCCAGGCTTTCGCCTGATGATAACGTTCGCTGCATGTCAACGGCCGTTGATTGCGAAACGATCCTGCCGAACAAAAAAAAGCCCGCATGGAAGCGGGCCAGGGAACGCCCTTGAGGGCGAGGAGAACGTTAGATCCGATTGTGCTCGCTTTCGCGGAAAATGCGGGGATAGAATATGAGCACATTGCTACCCACGAGCAAATACGGAATCCTTACAATGGTAATTAAAACGACCGGTTCGTGTAAGACCCCAGTAATAGATTTATAAACATCCTTGTGCAACTTGCAAACCGTGCCTATGCTCGTTTGGACAACGAATTGTTCGCACAAGCCAGATGGCGTGACTGGCCCGCAGTGGCTGCGCTATTGCACGAGTTCCTGACCTGAAGAAACGTTGTCCGATGCGAGCACAAAGTTTTAAGCAACTGATTGCGGGTTTTCTGAAGCGGCTAAATTTGTCTGCGAGCCGCATCAGGGCTGGATCTGGTGATCTGCGACCGTTAAAGTCCGGATTTGTGGATGTTACGGATGGCTAGAAGTCAATGCGGGAAAGGGGTTCCAACGAAATTGAGCGTTGCGCAGTTCGAGCAACTTTAGTCGAGTTTACACACGAACTCATGGAAGACGAAATTTCGGGGGGAGCCTCAAATACCTATTGCGTGGCAAATATTCTTTCCTATACTTCAATTCCAATCTACGTGTTCAAACAGCTTCTTACCTGTAGCTCCCGCACGCCACTTCCGATGATCTGTCCGGAAGCGGGCGAATCGCATTCGCCTATCTATTGAGCTGTTACGCCACTTTCTCCGTTTCGAGCATTTGATTATGGATGGGACCACTGTCGCAGTTGTCGTCAAAGCGCTTTAAAAACCAATAAGCGTTGCAGCCATGACCCTCACAATAGGTGCCTTGCTTGCTCTGTCGTTCCTCATCTCGGTGTTCGGCCTATTCTTGTTCATTTGGGCGCTGACGCAGGGTCTGATGCGAGCCGGCCCCGATGCAGCGCGCGTCATATTCGAGAAGGGCGAAGTCGGGGTGGTTCAAGAGCCGTCCATTTCGTCGAGACAGCGCGATTTGCTTCCGGAAATTGAAAGCAAATCCGCTGATACATTTTTCAGTGCCGGTCCGACAGGAATAGCGGCCGCCTCCCCAGAATTGGAAGCCCGCGAAGCGCGAGACCGGTCGAGCCGTGCCGCTACGTTCGCGTTCCTGACCTCGTCGATTCTCTGGCGGGTGCTTGGTTCCGACGCTGGATTGATCGCTTCTCAGAAGCTGGCCTCCCCCGATTTCCTGACGGAATCCGCGTGGCTTACATTTGTTCGCGTCGGAACCGCGCACCTGAACATGGTCATCTACGGCTGGGCCTCGATGGCTGGCGTGGGCATCGCGCTGTGGATGCTCCCAATGTTGTTGGAGATCAACCTGATGGGCAAGCGTTTTGCGGTGGCCGGCGCCGGTCTATGGAACGCCGGTGTGGCCGCTGGTGTCGTCGCGATAGCTTTGTCAGGTTGGTGCGGCGTCGGCGGTAGAGTGAGGCGATGAAAAAAACAAAATCGCTTTATCAGGGTCACCGCTTCCCCGCCCTCGTCATCAGTTGCGCAGTTCGCTGGTATTTCCGCTTCAGCCTGAGGCCTGCGGGACATTGAGGAGTTGTTGCTCGAGCGCGGTGTCGTGTCACGTACGGAACGATCCGTTGCCGGTGCGACGAGTTCGGCGCTGGATTCGCGCAGCGTGCCAAAGCGGCGCGGCGCAAACCGCGCAGTACATGGCATCTGGACAAAATGTTCGTGACGCTGCGCGGCGAGCCGTATCTGTTGTGGCGAGCGGTTGACGAGCATGCTGCCTAACTCGACGCGCTGGTGCAAAAAGGACGCGACAAGGCCGCGGCAAAGCGCTTCTTCCGCAGCGTGCTGCGCTCAAACCCGGTGCCGCGCAAGATCGTTACCGAGCAGCTACGCAGCTATCTATAAGGAGCTTCCGTTTCTTGCAAGCTGGGTTTAATAGGGCATACGTCGAATCCTGTGTTGTCAGCGCGTGCACGGAAGCATGAGGGCAGACGAGGCAGACTGCAAACCTATAAACGGCCTGTTTGGGCGCTGTGATTGCTGCGCCCGGGCCCGGATAGTAACCGCACAGCGGGACTCCATTCCGGCGACGGCGAATACAAGAACTGTAGCGCCTGATAGCTGCTCGAGTTCGCCCGCTGTCGGTCTGACCTGTCGCTATCCCTGCGTGATTCGTGCTGCGCCTGGAAGTCAATTCATGGTGGCATTGCACTTTCTGTTCTGTAGTTCATGCGTGCGCCGCCATTGCATTGCCGGCGGGCGCATGGGATGGATCGAAGCGTTCGTCCCTGGCCAATACGGCCCAGAGGATGCGAGCGTGCTTGTTGGCAACCGCGACCAGCGTCTTATAGTAGCCAATACGCGCATGCAGCTGGACGATCCAGCGCGAGAGCCGGTCATCGCGTCGGTGCGCTGTGAGAATGGCCGATCGAGCGCCCTGGAACAGGAGCGTGCGCAGATAGTCGCTGCCCTGTTTGGTGATCCGGCCGAGCCGCTGTTTGCCGCCGCTGCTGTTCTGTTTGGGAACTATAAGGAGCTTCCGTTTCTTGCAAGCTGGGTTTAATAGGGCATACGTCGAATCCTGTGTTGTCAGCGCGTGCACGGAAGCATGAGGGCAGACGAGGCAGACTGCAAACCTATAAACGGCCTGTTTGGGCGCTGTGATTGCTGCGCCCGGGCCCGGATAGTAACCGCACAGCGGGACTCCATTCCGGCGACGGCGAATACAAGAACTGTAGCGCCTGATAGCTGCTCGAGTTCGCCCGCTGTCGGTCTGACCTGTCGCTATCCCTGCGTGATTCGTGCTGCGCCTGGAAGTCAATTCATGGTGGCATTGCACTTGCTGTTCTGTAGTTCATGCGTGCGCCGCCATTGCATTGCGGGCGGGCGCATGGGATGGATCGAAGCGTTCGTCCCTGGCCAATACGGCCCAGAGGATGCGGGCGTGCTTGTTGGCAACCGCGACCAGCGTCTTATAGTAGCCAATACGCGCATGCAGCTGGACGATCCAGCGCGAGAGCCGGTCATCGCGTCGGTGCGCTGTGAGAATGGCCGATCGGGCGCCCTGGAACAGGAGCGTGCGCAGGTAGTCGCTGCCCTGTTTGGTGATCCGGCCGAGCCGCTGTTTGCCGCCGCTGCTGTTCTGTTTGGGAACGAGGCCGATCCAGGCGGCCATCTGCCGGCCGTTTCTGAACTGACGGGCGTTGACCACGGTCGCTACGACGGCAGATGCGGTGATTCGGCCCACGCCACATATGGCCATACAGCGCTGCGTCTGTGGATCGTGACTGGCGTGTTCGGTGATCTGCCGGTCTAGCCAACCGATTTGCTCATCCAGCGCCTGCCATTGGGCCCAGCCATGCATCAGCGCCTGACGGGCCGGACCGGCGAGTTCGTTATTGCCATCCTCAACACGGTCAACGAAATGGCTTCGGAACCGACCGATGCCTTGCGGCAGGAAGACGCCGAACTCGGCTAGCAGGCCTCGCAAGCGATTCACGAGCGCCGTGCGTTCCTCCACGAAACCGGTGCGCATGCGGTGAAGGACCAGCACGCTTTGCTGCGCGGCTGACTTGACGGGCACGAAACGCATGTGTGGGCGGCTGGCTGCCTCGCAGATCGCTTCAGCATCGAGGGCGTCATTTTTGACGCCAGCGCCACCTTTGCGGTAAGGAGCCGCAAATTGCGGGGGAATCAGCCGCGCATCGTGCCCGAGACCGCGGAGCTTGCGCGCCCAATAGTGCGCAGCGCTGCACGCCTCCATCGCCACCAGACAGGGGGCAAGGTTGGCAAACCAGCTCATGAAATTCTCACGCGCAATGGCCTTACGTACCACAACATGTTCACCAGCATCGACCGCGTGGATCTGCATGACATTTTTGGCAAGATCAACACCAACACGGGTAATTGCGTTCATGACTTTCCCCTTCCACAGATGTGCAACGGCTATCATGATGGCACCAGGAGGCGCAGGCGCCACAGGGACGGGAGCTCCTTACCAATTCCGGCGGCGAAGGCCGACATTCCCGAGCTCGCGCATGTGAATCACGTTTTCGTCAAGGCGGACGCACGCGTGAACAATCGTGCCGAAAATAGCCACAGCCCACCCGCAGGCGCGAACGTCAAATGCAGGGTTTCCGCAACCCCCTGCGCACGCAGGCATTCTTCTCATGCTTCGGCCCGGTCCGTCAGCACTTCGAACTGCCGAGATATCAGATGAACGCGGCATGTCATCGTGCCATACTCCAGCAACGCCTCGCCGCATGGCATGATTGGAGATTGGACTGTCGCTTCGACAGTCGCTAAGGTTATAATTATAAGGATAACTACTATTTAACCAAAAATGCAGTCTGCACCTGTCAACTTGACAAAGCCGCGGATAGTGCAGCCGCTTCAGAACCTTGGCGATGTCCGGAGCAAGCGTCGTTCGTGGCGTTATTGGCTTCTTCATCGTGTGGCCAGAGCGTTTTCGTCCGCCTCGAATTTTACCTCGCCCGCGTCAATGCGGCAGCGTCTCTCACGATTGCCATGTCGCCTTCGCCGCAGGATGTTTCGGTTGCGCTCGGTTTTGTCGCATACGTCGAAGCTGCGGCGTTTCGACACGTTGGGCCGGATGCCTTGGCCAGTGTAAAGAGCGCTGAGATCGTTTTCAAGCGGCGATAAAAAAACGCGCCCGGCCTGCGTGGTGGGGCGCGTTTCGATGATAATCACCGGTTTTGTTGCAAGTCTGTTCTGGGCTGCTCAGGCTTTCTTGTTATACGAGTTGCACCACCCCTTCGATGCAACCTGCTTGCCGGCGAATAGCGGGCAGCCGGCGAACGCGTCGGTCGGTTTGCCTTGATAGAACGAGCAATTGCCGCAATCCTGACCGGCGGCGTAGCGCGGGAATTTGTTTTTATCGACGGTTGTGGCATCGAGCTTGTAGCCGAGGCTTTGCGCCGTCGGATCTGATTCGGCCAGTTTGACGGAGTCGGCGAATGCGGTACGCGATACCGCCAGCGCCGATGCCACGCCAATGCTCGAAATCAGGAACGTGCGTCGTGAGGACTTCATGAGATTGTGCTCCATTGTATTGGGGGTATGCGCCGTTCTTATCGACGACGATCTCTAAATATTATCTAGATTCTATGGAAGGAGCTAGCGAAAATGTGTCCTTAAGCTCAAATTGGTCTGGACGGGTTGTACCGTTCGATCGCTCATATGCTGTCGAGAGGCTTTATTCGGATGGGTACGAGTTCCTGTGCAGTGGACGCAACTATGCATTTTTGAGTGCGACACGTGTCGCCGTCTGCCGCGCGTCAAAGCGGCATGTTGCAGGCGGTAAAGCTCGTTTCTGTCTGTGCGCCGGTCAAAACCGGCAAAGTGTGGTGAATGAAAGAGTCATACGTTGAAGGCCTAGCCAGTCACGGCGGCCCCGAGTCATGCGTGTGTATCCGCGAGGGTGCAGGCGAAGCGTTGACAGGGGTACGCGAGGGCCGGGTATTGAGCCGCGTAATAGAGCCTCGTGGCGAGAGCCGCGAGATGTTCGGGGTGCCGAGATGCTAGGCAGATATCGAAGGCCACACCGTTGCTGCCGTATTGGCGAGGCAGTAGTGGACCCCGCGCGGTCAGAGACCCCGTGCACGCGCGGAAACACTTTGCTCGGGAACCGGGAGATCCCGCGCTCTACTGGACCCCGCTGGGAAGCGTTGGGTGCAGTGCGCATCGTGAAGCCTGAGGGCGTACGACGATGAGTCATGGGCGCGGGAAGTCGGACTGCTGCGTAATACCTGGGAAGCTGCCGAACAAGGGCGCAGACTTCCGCGAGGGGTAGCTGTCGCGGACCAGTACCTGAGGTTCGACGTAGGGAAGCTTGGAAGAGGCTGCCGGGTGGCAGTTCAGCGCCCTCGTCTCAGCAACGAGATGGACCAACGATATGACGTCAGCGAAGGATTTGCGCGGAATGGCGAGACCGGTATCGACTTATTGATGCTTTAGCCGTGCCTGAGCCGTATGCGGTGAAAGTCGCTTGTACGGTTCTTTGGGGAGGGAGTAGCGGAGACGCTGCTCTCTTACCCGCTAGTAAGTGCGACTTGGTCCAGCGAGCCGCGGATTGTGTTGATATCGACGCCGGCCAGTAGCAGCGCCGTCACGGTGGAATGTCGAACCGTGTGTGGGCTGACACGTTTGCTCTCTAACGAAGGGATTTGCGTGCAAGCTCTGGATGCGGACGGCTCAACCAAAGTATGGATGCCGAAGCAGGTAATTGGCTGGCCACAGCGGTTCAGGAATACGTGAGCGGGTACGAGCTTTGCCTTGAAAGGCGAGACGCCGGTGGCGCGGGCGTCCGGGAGGCGTTTCGGTTGCAAGATGATTTCCGCCATCACGAACCGCGGCGAGCTGAACTTCATGGTTTTCGAAGGGACGTTCAAGAACGCGAAATTCATCGAATTCATGAAGCGCTTGCTCAGGCAGGCCACACGCAAGATCTACGTGATCGTCGATTGACATCCTGGGCATCGGTCCGTCGCAGTCAGGAAATTCGTTGATCAGAACGCGCAGCGCCTACGTTTGATTCGACTGCCGGGCTATTGCGCCGAATTGAACCCCGACGGACTGCTCGCTCACGACGTGAAGACCAACGCGCTGGGCAAGAGTCGATCGACCAGCAAGGCCGAGTTGATCGGTACAGTCCGCCGTCATTTGCATCGCCGACAGAAAGAGCCTCACGTGATTCGCAACCTGTTCAAAGAAAAGGATGTCCGCGATGCCGCCTGACAAAAACGGCAAGATTTGATGCACCTGTCAGCAACAGCACAACGATTCGAAAGGAGTACACCGCCGATTGCTCAGGCGATCAAGCAGTGATGGCGAGACAGGTCGGACTGTGGTTGGTAAAGCCAGCTTTGTTCGGGGCACCAAAGAGTGCGTCCTTCCAATTGAGGCACCTGTCAGCGCATTCCATCTGGGACCGTGGCAAAGTGCGACCAATAAAGTCCGAATGTACGGGTGCAATCTTTACCTTCAGTGATCGTGAAATGAAAGCTTGGCAAACAGGGCTGTCCATGTACGAACAAACCCTCGAAACATGGCCACAAGAGAGCTACCGAAATCGGACCGGAGTCCTACTTCGACGCGCTTTCCAAAAATCCAGATTTTCAACGAGCAGAATTGGAAATACCTATTGCGTGGCACATATCTGCTCCTATACTTCAATCGCTTCGGGTCAGATGCCCCGGCGCTTGAGACGTAGGCCGATCGAAGATCGGCGGTTTGGAAAGGCGCCGTTCATACCCCGCCCCTTGGGGCTGAGGATTACCCGCATCTCGGGCGCGGGGGCGGCGGATCAAGGCTGGCGGGGGGTGTAAACCGTGTCGTGCGATGTTAACTTTGAGCAGACCTGTTCTCTGGCGGCGGATGAAAGTGATGACTGGGCGGATGACGAGTTTGGCGCGGCCGACTTCGGGGATGCCCGACTGACGCACGTATGCCCCTGCTTGTAAGGCGACGTGTTCATGGCTGAACGACTGGACGGCGTTGATTGGCTTGTCCGCGCGGCCTGGAACCGACGGGTTGAACATGATGAGCAGTATCTGTGGCAAACCCTTGGGGCGGGGAGCTTGATCGTGAATCTACGTGTTCAGTACCATTGCCAAGCAAATCCAACTTGAGGAGGCATCCGTGAATCCAGCTGCCATTCTGCTTTCAGCGTTTGTCATTTCGTTCGTGGGGCTAGTCATATTTATCGGGTCGCAACGCATCGGCCTATTTGATCGCAGCAGCACCGGTGCCAAAGTCATCTTCGCGCCCGGCGAAATTGGCCGCATCGAAGAGCCAGCTGGAACGGCCAGTTCACAACAGGCATTGCAGGGCGCGGTCGATGCCGCTGGTACCGGGACGGCCGCCCATGGCGACCCCCACGAAATTGCCGAGCGGGCCGCCGCCGACGCATCCACCGGCCCGCTGATATTTTTCTTCTACTGCTGCTCCATGGTCTGGCTGCTGGTGGCGTCGGCGGCGGGACTCACCGCCTCCATAAAATTTCACGAGCCGGACTGGCTGACGTCGCAACAGTGGCTCACCTTCGGCATCATTCGAACCCTGCACCTCAATTCGGTGGCCTACGGCTGGGCACCCATGGCGGGTTTGGGCACGGCGTTATTCATCATCCCGCGCGTGCTCAAGACGCCATTGATTGGCATGCGCTTCGCATTTTTGGGCGCTATTTTGTGGAACGCCAGCCTGATTGCCGGCTTGGGTGCCATCGCGATGGGCTTCAACGCCGGCCTCATGTGGCTTGAAATGCCGTGGCAGGTCAGCATCCTGATGGCCGTGGGGGGCGCCCTGATTGCCCTGCCCCTGTTGCTGACGCTGGTAACCCGTCGCGTCAAACACCTCTATGTGTCCGTCTGGTACATGGGTGCCGCGCTGTTCTGGTTTCCCGTGCTGTTCATCACGGCGAAGATCCCCGGCCTGTACCAGGGCGTACAGGCGGGCACCATGAACTGGTGGTTCGGACACAATGTGCTCGGATATTTCTTCACACCGCTGGCGCTGGCGTCCATCTACTATTTTCTTCCAAAAATCATCGGCCGCCCCATCGGCTCCTACAATCTGTCACTGTGGGGATTCTGGGCGCTTGCTTTTTTCTACGGCCAGGTCGGCGGCCACCATCTGATTGGCGGGCCGGTGCCGGAGTGGATGATTACGCTGTCCATCGTCCAGAGCATGATGATGATCATCCCGGTGGCCGCCTTCTCCGTGAACATGTATCAGACTCTTAAAGGACACCTATCCACGTTTCGCTATTCGCCCACCCTGCGTTTCATCGGCGTCGGCGGCCTGATGTATGCCGTCGCTTCGCTGCAAGGCTCGATCGAGGCATTGCGCAGCGTGAATCGCATCGTCCACTTCACGCACTTCACCGTTGCTCACGCCCACTTGGGCCTGTACGGTTTCGTCACCTTTGTGTTCTTCGGCGCGATGTATTTCGTGATGCCACGCATCACCGCGCGCGAGTGGCCCTACCCCCGGCTTATCTCCGC
The DNA here is from genome assembly GCF_900104795.1 of Burkholderia sp. WP9. Classification (NCBI taxonomy): domain Bacteria; kingdom Pseudomonadati; phylum Pseudomonadota; class Betaproteobacteria; order Burkholderiales; family Burkholderiaceae; genus Burkholderia; species Burkholderia sp. WP9. The sequence continues at coordinate 21,931 of NZ_FNTG01000004.1, forward strand.
CCACTTCTGGCTTGTCAGCGGCGGCTTCGCCCTCTACTTTATCAGCCTGACGATTGGCGGCTGGTTGCAGGGTGAGGCCATGCTGGACGGGACCCGGCCGTTCATGGATTCGGTGGCAGTAACGATCCCGTACCTCAAGGCTCGCAGCATTGGCGGCGCCATCATGGGCTTGGGCCACCTGATATTCGCGGCCCACTTCATTGCGATGGTGCTCAATTTCGGACCGACGCGCAACCAGCCGGCGCTGTTTTCGCATTTGCTGGCCAAGAAGGTGGCACCATGAAAAGTGAAACCACACTCATCGGCGGCGCCATGATAATGATGGCGCTGTCCGTCAGCGCTCTCGTGATAGTGCCTTCCATCGAGCTGCACGACATCGCCCCCACGCCGGGGCTGAAGCCCTATACCAGCGCCGAGTTGCGCGGGCGACATGTGTATATTAGTAACGGATGCGTCTACTGCCACACGCAGCAGCCACGCACCAAGGAATTCGCACCCGCGGATTTCAAGCGCGGCTGGGGCCGCGCCACGGTCGCCGGCGACTATGCCTACGATTCGCCGCCCCTGCTGGGTGACATGCGCATGGGTCCCGACCTGATGAATATCGGCGTTCGCCAACCCAGCGAGCAATGGAATCTGGGCCACCTGTATGAGCCTCGTGCTTACGTGCCCGGCAGCATCATGCCGGCCTTTCCGTTCCTGTTCGAGGTCAAGGCGCAGGCGGACAAGGATGAAGTGGTCGTGACGCTGCCACCGGGCTACACGCCTGCCAACAAGGTTGTGGTCGCGCGCCCGGAAGCACTCGACCTGGTGAAGTACCTGTTGTCACTGAATCGCAGTTTCCCGGCCATCGAGGCCCCCCCCGCAGAGAACGCACCCGCGACGCCGGCATCGGCCAAACACTGAAGCACCGCACCAACCGAGCACGATCATGACAAAGCCTGAAATCCTGCCGCAGCAAGAGCGCGAAAACCCGGAGCCCGTGGAAGGCACTAACCCGACACCGTGGTTCATCTTCTTGCTGGTGACCGCGCTATTTATCTTTGGCGTGGTGTACATCATGCGGACCACACTGAAAACCCCGGCCGCCTGGGGCGATGGCCGCACGGCTGCCGAGTTGCAAGGCCCTCCGGCGCTGGCGGCAGGCGCAGCGGTTGACGGTGCTGCGGTGTTTGCGTCGCGCTGCGTCGCCTGCCACCAGGCCACCGGCGCCGGCCTTCCTGGTGTGTTTCCGCCGCTGGCGGGCTCGGACTGGGTGGCCGGCAAGGAAACCACGCTGATCGCCATCGTGCTGCATGGCGTCAACGGGCCCTTAACCGTTGAGGGCAAACTCTTTAGCGGCGCCATGCCGACCTTTCAGGGTCAATTGCAGGATGCCGAGGTGGCGGCCGTGTTGACGCACGTGCGCAGCCAGTGGGGCAACACCGGCGCGCCCATTACCGCCGACGCCGTCGCCGCGGTGCGCAAGGATACGGCCTCACGCACCGAGCCGTTCAAGGGCGACGCCGAACTCGGCCCGCTGAAGTAGCGGCGTGGTGCGACCGAGGGCACCTTGTGCCGAATTCAACCGCCCCTGCCGATAGCCCGCTCGCGCGCCGCTTGACGGTGGCGGTGTGCGCCGCGCTGCTGGCGACCTTTGTCTGGGGCCTGTACCGTTACACGGCAAACTTCGGAGTGTGGACCTTCGAAGGCCAGCGCCAGCAGGCATTGCAGGCCGGCGAACTGCGCGCCGCACAGGTGCCGCTGCGCGAGATGGGCACTGCGTCAGTCACTCTCTGGCGCGGCACAAAAAGTGCGCCTGCGGCCTACCTCGTCGATTTCATCTACACTCGCTGTCCGAGTGTCTGCCGCGTGCTCGGCGACGAGTACCAGCAAATGCAGGCACAACTGGTCGCGCAGCGCGCCCGCAACCCGGCATTGGCCGCCGTGCATCTGGTCTCCATCTCATTTGATGCGGAACACGACGACCCGGCCAGCCTGCGCGCGTACGCCCGCGAACACCGGATCGATCCCGCGCTGTGGACTCTCGCGATGCCAGCCACGGCGGCGGATACCCAGGCGCTGATGCGCTCCCTTGAAGTCATCGCCATTCCGGACGGTCTGGGCGGCTTTGTTCACAATGGAGCCATCCACCTTCTCGACGCCTCGGGGCGGCTGCGCGGTCTGTACGAATTCGACCAATGGCCCCTAGCGCTCGAAGCAGCAAAGCAGCTCGCGACGGCGCGACGCGAGATACCATGATTCACAGCACCCGCTTGCGAAAGCCCGTTGCCGGCCTGCTGACGGTTCTTCCGCTGGTACTGCTGTGGCCCACGCTGCGCCACCTGATTGAAATCCGGATGCTGCTGCACATGCTGGTCGAGTTTCCGGTGTTGTTCGCCGCAGGCTGGGCTGCGCGCGATCTGCTCCTGCCCGCCGCAACGCGGCGGCTTCCACGCACCGGAAGGGTACTGTCCCTGCTGGACTGGGGTGGTTTGACAAGTGCCAGCGTGGTCACCTGCGTGGTGATGTTCTGGATGATCCCGGCAGCACTCGACGCCACGCTATTGGTGGCTCCTGTAGCAGCGGCCAAGTACGCCAGTTGGTGGCTCGCCGGCCTGATGCTGGCAGGCAGCTGGCGCCGCATGACACCGGAGTTGCTGCTGTTTTTTGTAGGCAACCTGTCATGGACGAGCGCCACCGCTGGCATGCTCTATATGGACATCACGTCGCGCCTGTGCGCAAACTACCTGACCGATGACCAAAGCAATACCGGTACCGGCCTGGTACTGCTCGCGCTGGTGCTCGGTGCGCTGGCCCTGCGTCAGATGATGCGGCTTGGCGCTGCCCAGGAGGTATAAGCCGGACGCCCAGAATATGCAGTTCACTAGATTCCTTGACCGAATTGATTTCGTAGCAATTGAGTCGGGTTTTTCTATGCAGCGATTTTCGCTTTGTCGCACCATGTGTTGTCGGCCTGTCCGGCGGAGCGAAGCTGCGCTTCAATGATGCTGGTGAGGCCGCTTGTGCCTGAGGGCTGGCCAGTGCGAGGCCGGGCCGCAGGATGCGCGAGTACACACGTGTATAGAACAGGGCGGTCTGCAAGCCCAGGTCCGTAAGGTGATAGCGGTGGGTCCTAGTGTTACGTCCCGGCCTAAATCAGGGTTGTCATCGCGAGCTATGTTGCGTGAGATTGCGAGGGGCGTAGCGCACTAAACGAGGAATGGAATGGGCCTCGTTTAGTGCGCGACGGCGGCGCTAGATTGGAGGGTCGGTTTTACGGCGCCAGGGTTGATCGGGATCCATTGTCGCGCGATAGCGTTTGTCGGAGTCGCGACGCAGTTCGTGCTCGTATCGTTGTTCGCATATAAGGGCGAGGCGGTAGAGGAAGTCGATCAGAGCACGAGCACAAGAATCAGGGATGCCGTCACGTCTTTCGAGGCAAGGTGAAAGTCGGTGAAGGCTATCACTGAGGGCTAGTATGTTGCAGGAGACATCCGCGGTGAGTGAGAGGAAAAATGCGCAGCCTCTATTGAAGCGTCTGGCATGGCTGGGCGGCATCTGGCTGGCGAGCGTACTGTCGCTCGGCGTAGTGGTCGAAATCATCCGTCTGGGCATGGCTGCGGCGGGATTTAAAACACACTGAGCAGACCGGATTGAAACAGAGGGGCCATGGCAGCGGGGATACGAGACTCCCGCGCGACGGTCAAAATATATGACGATAGGTGTGGTGCCGGGGAGCAGGAAGGAAGCGGCGCGGAAGGCGTGAATGCCTGTGACTGACGCGGACCTGCGATACGTACTGGTTGATGTCCTACCAAGGAGAACTGCAATGAAACAGTCGAATGTACTCAGGGTGGTGGGCGGCGTTCTTGTCGTGATGGCGATGTCCCCGGTTCATGCGCAGACCAGTGAGCCTGCCCCCGGCATGTCCGGCCAGGCGGCAGCGATGCCGATGGCTTCGTCGCCGCATGCGATGCCGTCGAAAGCCGATGACCGTCAGTTGGCAAAGAAGGTGCGCCGTGCCCTTGCGCACACCAAAGGACTGGACATGTCCGGCTTTGTCGTGCTGGTCAAGCATGGCCGGGTTGCCCTGACCGGCACCGTCCCGTCGTCGGATCAGATTGACAGGGCGGCGCAGGTCGCTGCTGGCGTGCCCGGGGTGACGGGTGTGAGGAACGACCTTACGGTGAAAATGAAGGGAAACTAGCGCCTGCTTCAGGTCGCATCGGAAGGTGGATGACGCGGGGTCATTGGGGCGCGTCGGGCAAATGAACAGGCTGACTGACTCGGGGCGCTCATGGCGTTGCACCGTATTGTTATCGTGGGCGGCGGAGCAGGCGGGCTGGAACTGCTCACGCGCCTTGGGCGCACACTGGGCCGACGCGGTCAGGCGCAGATCACGCTCGTCGACGCACATCTGACGCACATCTGGAAGCCTCTGCTGCACGAAGTGGCGGCAGGCTCGCTTGATGCGGCTGCAAACGAACTCAACTACATTGCGCAGGCGAAATGGAATCACTTCGAATTCCAGATCGGAAGGCTGTGCGGGCTCGACCGCGCACAGCGGCTGATCCAGATTTCGGCAACGTCGGGGGAGGACGGCGCCGAGCTGGTGCCCGCAAGATCGCTTGGTTACGACAGCCTGGTGATCGCGGTGGGGAGGTGGACGAATGATTTCGCTACGCCAGGCGCAGCGCAGCATTGCATATTCCTCGATACACCCGATCAGGCCCGGCGCTTCCACCGTCGGTTACTCGACCATTACCTGAGTGCGCATGCGCGTCCCAATGAGCAGGGCGGGATCAGTGTGGCCATTGTCGGTGCGGGTGCCACCGGCGTGGAGCTGGCGGCGGAGTTGCACAATGCCGCGCACGAGCTTGCCGCTTACGGATTGAACGGCAACCGGCCTCAGGACATGCAGATCACGCTGGTGGAGGGCAACCCGAAGGTTCTGCCGGCGCTGCCCGAGCGCATCAGCACGCCGGTGCAGCAAAGGCTGGAAGAGCTGGGTGTAACCGTACTGCTCTCGGCACGGGTGGTTGAGGTCACCGCCGACGTTCTCAGGACTGCGGATGGCGGCCTGATTCGCGTCAGCCTCAAGGTATGGGCAGCAGGAATCCGCGCGCCCTCGCTTCTCGGGAAGTTCGACGGTCTTGAGGCAAAGCATATCAACCAGCTTGTGGTCCGCCCGACTCTCCAGACGACGCTGGACGACAACATATTTGCGCTGGGCGACTGTACGGCCTGTTCCGCTGGCCTGCCGGAGCCGGCATTATTGATGCGCGGCCCACTGTTGGCGACCTCGAGAAAGCGATACCTTCGTCGACGGCGAACCAGATTGCGGTGCTGCTTGGTCTTGCGGTCAGCTTCTACGCTGTCACACGTGGCGACTACAGTCCTGAATGCTTAACCTGCTACCAGACGTAGAGTTCTACCAATCAGAATCGCCGTCTTTACGCAAGTCTGGCCGCAAGACTTAAAACTGTCCTGTTCACGAAAGGGGTGGGTACGGATCATGACGAGTCTGAACGAACTGCGTTTCACGGTTTGCGGCATGCTGGTCCCGGCGGCTGTGAACTTGCGCCGGATTAGTGACGCAATACTTAAAGCCTACGGACTGTCGAGTGCAACCGCTGCGCCGCTACTGATGATCGCCCGTCTGGGCGACGGTATCTATCAGGTCACGGTGGCCGAACATCTCGGGCTCGGCACGTCAGCGCTCGTTCGTACGCTTGACCAGCTGTCCGCCGCGGGACTGGTCGACCGGACGTCTGATAAAGCCGACCATCGGGCGAAAGTTCTATCTCTGACCCGCAAGGGTGCCGAGGCGGCTAAGGCCGCGAGGAACGCGCTGGTTGCACTGGAAGCCGACATTTTCATCGGTTGCACCCGGGCGGAGCTGGAAGCGGCGATGCGCGTACTGGAGGCGGCTGCTGGAATGGGACGTGGGTCTGGCGAAGCGGGGTGATGTCAGATGAACTGGCCATCGGGTCGCGACTGGCTGTTTTCCTTGAAGACCTTCGGTGCTGCGACCGTCGCGCTGTACCTCGCATTCTTCTTTGCGTTGCCTCGCCCGTACTGGGCGATGTCCAGCGTCTATATCGTCTCGAGTCCGCTGCTGGGGGCGACCCGCTCGAAAGCGCTGTACCGCGCCGCAGGCACTTTACTGGGCGCCGCCGCGGCGGTGGCGTTCGTGCCGCCATTCGTGCAGACCCCCGTGCTCTTCAGCCTGATCGCGTCTATCTGGACCGGCACACTGCTGTTTCTCGGTATATCCGATCGCACCGCCCGGGCCTACGTCTTTCTGCTGGCGGGCTACTCGCTGCCGCTGATTGCGCTTCCCACCATCGCGACGCCCGAGCGCATTTTCGATGTGGCGGTCGCACGCAGCGAAGAAATCCTGCTGGGCATCCTGTGCGCCAGTGTGTTTAGCGGGGCGCTATTTCCGAGCAGGATTGCGCCGGTGCTCGCGGAAAACACCACCGGGTGGTTCCGGGATGCGGCTGCTGCAGCGCGCGCCTATCTGATGGGTCAGCCCGCCGGCAAAGACGTGTCCGATCGAAGGCAACGGCTGGCCGCAACGGTCAACAGCCTCGAGGTGACACTGAGCCAGCTCACCTACGACGACGTCTCACCTGGCGTGCTGGGAAACGCCCGGGCCTTGCGGGGGAGAATGGCCGTGCTGTTGCCCGTCAGTTCCGCACTGGTCGATCCGATTCTCGCGTTACGTGGCTTGCCGCAAGCGTGGAGTCCAGACCTCGATGCGCTGATCGCGCGGACTGGCGCATGGATTGGGACGTGGGAAGACGGACTCTCCGCCGCGACAGCGGACGAACTGCGCCTGGAACTGGTCCGGCTCGAGCCGTCGGTCGATTCGCTTGCGCAATGGCCCCGGGCATTGCAGTCGGTCATCCTCTGGCGTCTGCGGCAGTTGATCGACTTGTGGCAGGACTGCTGCACGCTGCGACAGACGTGGGCTAATCCTGATGCGCCGGCGTGGCAGCCGCGTTTCTTGCACTGGCGCCTGGGCGGTTCAACGCCCTATTTCGATCGCGGCCTCATGGTCTTTCAGGCGGGGTCTGCGGTGGTCGCCATCTTCTTTGCCTGTGCGCTGTGGATCCTGTCCGGCTGGGAGAATGGGGCGGGGATGGTGTCGATGGTTGCGGTTGCATGCAGTCTCTTTGCTTCGCTGGATGAGCCTGCGCCGAAGGTCTTCGGCATGTTTGCCTGGACCTCGGTGAGCGTCGTGATTGCCGGTGTCTATCTGTTCGCGATCCTGCCGCTCGTGCATGATTTCCCGATGCTGATCCTGCTGCTGGCCATCCCGTTTGTCAGCGCCGGCACGTTGATGGCGCAGCCGCGGTTCAATGCGGCAGCCATGACCATTGCGATCAATGTCGCTTCGTTCGTGAGCCTTCAGGATGCGTACGACGCCAACTTTCTGACCTTCATGAACGGCAATATTGCCGGGCCGATAGGTCTTTTCCTGGCGTATCAGTGGATGCGTGTGACGCGTCCGTTCGGCGCAGAGATGTCAGTGAGACGCCTGACCGTTTCAGGCTGGTCGGATGTGGCGGCGGCAGCCTCCCCCGCCGCGGATTTGCACCCTCGGGAACTCGCTTCAAGGATGCTCGACCGGACCATGCAGTTGCAGCCGCGTGTTGCGGCCGCGGAAGACAATCAACGCCCTTCGGTGGATAGCTTTCGCGAACTGCGAGCCGGCCTCAATGCACTCGATCTGCGCGTGCATCTCGGCCGCATGCGCGCCGACGGCATGCAGCTCGTCGAGGACGTGCTCGATGGCCTGCACGCCCACTTTGTGAACTGTGTGCAGGCCCGTAGGCGTGTGCCGGTTCCTGAGACCTTGCTGCCCAGGATCGAAGCGGCGTTTGCCTATGCAGCTTCGCCTGACATCGCCCGTTATTCGCGTGATCCGGTGCATTTCCTGGTCGGTCTGAAACTGTCGCTGTTTCCGGCCCGTTTCGTCTCCGTAATCGCGGCGGCGCCCGCGTCACGGTCTACCTAGCGCCCGGCCTGCGGAGGCGATCGTGTTCAAGGATATCGATATCGTCGGTGTATTCGTGTCTGCGGTGGCAGGATTGATGTTCGTTTCCTGGTGCGTCTTTATCGTGCTGCGCAGGGTGCTTGCCCGAACCGGCTTTTACCGGCTCGTATGGCACCGTTCCCTGCTCGACCTGGGCCTGTACGTGATGGTGCTTGGCGCGGTGGTATCCGCGTCCCGATGGGTCGGGAAATGAGGAAATCCCTGTTCTCCTTCGCGCAGATCCTGCTGACCGTGATCGTGGTGCTGGTCGCGGCAGCGGTGCTATGGCACGTGGTCAGCTACTATATGTTTTCACCATGGACGCGTGACGGCCGTGTTCGTGCGGACGTCGTGCAGGTGGCGCCGGACGTGTCGGGGCTGATCACCAGCGTGACCGTTACCGACAATGAGCCTGTCACGCACGGGCAGGTGCTGTTCGTCATTGATCAGGCGCGCTACGCATTGGCGCTGCAGGAAGCGAAGGCAACTGCCGGGCAACGCGACGCCACCCTCGCCCAGGCGCGGCGTGAATATGGGCGCAACCGTAACCTTGGCGAACTGGTGGCCCACGAGACGCTCGAAGAAAGTCTGACAAAAATGCAGCAGGCGCAGGCTTCACTCGATGAAGCCCATGTTGCGATCGGCGTGGCCCAGCTGAACCTGGACCGTACCGTGATCGTCAGTCCGGCGGATGGATATCTGAATGACCGGGCGCCACGCCTGGGTGAATTCGTGACGGCGGGGCGCCCGGTACTATCGGTGGTCGATACCACGTCGTTTCACGTGGACGGTTATTTTGAGGAAACCAAGCTTCGTCACATCGGACTCGGGCAAAAGGCCACCATCGAGCTGATGGGTGAGACCATTGTCCTGCATGGTCACGTGCGCAGCATCGCGGCGGGGATTGAAGACCGCGACCGCGACCAGGGCCGCAATCTGTTGCCCGATGTGAATCCCGCATTCAGCTGGGTGCGTCTCGCGCAGCGCATTCCGGTCAGCATCGCGCTCGACGACGTGCCGGCCGGCTTTCTGATGATTGCCGGCCGCACGGCTACCGTCTCGATCGACCAGCCCGACGATCGACCCCATGGCGGCGCACGATGAAAAGCCACCACGCACTGTCTGCGTTATGGGTGCTATGCATGGCCGCCTGCGCGCCGGTTGGCCCCAATTACCGGCTGCCTGCCGGCGCCGCGGTCAATACGCCGGACGCGCAGGCATCGCTGAGTCGCGCGCATGGCGGTGAAATCTCCGACGCGCCGGTGCCGGCTGCGTGGTGGCATCTGTATGACGATCCCGTGATGAACGATCTGATCGCTGCGGCGCTGCGTTCGAATACGGATCTGCGCGTTGCCGCAGCCAATCTCGCGCGCTCGCGGGCGCAGGTAAGCGAAGCGGAGGCAGCGATCGGCTTCGGCGGCAGCGCGTCCGCTTCGGTCCAGCGCGCGCAGGAATCGGCCCAGGCGTTCCTGCTGACGGAAAAAGTGCCGGTGACGAACATCGGCGATTTTGGGATATCCGTCTCGTACCAGTTCGACCTGTTTGGCACGTTGCGGCGCGGCATTGAGGCCGCGCGCGCCGAAGACGAAAGCGTCGAGGCGGCCGCGGACGTGGCGCGCATCACGATCGTCGCCGACGTCGCACGTGCCTACATAGAAAGCTGTTCGGCTGCGGACGACGCGAACATTGCCCGCCACTCGCTAGCCTTGCAGCAGCAAAGCGCGCAACTGACGGAAAGGTTGCGGCTCGCGGGCCGGGGCAATCAGCCAGACGTCACGCGCTCACTAACGCAGGTCCAGACGGTGAGCGCGGAGATTCCACGCTTTGAGGCACGCCAGCAGGCAGCACAATATCGGCTGGCGATGTTATTGGCCATCGCGCCAGAAGCGCTGCCAGCAGCCGTGCGAGTCTGCGGCAGGACACCACGGATTCGCCAGAGTCTGCCGGTGGGTGACGGCGCGGCCTTGCTGAAACGCCGGCCCGATATACGCGAGGCCGAACGGCGGCTGGCTGCTGCGACGGCGCGTATCGGTGTTGCCACTGGAGAACTTTATCCTTCGGTCAGCTTCGGCGCATCCGCGGGGCTAACTGGAGCCATCGCCGATATCGGTGCGCCCTCGGCCCAGCGCTGGGGTTTTGGGCCGCTGATCAGCTGGAATTTTCCGGCCCACGGCGCGCGCCAACGCGTGCAGGAAGCACAGGCGGGCGCCCAGGCGGAGCTCGCCCGCTTCGATGGGGTCGTACTGAACGCGCTGCGTGAGACCCGCACGACCCTGTCCACTTACGCCGCAGACCTCAGGCGCCTGCAGGCTCTCGAGGGTGCGCGCACCTCGGCTGCCCGGTCGGCGGCCGAAACCCATCGGCTTTATATCGCCGGGCGCGATTCGTTCCTGTCGGATCTGGACGCTTCCCGCACGTTGACTTCCGTCGAAGCGCAGGTCGCGGAGGCTGAAGACGTGGTTGCGCAGGACCAGGTCAACCTTTTTCTGGCTCTCGGGGGCGGATGGAACACCGACACTCAGGCACCCGCGGTGAAAAACGCCGTCCCGCGTTGACAGCGTGCCGGGTCGAAGTGATCGCACGAGTCGATCCGGCGTGTCGACGGCCCCGTAGCGTGGACCGGATTTGCCAGGTTGTGAAATTTGCCACGCACTACTAACCTAGCTGCGGGCGGCAGTGAAACATGTCGTTGCTAACCGGGATGTCGGGCAGCAGGCGCTGGGTTGCATCATGCACCGTGTGGGCAACCGTTCAATCATTGGGAGCGCGCCGTGAAGAGTTTTCAGTACAGTGTAGTAGTTGCAGGTTCTCTCTGGCCGATCGCGAACGCGTTCGGCCAGAGAGAACCTGCAACGCCATCCCTGCCGGCGCATCCTCCCCACATTCCGAGAGTAGGACGAGTAGAGGGCAGCTGTGACAGATACGAGTGCACAAGCGGCTCGAAAGCTGAGCTTGTAACGCAGATACCGGGTCACACACCGCACGATGACTTCGCGGTCAAAGTGGCGACTGCTGAACAGCCTGTCGATGTTTATGAGCTTACGCATAGCCTAGCTCGCGCTAGTCAAAACCCGAGCTTAACCGACCGGCTTCTCCGATTTGCACCGGAGGCAACTCGGGCTATTCGATTGTCAAAGTGGTAGGCTGCTGGACGGGAAAGCGGCTTTCGCAAACCTGAATTTGAACTGGTGAGGGACGGCTGCGAGTAGTCCGGCGGTAGCCAACGGTTTACCTCACAACCCGGAAGCCCGGCGCGCTTTCAGCCGGGCGTCTTCGGTCCAGCTGCGTCAGTAAGCAACCATTACGCTGCGACCGTTGCCGTTAGTCGAGGCGCGTCGGCAAAATCCATGGGGCTCTCGCGGTCAGGCGTGGAGAAGGATCCGGCAGCAAAAGCGCTGTGCGCAAGTCGCCTCTCACGGATGCCTATGAACTTTCCCACCCGGCACGACTGGCTGTTTTCGCTGAAGACCTTCACTGCAGCGATGATCGCGCTCTATCTTGCGCTTGCGCTTGAGTTGCCGCGTCCGTACTGGGCAATGGCGACCGTGTATATCGTCTCCAATCCGTTCCTTGGGGCCACGCGCTCGAAAGCGCTTTATCGGGTCGTCGGCACCGCCGTCGGTGCGGCCGTCGCGATTCTCATCGTCCCGCCGTTCGTCGAAGCCCCGTATTTCTTCAGCGTGATTGTCGCGCTATGGACCGGAATCCTGCTTTACCTCGCACTTTACGATCGCACCGCGCGCAGCTATGTCTTCATGCTTGCCGGTTATACGCTGCCGCTCATCGCATTACCGGCAGTAACGAATCCGACCGCCGTTTTCGACATCGCAATCGCACGGACGGAAGAGATCATTCTGGGCATCCTGTGCGCAAGCGTAGTGGGAGGGGCGATCTTTCCAAACCGTCTCGCGCCGTCCCTCGTTGAGCGCACCGACTCGTGGTTTCGCGACGCCGCCTTCTACGCAACGGAAATGCTTTCCGGGCGGATTGCGAGCGCAGCCGTCTCGGCCTGTCGGCAACGTCTCGCTTTGAACGTCAACGGTCTCGAGTTTCTGTTGAGCCAGCTGGCTTACGACCATGCGCCACCCCACATCATCGCGCGCAGTCATGCGTTGAGCGGTCGCATGCAATTGCTGCTGCCCATCGTGTCATCGCTTGCCGATCCGCTCATCGCGCTGCTCGGCGACAGGCAGGAGCGACCTGCCGGATTCGAGGCGCTGCTCGCCGACGTCGCCAAATGGTTTGCCGCTCCGCTGGCTCCCAGAGGCGGGACGCAATACTTCGACCGCGAAGCCGACACGTTGCGTCAGCGCATCGCCCAGCTTCAGCCGCCGGCCGATTCACTCGGCACCTGGGAGCGGGCGCTTGAATCGAATCCATTGTGGCGTCTGCGCCAACTCGTCGATGTATGGCAGGACTGCCGCTCATTGCGCGCGAACATCCCGCACGAAGGCGGCATCTGGAAACCACGTTTTCGTCATTGGCGCTTTGGCGGTTCCGAACGCTATTTCGATCGAGGCATCCTGCTGTTCTCCGCCGGCACGGCCGCGCTCGCGATCGTCGCCGCGAGCAGCCTGTGGATCGGTTCCGGATGGCACGACGGCGCTAGCGCTGTGTCGCTAGCTGCGATTGCATGCTCGTTGTTCGCCGCACTCGACGAACCTGCTTCGGGCGTATTCAAGTTCTTCATTGCCGCGTGCGTCAGCCTCGTGGTCGGAGGCTTCTGGCTGTTTGCCGTGTTGCCGCGCATCAGTGACTTTCCCATGCTGGTGATCGCCTTCGCTGGCCCGTTCATGTTGATCGGCACACAGATCGCGCGCCCGCGCTTCAGCCTGGTGGCCATGCTCACCGCGTTCAATACTGCCAATTTCATTAGCATTCAAAGCGCTTACGAGGCTGATTTCCTTGTCTTTCTGAACACGAACATGGCAGGCGTTGCTGGCCTGTTGTTCGCGTTTCTCTGGACACGCGTGACGCGGCCATTCGGCGCCGAGCTGGCTGCGGCGCGGCTCATACGCTCGAGCTGGGAAGATGTAGTGTTCAGCGCCTCGACAGGGCCAATCGACGATCAGCGCAATCTCACCGCCCGTATGCTCGATCGCCTGATGCAACTGATCCCGAGACTAGCCGCGACCGACGATCGTTACCATCCGTCCATCGATAGCTTCCGCGACTTGCGCATCGCGTTCAGTGCTCTTGATCTGCGTCGTCTGCGCCCCCGTCTTCGAGGCGATGCACCGGGCGCCATCAATCGCGTACTGGAAGACGTGCGCCTGCATTTTGAAAGGTGTATCGAGCACCGTGCACGCCGGCCGATTCAGGAAAGTTTGATGTGGTCGCTCGATGCCGCCATCAAGCGGGTCACAGAACAGCACGCCGCCAATGCTGCAGCCGGCCCGGCAAGCTCGGAGCGGCTTTTGCGCGATACGGTCAATGCACTCGTTGCTCTGCGCCTGTCACTCTTTCCGCCATCGATTTCATCTGGATTGCCTCGCGAGGAGAGACCCGCAGAGTAATGCACCGTCTAGGCCGAGCTTTAACTTTTCAAATAGCCGGAATCCCCATCAGCGCTGGGTTTCGGCTATCTTTTGGGACTATCATGTAGCCATGTAAAATAGTATTAATGTATTGCTTCTCTGCGAAATTATGCTTTAATAAGTGTTCATGTATATCGAACACGTCCCCAACCGTAACTCGCCCCCCGCGATCCTGCTGCGTGAGTCCTATCGCGACGGCAACACGGTCAGAAAACGCACCCTCGCCAATCTCTCCTCGCTGCCCGCCGAGGTCATCGAAGGACTGAAGGTCCTGCTGCGCGGCGGCGTCGCGGTGTCGTCCGCCGATGAGGCCTTCGTGATCGAGCGCAGCCTGCCACACGGACACGTGGCGGCGGTGCTCGGCGCCGCGCGCGCCTGCGGCGCCGAGCAGTGGCTTGCGTCGGCGCCTGCCGCGCTACGTTCGGTAGTGATTGCGCTGCTGGTGGCGCGGGTGGTCTCGCCTGCTTCCAAGCTCGCCACCCATCGCATGTTGCGCGACGAGACCGCGACCCACTCGCTGTCACGGCTGCTCAAGCTGGGTGAGGTCGAACTCGAGCAGGTCTATGCCGCGCTTGACTGGCTGGGAGAGGCTCAGGAAGGCATCGAGAAGCGCCTTGCCCGGCAGCATCTGGGTGGCAGTACGCTGGTGCTCTATGACCTCACCTCCACGTGGGTGACCGGCCGCTGCTGCGAGCTCGCCGCTCACGGCTACAGCCGCGATGGCAAGCGCGACGATCCGCAAATTGTGTTCGGTCTGGTTTGCACTCCTGAGGGCTGCCCAGTGGCCGTCGAAGTCTTCGCCGGTAACACCGCCGATCCGGCTACCGTGGCCTCGCAGGTGGACAAGCTCAAGCACCGCTATGGCATCGAGAAGCTTGCCTGGGTGGGCGACCGGGGCATGCTCACGCAGGCGCGCATCGACACGGTATTGCGCCCGGCCGGACTGGACTGGGTGAGCAGCCTGCGCGCGCCACAGATGGCCGCGCTCGCCCAGGAGAAGGGACCCTTCCAGCCGTCGCTGTTCGATGAGCGCAACCTGCTCGAAGTCACCAGTGAGGCGTTCCCCGGCGAGCGGCTTATCGTGTGTCGCAATCCGCTGCTGGCCGAAGAGCGCACCCGCAAGCGCGAGGCCTTGCTGCAGGCCACCGAAGCAGAGCTGATGAAGATCGCCGAAGCGACCACGCGCGCCCGCAACCGCCTCAAGGGTACCGAGGCGATTGCCTTGCGCGTGGGCCGGGTCATCGATCACTACAGGATGGCCAAGCACTTCGAGCTGAGCATCACCGACTCGAGCTTTAGCTGGGAGCGCAAGACGGTACAGATCCAGCAGGAGGCCGCACTTGATGGTCTGTATGTGGTGCGTACGAGTCTGCCGGCAGCGGCTCTGTCAGCCGAGGCGGCCGTAACGGCCTACAAGGGTCTGGCGGTGGTGGAGCGGGCGTTCCGTTCGCTGAAGACAGTCGATCTGCAGGTGCGCCCGGTGTTCCATTGGAATGCCGGGCGCGTGCGTGCGCACGTCTTTCTGTGCATGCTCGCTTACTACGTCGAGTGGCACATGCGCGAGAAGTTAAAGCCGATGCTGTTTGACGATGAATACGTCGAGCAGGCGCGTGCGGCCCGGCCTTCGCCGGTGGCCAAGGCGCGACGTTCGGACCAGGCCAAAGCCAAGGACGCGACCAAACTTGGCGAGGACGGCTTGCCGGTTCATAGCTTCCGTACGCTGCTCGATGACCTGGCGACGCTCACCTACAACATCTGCCACACGCCGCTGAATCCGGACGCCAAAATCGTCATGTCCACGCGGCCCACACCGGTTCAGGAAAAGGCCTTTCGCCTTCTGAACGTCAGCCTTGGTTGTACCCAGTAGCCGTCCCCCTCGCGCGCGCATAACCGTGATAAATCAAAGGATTATGCGCGCCGGCGCTCAAAGCTCGGTCTAGGGTTCTGTTGAATAAGACGGAACGCCACGATGTGCGTAACTACACGTACATGAGCAACCGAAAACCCGATGAAAACAATGAGCCCTCTGCGCCTGAGGAAAGCGGACGATAGTGACGGAAGGTACGCTGCGCAACCAGTCGGCGTCCGATCTAATCTTGCCCCGAAGCCTCCTCCGCGTTGTCCAGAAAGCCTGACTCAAAGATTCGCGAACGATTCGTCATTCCACGCGCTATAACATATCTGCAGGGGCGACTATTTTGTGTCGGGGACCACAAAGTCCATTGACATTGCCAATTCGCACGCCAACTCGCACCCCCGACCCGGCGGGGCGCACTGCACTCTGCATCTTCCCAAACTAGCTGTAAACGTGGCCTCGGGCATTTCGGCCCGCAGACCCGAAGCGGGTCCTCGCACGTTCGAAAATCCTAGGTGGATTTCGAGCTCAGGGTACGCGAATAATGAATCGCGTGAATGGAAAACTCAACGTAAAAATGGAGCCAACATGAAACCACTACTGATCGTCGCGTTCGCTGGCGCGCTGTTTGTCATGGCTGGGGTTGCGCATTCGCAAGGCACGCAGCAAGCCTCTCAACCCGCCCCACAAGAAAACACCGCAACTCAAGCTTCTGACCCTGGTGCGGGAATGGAAGCATACGGTGGCATGCCCGACACGAGGGTACAAAGCGGCGCAAAACATGTCAGACCATGCCGGATAGACCCACAATGCAACGTTTTTTTCGGAGGGAGTTAACAAAGAATTGACGGCGCGCGAGCCATGACCGGAAAGCACCGGGTGCCAGTGTCGCGAAGGGGTACGAAATCCTTAGTTTGGCTTGCTGGAGTCGCATCACTCTTTCAGGTTCTGGCGCGTCCTGAGAGGGGGGCGCCACGACATGCTAGAGGCGCACCCGGCTTCGGGAGCAAGCGGAATGGACGTCATAACGAGCGTTTGGGTCGGGTTGAATGGGGAAGTCAACCGTGGTTCGGGCGGACTTCCCAATTGTCAGAGGTGGCGCCAAGAATTGGGACGGTTCGTTGAGTGGAAAAGCTGTGGCTTGAGTCGGTCATAATGGCCGGCGACAAGGAACCAGAAGATGACGAAACGAAACCGACGGACACACTCGCCGGCGTTCAAGGCAAAGGTGGCACTGGCAGCGCTCAAGGGCGACAAGACGCTGGCAGAGGTGGCCCAGCAGTTTGATGTCCATCCGAACCAGAACACGGACTGGAAGAAGCAACTGCAGGAGCGGGTTGCCGATGTGTTCGAAGCGGGTAACGTGTCGCCGGCGGTACCGCTAATTGACGTGAAGGTGCTGCACGCGAAGATCGGGCAGTTGACATTGGTGAACGATTCCTAAGAAACGCCTTCCGTGGGTTGGAGGCAGAAGCCGAACTCGGCTGCCCGCCTATGCAACTGCTTGATGACACGCTCCTTGTAGCGCTGTTCGTAGTGGTCGGCTCCCGGGTCAACGTATTGCATGCCGAAGCGCATGTCGTTGTAGAACAGCACGGCGATCTTGCGCGCCGTGGCGGTGACGGCTTTGGCCTTGCCAACGCGAGCCGCCAGCCGGCGGTAGAACGCACCCAGCGGCGTGCTGGTTTTGCCAAACGTGACGGCAGCCAGCCGCAGAAGGGCAGCCACGCGATTGGTAGTCTTGCGCGTACGTGAGGACAGGACCTTGCCGCCGCTCATCTTGCACCCTGGCGACAGGGTCAACCGAGAGGTGAAGTGTTTGGCAGTTGGCCATCGGCTGAGATAGGTGCCGCATTCGGCGACCAGACGCACAGCCAGGTAGGACCCGATTCCATGGATCTCGGTCAGATTGACGCCAGCGAGCTGGTACATGAGACTACGCACGTCGAAGCTCAGCGCGTTGGGCTGCTGAGCCCGGTTGCGTCCCTTCGCACAGCCTTTGGGCGCTGGGTCATAACAAGGTCTTGGTAACGAACCGGTCCATGGGCGACAGCAAGCTCCATGACCCGGTAGAACAGCATCCCTCGGCTACGTGAGCGGCGGCGGTTGAAACGGAACACGAACTCGTCCAGGTAACTGGGCAAGTGTGCAGAATCCACCGCTCCCTGGTGGGTGCCCAGTAGCCATCGTTTTGCGAGGGACGCTATTCGATGCACACCTGGCAGAAGTTCTCCGGGGTCCTCGCCCCGGGTCGTCGCGGCCCGCTGGCTACGGCGGTCATGGATGTACCCATTCTTCTCCAAGCACCGGTAACCCTGCCAGGCATCGGTGATGACCGTCGCCCCCGGTTCGACGTTATCCAAGACGAAGGAGCGAAGCGATTCTGAGGAGGCATCCGCCACGGGCGCCATTCGACAGCGCCCGAATCCCTTCGGCTCCAGGATTTCGATCGCGATACACGTCAGGATCTTCTTCCCTTTGGCACGGCCTCCCGAAAGTCCGGATTCTTTGCCTCCGATGTAGGTTTCGTCCACCTCCACTGTCCCGCAAAGGCGCTCCCGATCGGGGCGAATCAGCACAGACCGCAGGCGATGAAGAATAGCCCACACTGTCTGGTAGGAGCCGATCTCCAGGGTCCGCTTCAAACTCAGCGCGGAGATCCCGCCTTTGGCGGTGGCAAAATGCCAACAGACCGAAAACCAAACAGTGAGGGGAGGACGTGTCCGGTCAAAGATGGTGCCTGCCATCACTGATATGCGGCTACCGCATCCAGTACACATGAACCGGTTGTCCCCAAGCCGCCATCCTCCCGGATGCCCACAGGACGGGCAGACGAAGCCGCAAGGCCATCGCAGCCATTCGAGGTAGTCCGGACAGTCTGCATCAGTCGGGAACCAGGCTGTGGCGCAAGGCGCGCGCGAAACGCTTGACGCTCTCGTAGCTCGCGGTGAATGCGAACTGATCGACCAGATCCTGATAGATCGCCTGCGCGTTGCGCCTCAGGCGGACCTGCTGCTCGATCCATTCGCGATGCGGTTCGCTTGCCGAGCGGGCGAAATTCAACGTTGTGGCCTTGCTGGAACCGTCGGAAACCGGTGGTCGCGGCGGTGGAGGAGTTTGCGTGACCGCCGCTTCAGAGCCGGTGGTCGCCATGGGGGAGTTTGCCGAAGCGGACTTCTCCGACTCGAAGATCGCCTGATAGCGGCGGATCGTCTTGCGGTCGATGCCCGTAAGCCGCTGGATCTGGCGCTGGCTCTTGTTGCGCTCGAGTAATGTGAATACGGTGCTTTGCAGGTGCGGCTTCAAGACGTTCTATATGAACGCGCCCCGTTTGAGCAAGCGCTCGTGCGTTCTGACATGACAGGATCGGTTGCAGCTCTATATCGTATGCGGCTCGTCAGGGCCATTCCCCGCTTCGCGAGAGATAGCTTCATGATGTGAGCTGATTCGTGAACCAGGAGGGTTTGCCGAGATGTCGGAGAGCGCAGCGAAGGATGCCCGCCCCAGGCAGGGGCATCGTGTATATCCCCGGGAATTCAAGCAGCAAGTCATCAAGGAAACGCTGGAGCCCGGCGCATCGGTCTCGATCGTGGCGCGACGCCATGACATGAACGCCAACGTGGTCTTCGAGTGGCGCAAGCAATATCGGGAAGGCAAACTCGTGCTGCCCGACTCGAACGAGGTGCCTCCGCCCCGTGTGGGCGCGGCGCAGTTGTTTGCCGTCGATGTGATTGATATGCCCATGCCGACACCGCGGGCGTTGCCAGGAACGGCGAGCGCGCCGTCGAAGACGGCGGACTGCGTATCGGCGCCGCCGCCGGTATGCGAGATCGAAGTGGAGATTGGCAAGCGCCGCGTCCGGATTCGTGGGCTGTCGGCCGAGCGCGCCGAGATGTTCCTGCAGGAATGTCTGAAGTGATCACGCTGCCGGCGGGCACGCGCATCTGGCTTGCCGCGGGCGTCACCGACATGCGCTGCGGATTCCAGGGGCTGGCTGCGAAGGTACAAACGGCACTCGAGGAGAATCCACTGGGTGGCAGCCTGTACATCTTTCGTGGCCGCCGCGGCGATCTTTTGAAGATTCTGTGGGCGACCGACGACGGGCTCTGGCTGGTCGCAAAGCGCCTGGAGCGAGGCCGGTTTATCTGGCCTCAGGCCGATGGCGGCAAGATCCATCTGACGAGCGCGCAGTTGTCGATGTTGCTCGAGGGTATCGACTGGCGACAGCCACGACGCACCGCCGCACTGTCGATGTTGTAAACCGCGACGAAGGCTCGTAAACTGCGACGCATGCCCGATCACGCGCCGCTTCCCGATACCGTCGCCGAGCTCCATGCCATGGTGCTCGCGCAACAGGCATCGATCGCGAAGATGCGGGAGGAACTCGTCGCACGAGATGACGAGATCGAGCGCCTGAAGGCGCAGATCGACAAGCTCAGGCGAATGTACTTCGGGCGCAAGTCCGAACAACTCGCGAAGCAGATCGACCGGCTCGAGGCGCAACTGGAGGACCTGACGGGCGGTCGGGGTGCTACCGAGGCGCGTAACCAGCGAAACAGGGCGCCGGATGCGCCGGCCAGCAAATCGTCTTCGCGAGAGTCGCTCCCGCCGCACTTGCCGCGCGAGGAGATCGTCCTCGAACCTGATCCGCTCTGCTCCAGGTGCGCGACGACCATGCAGCCGCTGGGCGACGACGTATCTGAACAGCTCGCGCGGGTCACCGCCGCATTCAAGGTGATCCGCACGATCCGGCGCAAATTGCTTTGCCCCGGCTGTGGCCATATCGAACAACTGCCGATGCCCGGCCTGCCGATCGAGCGCAGCATCGCGCATCCGAGCCTGCTGGCCGATATCGCGGTATCGAAGTTCGCGGATCACCAACCTCTGTACCGCCAGTCGGAGATCGCGGCCCGCGACCGCGTAACCCTCGATCGCGCCAGCATGGGCCGCTGGATCGGTCAGATCGTCGAGCTGTGCATGGTGCTGGTCGAGGCGATCCAGCGCTACGTGCTGGCTGCCGGCAAACTCCATGGCGACGACACGACGGTTCCCGTCCTCACGCCGGGCAACCAGAAGACGACAACCGGTCGGTTCTGGGTTTATGTGCGCGACGATCGGCGCTCGGGCTCGACGGAGCCTGCGGCAGTCTGGTTCTCGTACTCGTCCGACCGCAAGGGTGTTCATCCGCAGACGCACCTCGCCCACTTCAAGGGAATCCTGCAAGCGGATGCCTACTCCGGCTTCGATCAGCTGTATGCGAGCGGCGACGTCCACGAAGCGGCGTGCTGGGATCACGCGAGGAGGTACATCTATGACGTTCACGTACGCACGCCGACTCCGGATACCGAAAAGCTGCTCGAGATGATCGGCGAGCTTTACAGCATCGAAGCCGACATTCGCGGCAAGCCGCCCGATGAGCGGTTGCGTGTGCGCCAGGATAAGAGCAAGCCTCTGCTTGCCACGTTCGAATCGACGATCAGGGCCAAGCTTGCGACGCTGTCGAAGAAGTCTGCACTCGCGGGCGCGATCAACTACTCGCTGAACCACTGGGCGGCGCTCATGTTCTATTGCGAGGACGGACGCGCCGAGATCAGCAACGCGCTCGCAGAAAATGCCCTGCGTTGTGTCGCCCTGGGCAGGAAGAACTACCTGTTCGTCGGCTCCGACAGCGGCGGTGAGCGTGCGGCAGCGATGTACAGCCTGATCGGTACGTGCAAGCTCAACGGCATCAATCCGCGCGCCTACCTCGAATACGTGCTCACTCATATCGCGGACCACAAGGTCAACCGCATCGACGAGCTGCTTCCCTGGAACGTGGCCGACAAACTGAATCCGGCCGCTGCGCCCACGCCCACCGTTTGACCGGGTAGATCCAGATAGATCGTGTCCACGATCGCCGATCATGGGCACGATCTCACGTGATCTATCCGGACCTCCCCACGCCCTCACATCATGCCCTACGCGCGCGCGAATCACGGACCGGCCCTGCTGAGCCGCTTACTCTATATCCGGGCTTATTGCAGTTGCTACGCTGCGGCCCACTATGAAATCCGCTGACCCGCGCCTCATTCACTCCGCGAGCTCAAGGCTCTTCACGTCTTTCAGGCTTGGCGGGTCACGGTCCTACCTGTGTGTCATCACATACGATTGCCTGCGCAACCTTCGAAGCTCGTACTGCATTAAACGTTGATTTTCCCCATGACAGCAGTGGCTTACGCCGGCTTCACGCTCAAGTGGTCTTTCTGGTAAGGCATGTTATGGGCAAGTAACGCCCAGATCGTGCGTGCCATCTTGTTGGCTAGCGCAACGGTCACCACATTCGGCGGTCGGCGTTTGCTGATCTGGTTGATCCACGGCCCTGGTTCCTTCGCATGAGTGAGCACGCTGCGGGCGCCGTGAATCAGCAACTTGCGCAGATAGGTGTCGCCCATCTTGCTGATGCCATGCAGGTTTATCTTGCCGCCCGAGCCCGTCTGCCGCGGCACGAGTCCAGCCCATGCGGCAAACTCTCGGCCCGACCGGAAGGCCTTGGGATCACCCATCATTGCGACTGCCGCCGTCGCCGTCAGCAGTCCAACACCGGGAATCTCGCTGATCGCCTTGACAGCCGGATCGTCCTTCTTCCACTCGCGCATGCGCCGTTCGATCCCGGCGATCTGCTCATCCAGTGCCGTCAGGCCGTTCCACTGTTCGCGCATCGTGTCGATGAGCACGGCCGGCAGCCGTTCGGCCACCCTGGCGAGCACTTCAGGAATCGCCTTATCCAGCGCAGTCCGTCCTTTACCCATCACCTCGCCGTATTCAGTCAGCAGACCGCGCAATGCGTTGATCTGCATCGTACGAAACTTCACCAGCTGCTCGCGCATCCGGTGCAGCGCCAGCACAGCCTGCTGCATTTCTGTTTTGACCGCCACCGGTTTGCTGGGCTGTTGCACCGCCCGCCAGATCGCCTGCGCATCGGCCGCATCGTTTTTGTTGCGAATGTTGAAAGCCTTGACGAATGCGGCAGGCATCAGCTTCACTTGATGGCCCATCTTCGTGAACTGCCGAGCCCAGTGGTGCGCCCCTCCACACGCCTCCATACCGACGAGACAGGGAGCCCGGTTCGCGAAGAACTCGAGAAACTTTGCCCGCTTGATCTGTTTGTTCACGATCTCGCCAGTTTCCTGATCGATGTAGTGCACCTGAAACACCGTCTTCGCAATATCAACGCCCACCGCCATAGAGTTCATCTCTGGATCCTCCGGTTATCGGGAATTGGTGCATTTTGCACCTCCGCGCATCGATTTCGTTGGTCTGTGGGGTCCACGATCCTTTCTGGCGGTTACGGGTGGAGCGCGTTCATTTCAATTCACTCCCTGAACTCCTTCTTTTTCGAAGGAGACGAAGATAGACGTCCTGCAACACCTCTCCCGGCAGCTTTAGTTGCTCAGCCGACGGTCGTCAGGTGGGGGAGTTTCAAGTGACCATACCCGGAGGAATTTGACCGACCGCCGAGGGTGCGCGTGTCAGGCAGAAACTGCAGGAAGGGACCTTCAGCCTCGATACGCTTGCCATTGCGCGCGTTGATGCGACTGACGATCTCGTCGATGAAGCAGCGATAGCCCGCAGGTCGGCGAAGTCGGCGAAGTCGGCGCTGCCGCGCAGCAGCGCGTCACTGATCGCGCTCTTGAGGTGGCCGTGAGGGCTCTCGATGGCGCCGTTCTCGTGGGCGATGCCGCGGTTGTTGCGTGTAGGCTGCATACCGTAGTGAGCACACAGCGCTTCGTAACGCGTGGTCAGATCGTCGCGCGCTTCATGGTCGAGGTTGCGAAACGCCGCTGACGGGCTATCGCTGCGATGCTCAAGCGGCGCACCACCGAGCGCCCACAGTGCGTCTGTAGCCCTTCGGCGAGCGCGACATAGCTCTCGCCGCCGAGAATGACGTGAGCGTGCTCAAAGCGCGAGCAGGCCAGTCGAAAGTGATACATGCGATGGTCCAGCGCGACGCCGGCCACGGTGACGCCCAAGGCTTGCATCTCGGGAACACGACCTCACGTTCCGCGCCATGGAGAGCCCGCTAGACGCGGCGTGCGTCGCTCCAGCGTGCGGCGCACGCCGCGCGCGACAGATGCGGATGGTGCCGAAGCATCTCTTCCAGTACCGCAACCGGCCGGATGCCTGGAGCGGACTGCAGCAGCGGAACTATCTCAGCGTGCGGCGCCTCCGGTTTTTTTGGACACAGATTTGGGGTAAAACGTGTGTTCCAAACTGGAGTGGTTGATGTTGAAGAAAGCCAATGCAAATGGGGTTGCGCCAGAGGCGCCGGAAGGAGCGCGTAGCGCGGCTGGAAGCGCCTCTGGCGCCGCCGAAGTCAAACGCTGGTCGACCGGTCGCAAACGCGGCGTGGTGCTTCGATTTTTGCGCGGTGAACCCGTCGACGCCGTGTCCCGCGAGGTCGGTGTAACGCTCGCCGAGCGCGAGCAATGGCGTGAGCTGGCACTGTCCGGCATGGAGGCTGGACTGAAGACACGGACCAGCGATCCGTTGGTAGCCCGGCTCAACGAGGCCGTCCGGCGCGTCAGCGAGCTCGCGATGACAATCGAGATTCTGAACAAGGAGCGCGAGCGGCAGGCCCGTCGCCCTTTGACTGCTCGGAGATCGTCGACATGAGCCACGAGATCTCCGTCAGTGTCTGCAAGCCCTTTGGATTGCAACGGGTTTGCCAGGTGCTCGACTTCCCGCGCTCGACGATCTATGCCGTGCGTGCGAGGACAGCCGCCAACGTGGTGCCGATCATCCCGGGATGCCGAGCCCCGAAGCCGAAAATGCCCGATGCCGACCTGCTGACGGCCATCCGCGGCGATCTGGCAGCTTCGCCATTCAGCGGCGAGGGGCACCGCAAGGTCTGGGTGCGGCTGCGCATCGTGCGCGACATCCGAGTCTCCAGGACCCGCGTACTGCGGTTGATGCGCGAGTACAGTCTGCTCTCGCCGCATCGTCAGGCCCGAGGCGAACACAACCTTCACGACGGCCGGATCACGACGGATTGCCCCAATGAGATGTGGGGAACCGACGGCGTGCGCATTGCCACCGTGGACGACGGCATGGTGTGGATCTTCTCGGCAGTCGATCACTGCGACAGCATGTGCACCGGCATTCATGCCGCGAAAATCGGTGACCGTTTCGCCGCCCTCGAGCCGATCTCCCAGGGGCTGCTGGGCGAGTTTGGCTCGGTAGCCGCCGACGCGGGCCTCGGGTTGTCGCGGCGCATGAATCACGGTTCGCAATACACCTCGGACGACTTCCGCGATCGGGTCAGGTTCTGGGGCATCGCACCGAGCTACGCATTCGTCGCCGAGCCGCAGACCATGGGCAGCGGCGCGCGGTTCAAGCGGACCATGAAGGAACAGGCGATTCATGGTCGCATCTTCAACAAGCTGGAGGAAGTTCGTGCCGCCGCTGTTGCGTTCAAGGATCGATACAATCGCGACTGGCGTCTTGAAAAGCTGGGCTTCAAATCACCCCTCGAAGCCCGTCAGGAAGGGCTGATGAAGCTGGCCGCCTGAACTGCAAAAGCGTGTCTAAACAACAGGAGCCGGTACACTTGCTACAGTAAGATCCTTTAAGGATGGCAACTGACGGTGTCGATGAGTGCGGAGTGAAGCACAGATTACGCGTCGAAATATTGTATCCGTAGCAATCTATCACGCGCGACGTTATTGAATATTGTCGGACCCACGCTGCGGCGGCTATGCATTTCGAAGCCAGAGCGGCGGTGGTCCCAGTCTGGCGTTCAGGGATTGCGGCCTGCGCGTGCTGGCGTCGGCAGTCTCAGGAGATGGCATGGAGCACGCATACGGTCACCTCGCGCATCTGCTCGCCGGTCACCCGGCCTGGACACTGGTAGTGATTTTTCTGGCGGCCTTTCTCGAGGCTGTCGCCGTCATAGGCACCGTCATTCCGGGCAGCACCGTGATGTTTCTGGGCGGTGCGCTTGTCGGAACCGGGTCGCTGGATCTTGGCTGGAGTCTTGCCTGTGCACTTGCCGGCGCTGTCGCAGGCGACGGGTTGAGCTACTGGCTCGGGAGTCGCTACAGGGACACGATTACCCGGATGTGGCCGTTTCGAACGCACCCTGCAATGCTCAAGAAAGGACACGCCTTCTTCGTCAGGTATGGCGATAAAAGCATCGTGTTTGCAAGGTTTGTTGGTCCGTTGCGCGCCGTTGTGCCTGTCGTCGCGGGAATGTTTGGCATGCGGCCGGCCCGCTTTTACGCGATGAATGTTATGTCGGCGCTGGTATGGGCTCCTGCCCACATCCTGCCGGGCATTCTCTTCGGAGCATCGATACAACTGGCGGGCGCTGTGTCTTTCCGCCTTGTTATCGTTTTGGCCGTTCTGGCCGGAGTGGTATGGATGACATTGCGGGTTACACGCTTTCTGTTGCGGCGAGCCATGACCTGGGCATCACAGGCGCGTATCAGACTGTCGTTCTGGGCCGGCAATCGCAATGGGCGACTCCATTCCATGGCGCGACAGCTATCGAGTCTTGACCGGACCACGCTCGCTTTTACAGTGGTTGCCTCTGCGGTCGCTCTTCTATGTAGCGCTGTATTCTTCCGGGTTTTTCGGGACGTCATCAGCGCGGCACCCTTCCTGCAGATTGACGTCTCGGTGTATCGCTTCATGCAGTCGATCCGCAATCCGTGGAGTGATACGGTGCTGGCCGGTTTCGCTACGCTGAGTAGCATGTCGACCCTGATTGCGCTGGTGGCGAGTGCGGTGTGTTGGATGGCATGGGAGCGCCGCTGGCGTACCGTGGCCTCCTGGTTGGGCGTCGTCGCCTCTTCAGAAATCGTGGTCCTGGCTATCCAGTTCACGATTCACCGCGTGCCGCCCGGCTCTCTCCCAGCACATACGTATATTTTTGCCAGTAGCCAGGTTTCCGCGTCCGTGATTGTCTACGGGTTCATCAGTTTTTTCATCGCGCGCAGGGGCGGTACCCTTACCGGCTTTCTCGCCGTCTCGACGAGCGCGACCATCGTAGCCGTCACTGCATTCGAGGGGCTGTACTTCGGACGCTTCTGGATTTCCGACGCTGTCGCAGGCGTGACGCTCGCGTTAGTGTGGGTGGCCATCATTGGGATCATCGCTGTCTGGCAAAACCCGAGCGTGCCCGCGTCGCGGGGTTTCATGCCCGCCGTCTTTCTGCTCGCCGCCGTGTGCAGCGTGGGCCTGCACCTTGCTTTTAACCCGCCTCGCCAACTCGATGTACGTCCGGCGGATGGTGAGACAGTGCTCGGCACGCAAGGGCAATGGACAGATGCTCTCTGGAAGAGGCTGCCCTGTTGCCGCGCAGATATGACCGGAGAACGCCTGGAACCCTTTACAGTCCAATGGGCCTCGACCAGCGAGGACCTGACACGGCGGCTCCATGTACTGGGTTGGGCGAGCGCAAGGATCTCAGGTCTTGACGTGCTGTTCCTCGTTGTGCCGCACGCTGCCGCCATGGAACTGCCGGTGCTGCCGCGCTTGAATAACGGCGTGCCTTCGACCCTGACGTTCATTCGGCCCGGCAGGACACCCCAAGAACGGGACGTGCTGCGATTCTGGAAAAGCGGTTATACGATAGCAGGCAGCAAAGGTGAAGCAGCAGCGCCGCTGTGGGTTGGCTCGCTCACGCATGAGCGCCTGAAAGCCCTTTCATGGCCCTTCAATATCCTGCGTAGCGATACAACCGGATGGTCAAAAGCGAATGACCAGGCGTTGCTTGTCGCACCGGGCGTTAATGTGATTTCTACAGGGGAGTCCAACGGAACGCCATTGATGCTGCTGTCGACTACGCGCAGATAAGACCAGTCACTTCACGCGGCATGAAACGGTCGCGGGGGGGCCTTGATGGGCCGCTGATTACCTGGCGCAACCCCAAGAGCGCCGCTTTTATTTCGAATGATAGGGAGCAGGGCCTTGACCGAAGTTTCGCCATCGTTGATTTCAACCTGGGGTGCCTGGGCAGTGTTCGCCAGCGTGCTGGCTACCCAACTGGGTGTTCCGATACCTGCTGCGCCGGTGCTGCTTCTCGCAGGGGCAGCTGTTTCGGCAGGTCTGGTTTCGTTCTGGTATGTCCTTGCTGGCGCGGTGTTTGCGGTGATTCTGGCAGACTGCATATGGTTCACAATAGGGCGGCTCTACGGGCGCCGTGTGTTAACCGCGCTTGTACGGATATCGCTCTCGCTAGACTCGAGCATCAAGAAGACGCGCGAGTGGTTTGAACGGTTTGGCGCACCGATTCTGTCTGTGTCGAAGTTTGTTCCCGGCCTGGGACTCATCGCACCACCGCTCCTGGGCACGACGCTCATCGACAAGAAAATCTTCCTGGCATGGGACCTCGCGGGAGCGCTCGCGTGGTCGGGCTTCTGGCTGCTTGGCGGCGCACTGTTTCGGGGGCAGTTGACAACACTGATGTCCGCTGTGAGAGCTCACGGCGCGAGTGTAATGGATGTTCTTGGGTTGATATTTGTTTCTTACTTCTTGTACCGGTGGATTCAGCGCCTTCGATTCCGGAGGTGGCTCGCCCATATCCGGATTTCACCGGTTCAGCTTGATGCAATGATGCGCGACGACCGTCCGCCGGTTATCCTGGACGCGCGTCCGGCAGCGGTCAGGAAGGCCGAGCCGCATCGGATACCGGGCGCAATCCTCCTCGACCTTAGCACGCCGGACAAGGTCGATGCGGGATTGCTCGAGCACGACATTGTGGTGTACTGCGTATGTCCGAATGAAGCGACCGCCAAGCAAATCACGCGACAGATGCACAAAAAAGGATTTAAGAGGATACGCGCATTGAAGGGAGGACTCGATGCATGGGAGCATCACGGCTATCCGGTCGAACCACTGCCTTCACAGACGGATGCCCGTGCGGAACCAGATGGCATTGCTGCATCAATAACCGGCGAGCGTGATGCCGTTACGCTGCGGGCCGTTGCTCCCAAAGATAACATAAGGAAAGAATAAAAGTATGCGATTAACGACGAGCGTCTCGGCTACTTTCCGATGCTTGTGAATGTGCCGCCCGCCATTGTTGATCACATCCGGGTCGATGCGGGCCCGCGCCCTGTCCCGGATGGCTCAGTGGCTTCCTGCCGGAATTGCCGGCGCACGAAGCGGATTTCCGCAGCGCTCAGAGTGCAATGCCGCTTTCAGCTCCGCTTCGCCCGGCTCAGCAGGCAGCACCGGATAGATGGTCTCGTGGACGGTGCTCATACCGGCGGCCGCCGCGTAAAAATCCGCTCGATCTGCCGGGTACGCTGGACTTCGTCGTCGTCCAGGTATACGGAGGTGGTTGTGATCGACGCGTGACGCAGGTTATCGCGTACGGTTGTCAGCGTCGCACCATTGGCTAGCGCGTGTGTTGCATGGGTATGGCGCATATGTCTCCAACGAGATAGAGCAGAGATTTTTTTGATTACCGATCGCGGACTGGCCCCGACCGGCCTGTTCACGCGTGAGTAGCCGCGATCGCCAACCAAAAAAATCTCTGCTATATCTGAAGCTTCAGATATTAACGAATGCCGGTCATACCTCATCTGCATGCCGAAGATGATCGCCGCCGTGCGCAGACGACTCACGTGCCGTCCGCGCAGGAAACGAACGGGCTGCCCGGCGACCGGCCCGCGTAAAATGCCCCTCGCTTCGTCAACCCGAATCCATCAACATGTCTGTCTCCTATAGTCGCAAGCAAATCACGGACTGGTTAGGTTCCCACACAGTCGCCAAAGCACGTGAGTACGCCCACGCTGTCTCCGGGCTGCGCTGGCGAAGCGCCGACACCCTGAGTGGCCAGGTGCAAGGCACAAGGACCCGTCCGTATGATGTGTGTGCGTATTTTCACGATATCGACGATCATCGCGACATGTGGGTTGAAGGCGAATGCACGTGCCCGGTCGGCGTCGACTGCAAGCACGTGGCTGCGCTCCTGATCGCGGGTCTTGAGTTGATCCCGACGCAGCCCGCCACCGGCGTGCGCCCCGAACTGGTGACCTGGCTCGAAGGCTTTCGGGCGAAGCGCACGGCTGCACCTCCCAGAGGCAAGAAGCCCGCGACCGCCAGGGCAACGCATGCGCTTGCCTACCTGATTGCCGGATCGTATCGTGGATCCCCAGAAATTTTTCTATACAAGGCCCGAGTCAACGCCGACGGCACGATCCGCTCACTCGACGACGCGTGGCAGAACGTGGAGAACGCGCTCGTCAAGCCGCCGAAGTTTGTTGCCGAGGAGGACATGCCGATCCTGCGAGGGCTGTGGCTGGACCGCTCCCGTGAGTACACCGGCAGCTTTGGACTGCAAGGCATAACCGGTGCGGCAATCCTGGAAAAGCTTATCGCCACGGGGCGTGCATTTGCCTCGCCGGGCGCGAGCGCCATGCACTCTGGTGCGCCCGGCGTACTGCATGCCGGACCTTCGCGCTGCGGACAGATCGCCTGGCGATCGCAGCCTGACACACGTGTGCGACCGGTACTGCATACCGAACCACCTGCAACGATGCTGTTGACCACAACGCAGCCCTGCTGGTACGTGGACCCTCATTCGGGAGAAGCCGGGACAGTGGACATGCCGTGGCCCGCTGAAGATCTCGCGGAGTACCTGGCGATGCCATCGATTTCGCTCGACGAAGCCGCACTGGTTGGTAACGTGCTGCGCGAAGTTGCGCCCGATTTGCCCTTGCCGCCTGCGCACAATGTATCGGCCGTGCGCGTCATCGACACCACCCCGGTACCCGCCTTGTCGCTCAACACGTTGCCGACCTACGGATCGGGCTGGACGTCCGACACACCCAACATGCTCGATTTTGCCACCGTCAGCTTCGATTATGCGGGGGTCAACATCGATGCGCAAAGCAACACCACACTCGTGCGGACCGCCAGCGGCGAAGTGATGCAGATCAAACGGTCTCTCGATATCGAGCAGTGCCGTCTGGCAGAACTGCACAAGGCCGGGCTGCGAAAAATTCCAGCCGGTCGTGCCCATGGCCCACGTCCATTTCCGGATGGCATGCTAGGGCCCAACAATGCCGGCGACTGGGCCGTCTTCATGAAGCGGGCTCTGCCCCGGTTACGCGAAAACGGCTGGCAGGTAGCGATGACCGAAGTGTTTCGACACAATGTCATCGAGATCGAGGCGATCGACGGTGCGCTCCATCAGGCCGGTGACGGCTGGTTCGATGTCGAGATGGGGATCACGGTCAACGACCGGAGGGTTCGCCTCGAACCACTGCTGGCAGATCTGTTCCGGCGCGACTCCCGCTGGCTGTCGGGTGGGCTTGACGCCATTGCCGACGATGAACCGGTCGATCTGAAGACCGACCGCAATGAACGGCTGCGCCTGCGTGCTGACCGGCTCAAACCCGTTGTGCGCGTGCTGATCGATCTGTTCGATTCACCGGGTGAAGGCGGGCTGCGCATTTCGCAGTGGGATGCCGCCCGGCTCGATGCGCTCGACCGCACCGGCCGCTGGCAGTTTCATGGAGACGCGTCGATCCGGGAGCTTGCGCAGCGCCTGATGGCGGGGCCCGGCGTGGGTGAAACGCCGGTGCCGCGAGGACTGCAAGCCGAATTGCGTACCTATCAGCGCCAGGGGCTCAGCTGGATGCAGTTCCTGCGCGAACACAGCCTGTCGGGCGTGCTTGCCGACGACATGGGACTTGGCAAAACGGTTCAAACCCTCGCTCATATCCTGACCGAAAAGGAAGCCGGCCGGCTCGACCGGCCCGCGCTGATCGTTGTGCCGACAACACTGATGCACAACTGGCGTGAGGAAGCGCAACGCTTCACACCGGAGCTGCGCGTGCTCGATCTGCACGGCCCGCAGCGCCACGAGCGCTTTGACCAGATCCGCAAACACGACCTGATTCTCACGACCTACCCGCTGCTGTGGCGCGACCAGTCAGCGCTCGCCGAACACGAGTACCACCTGCTGATCCTCGACGAAGCCCAGTACGTCAAGAATGCCGCCACCAAGGCCGCCACCACGATCCGCGAACTACGTGCCCGGCACCGCCTGTGCCTGACTGGCACACCGCTCGAGAACCATCTCGGCGAACTGTGGGCCCAGTTCGACTTCCTGTTGCCCGGTTTCCTCGGCGCCCACAAGGATTTCACGCAGCGCTGGCGCACGCCCATTGAAAAAGGCGGCGACACCGTGCGGCGCGATCTGCTCGCGCGGCGCGTTCGCCCCTTCATGCTGCGACGGCGCAAGGACGAGGTCGCCACCGAACTGCCGCCGAAAACGATCATCGTGCGCACCGTCGAACTCGAAGGCGCGCAGCGCGACCTGTATGAGACCGTACGCTCGGCGATGCAGGAAAAGGTTCGTGCCGCCGTCACCGCAAAGGGACTCGCGCGCAGTCACATCGTCGTGCTCGAGGCGCTGCTCAAGCTGCGCCAGGTCTGCTGTGACCCCCGGCTCGTCAAGATCAGCCAGGCCGCCCGCATCAGGGAGTCGGCCAAACTGGCACTGCTGCTCGACATGTTGCCCGAACTGATCGAGGAAGGCCGCCGCATCCTGCTGTTCTCGCAGTTCACCGGCATGCTCGAGCTGATTGCCGCCGCACTCAACGAAGCCGGAATTTCGTACGTCGTATTGACCGGCGATACAACCGATCGCCGCACACCGATCAGGCGCTTCCAGCAAGGCGCGGCGCCACTCTTCCTGATCAGCCTGAAGGCCGGCGGTGTCGGCCTGAATCTGACGGCGGCCGACACCGTGATTCACTACGATCCATGGTGGAATCCTGCCGTCGAAAATCAGGCCACCGATCGCGCACATCGTCTCGGACAGGACAAGCCCGTGTTCGTCTACAAGCTGATTACGGCCGGCAGTGTCGAGGAGAAGATCGTCGCGATGCAGGAACAGAAGGCAGCGCTTGCCGACGCCATCCTGTCCGAAGATGCCGCCGGCGCCTTCAAGTTCTCGACCGATGATCTCGAGGCGCTGTTCGAACCCATTCCGCTCACGACGTCCATCTCACCGGCAGCGAAGGCGCGGCCGCGCACCAGGATCGGAACATAGGGCGGGAAACTTGTGAGACTCTCCAGAGGGAAGAGTTGCCACAATCAACCATTTTTCGCTGTCTGATCTCGCTGCAGGCCAAGCCTCGTAAAGGTTTAGTGAAGATTTTCCGTTTTCGGGGGATGGGCACTTTTAGCCGACTTCGACGGAAGAAAAGCCGGCCGCAGCCTGTCGCGCCCCTTACTAACCAGGTTAAAGGGTTAAAGGCTCGTCGGCCACGGGCACGTCGAGACCTACATCGAGAATCCGCCACGCGTCACTGATCGCCAGACGTAAGTTGCTTGTTGCGGTCGGTGAGAAACTGGATCAGCCCGTCGACGCCGCTTTGCTGGATCGTGTCGCTGAATTGCGTACGGTAGGTCTGGATCAGCCACACGCCGAGCACGTTCATGTCATAGACGCGCCAACCCTGCGGTGATTTGTACAGCCGGTAGTCGATCGGCACCTGACCGTCTTTGCCTGGCGCGATCGTGCGCACCACGGCGTCGGTGCCGCTCGACTCGGCGGGCGAAGGTGGGTACTCGAATTTCTGATCCGTGTTAACCAGCGCGAGCGCGCCGGAATACGTGTGGATAAGCAACTGCTTGAACTGCTCGACCACCCGGTTCTGTTGCCCGGGTGTCGCCGTGCGCCAGAAGCGGCCCATCGCGTACTGCGTGGTGCGGCGAATGTCAACGTATGGGAGGATGTCCCGGTTCACGATAATCATGATGCGCGGGATATCGTCCGGCGTAAGCGCCTGCTGGCGCAACTCGTCGAGGATTTGCTGCGTCACCGTCTCGATGAGTGTCTGCGGGTCGGTCTGGTCGTTGATCTGAGTGGACCAGGCGTGCTCAGGCGCGCACAGCGACCCGATGCCGACGGCAATCGCCAGCGATGCGACGAACGCGGAACGGACAATGGTGCTTCGGCAGAAGTGCTTCATCGCAAACCTCGATTCCGAGAAGGGCCCGATAGACCGCCGGAGCGGTGACGGCACGGTTCGCGCGACGCTTCGCTGCTCATGCGGCGACGCTGGCATACCAGGTGCCTGATGGATTGCGCCGGGTATCCGGGGGCTGTTCCGCCAATGTATCAGCACGGCCCCTATTATCGTCTTGGAGACGCGATTTTGCTTGCGCCTCCATTGCCGTCAGCCGGCTGCCGTTCTTCGCGACGTCGCGCACCGACTGATCGTACTACTTGATCGACCTTCGTCGGTGAGCTTGATCATCTGCGGTGAGGCGCGGTCGGTTAGAAATCCGTAGCGGACGCGCCGACGCCATGGGTGTATTGCGGCCATATAGGTCGATGGAGCAACGTTCCTTTTCGCCAATCGAATGACCTGTTGCCGGGGTGAAGCCGGCGATTGGATGTCTCTCCAGGCGCGTCCTGGGGCAGAAAGTGGCCGGCCGCCGCCTGCTGGTGATCGGCTGCACGGGGTTCGGTCAGCAACATTCTCAACGCAGACCTCGAAGCGACGGCGCAAACGCCAGGTAGGCGGCGATTGCGCGCAGGCACGGTAATGGTTTACGGTAACGACATCACAACCACAGGAAGGAATCGGTAATGAACAAGCAGGAACTGGCGGATGCAGTGGCCGCAACGACAGGCGCAAGCAAGGCGGCAACGGGCGAGGCGATTGACGCGTTCATTGGCGCAGTCACGGCTGCCGTCACTAACGGCGACACCGTCCAGTTGGTCGGTTTCGGCTCGTTTTCGAGGGGCGCCCGCGCCGCGCGGGTTGGCCGCAATCCTGCGACCGGTGCTGAAATCCAGATCGCCGCCGCGAAGACCGTGAAGTTCACGGCCGGTAAGGCGTTCAAGGACGCCGTGAACGCGGCCTGACAGACAAAAGCCGCCGGTTGGAGGTCGCCGGCGGCCGCCCGCGTGACTACGCACCCCGGCAGGGGCGACGCGGAAAATTTCAGTACTGCTGCGAAGCCGAAGCCTTCGGGCCGCCGAAATGCCACAGCAAAATGCAGCGGAATGCGCGCAACTATTTCTTCGCCGGGCTCAACCTGAGCACGGGATCTTGCCGCATCGGCGCCAGCGACGCCGTGCTGTGCGATCACCTGGTCCAGATCACTTTGATGATGCTGGACCGCAACGCGTTGCGCACACGCCTGCCCTGAACCCAGCCCGGAAGCCGGTTTTTTTTCACGGGCGGTTATTCGAAGAGGTCTGCCTGTCTGTAGAGCACATCCCGTTTGCGCCGTGGTTCTTCCTTCGGCTTCTCCTCGATGCGGAAGAAGTCAGGGTCGACGCCGGCGTGTCCGGCGGCCGTCAGCCAGTCGGGCATCGGACCGACCCCGTTCCAGTCGAGGTCTCGCGCGTCGCGGTATAGCGGCGGGTGCGCGAGATCTTCCTGAATGGACGTTTCCAGTGCGGCGAATGTGATGCCGAACTCCTGCATGCGTCGGCGGATCCAGATGATGAGCCGCTCGCGTGCCTCACCGTCAGCGATTTTCCCTTTCATTCGGAAGTACCCGGTTTTCGTTCGCGGGATTGTAGCAACAGGCAGAAAAAAGCCCGCTCAATTGGCGGGCTGAATCCATATCGGAGGAGACATGGAGGAGACGAATTAAGTATAAACCCTTGTTCGGTTGGCGCAAGGCCTTCGCGCGGTTTTGTCGCACCAACCCGATACGCTCAGGCCAGCTTGCGGTCTGTCCGTTGATATGCCTCGCCGGCCTGGAAGCGATCGAGCCGTTCGCTCGCTGGCGACTGCCCACAGCGGCGCGCGGCGCAGTTGCTCATCGTAGGTTGTGACGATTTAAGGCGAACAGGCCTGCCGCGTCATCATCGAGCCGCCACTCGTCCGTGTCGCGGCCGCGGTCGAACGCGGCCGAAATGGTGGCCTCCGCGGCGACCAGTTGCTCGTACTTGGCCGCGCCGTAGCCGGTCTCTGCAATGAAGCCCGTCAGGAACATCGCCTGCGTGAGGGTCTGCGCGTCCCGCACGCTGCTGGTGCCGCCCCGCATCGTTGCGAGCGCGAGGTGTACCCGCAGCGCGAGTTCATCTGCGGTCGCCCGTGGCATCGGCAACAGCATCGTTCTGGCGCGTCGGGCGCGCGCCGCGGTGGTGTTGCGCGCGAAAGGGAGAGCTTTGGGCATCAGGGTTCGTTGGTGATCTCTTGACCGGGGACATCGGCCACGGCCGGAGGTTGTCTAGACCGTGCCGTCTGACGGCACGGCGCGGGGTTGCGCGATGAATGCTTCAACATACCGGATTGCCTGCTCGCACTGCTCGAGTGACAGGTTGTGGATCGATCCCGGCACCGGCTCGAAACCGAGTTCGCCGGCGACCCATCGGATCGCTTTCGCGCGGGCCTCGAACGGATTAACGCGATCGCGCCTGACCTTGCCCGCGACCAGCGGCTTGAGCGTGCCATGCAGGCGCCCCTTCGCGTCGCGCAACGCGCCGTCGGCGAGACGTCCCAGCGGCACGTTCCGCGTACTGCGCGAGTGGATGCCGATCCACGCCTGACAAGCTGTACAGACCCAGAGCGCACCGTGGTCCTCGCGGTACGGATACGACGCCTGGCCGTATTTCACGAGCGCGGCGTGAGCGCCGCAGAAATCGCACAAGGGCTGGGGTAATGCCTTGATCGGGCGGCCTACACGCACCGTCTACTCCTTCTGTCTGAATGCAGACCATATTATCCGTCATCGTGGGCACGCGAAAGCTGGACGATTTTCGCGATCATTGGTAACGAAGACAGTGCGTCCGTACCCCAACGCGGGCTTGGTGATTGGCCGCTGCCGGGCTGGCACGACCGCCTCTTGTCGACCCACCATAGAGTCGATCAGGAAAGTTTTTCCGACGTCTCTTATGGTTCGGCAACCGGCCGTTCCCTGAGAAATCACCCAGGATATACAGGCAGGCCAAACACGCAACTCTAGAAAACCATCGGGACCAGCCGCGGCAAGCTGGAACTGAAAGACGGCTTCCGGGACATCATCGGTGCAGCGGCGGACAATTTCGGCGTAAATGCCGTCCAGTGATCCGCATGTTCGTACTGACCTGGGTCACCTCGGCGATTGTCTACAAACTCAAGCGCTCTGGCGAATTGCCTGAGAACCTGGGCTGAGTGCGGTCGCCTGTCGCACATGCGTCAGAGACCGGAAAAAAGTTAATGAAAACGCGTGGCATAATCCGCGCAGTTCCACTCACCGACACCGAATCGCCGGGTAGATGCTGAGCCGTTCTCATCGGCAAATTGGGAGTTTGTTGGGATTGCTCGCAATCCTGATGGCGGCGCTCGCCCCAACGATTTCGCAACCGCTTGGCTCCGGACGGGGCAGGGCTGTTAACTTCCGTTCGCTCGTGTTAACTTGGCGACCTTCGAAGCAGGAGGGCGGAAACAAAGATGATATTCGGAGGGGTATTTTCTGAACTGCGTGACGCCCGGCGGGCGCAGGGCAAGCGTTACGCGCAGCAGCCGTTGCTGTGTGCGATCGTGATGTCGCTGATGGCGGGTGCCAACTCGTTCAGGACGATCGAGGTCTTTATTTCCGAGCGACGCGCGCAGCTGAACGAACTGTTTGGTACGCGCTGGCGCAAGGCGCCGAGTCACGCCCTGAGGCGGTCAGTCAAGGTTTTTTCGCAGGCAGGTGCAGCTCACATGCTTGACCTTGTAGCCTCGGGCGACAGTTCATTGCGCTGGACGGCAAGGCGTTGCGCGGCAGCGCCTCGCGTCTGGATGACGTGGCTGCCCGACACATCGTTTCGGCCTTTGATCAGCATGGCTTGATCGTGCTGGGCCATGTCGAAGTTGCGGAAAAGTCGAACGAGATTCCCGCCGCGCAGAAGCTGATCGAATCGATCGGGTTGAAAGGCCGTGTCTCCACGATGGACGCGTTGCACTGTCAAGAAAAACGCTGCGCTCGCGCTGGAAAACGGAGCCGACGTGCTGGTGCAGGCCAAGGGCAACCAGCCAACCTTGCTTGCCGCATGTGAGGAGCTTGCCTGCTATTGCGCTCCCGCCGACAACACGACAAGGGCCACGGTCGCATCGAGACGCGCACCGTGCGTAGCTGGGGTGTGCCAGCGAACTGGCTGGAAGATGACTGGCAGCCGCTGGTAAAGCAGGTCGTGAGCGTTTCGCGTACGGTCGAACGCCGCAACCGGACTGGCGGGTGGGAGCGCTCCAGTGAGACAGCGTGGTGGGTCAGACGGCGGTCATGAGCGCCGCCACCTGCCAGACGGCCATCCGTGGCCACCGGTCGGTGGAGAACCAGAATCATCACGTACGCGATGTGGTCCTGCGGGAAGATCACTGCACGACGCGACACAAGCCCGCGATATTGGCCCGCCTGCGCTTTGTGGCCCTGAACTGCATGCGTGCAGCTTCCGGTCGAAGCATTACCATCGAGCGGCACCGCAACGCCTTGAACTTCGAACATCTACGACGCTCCGTCTGTGCTACCGGCAGAAATTAACAGCCCTGGTCAGTCTTTTCAGCACATGTCGATAGGTGTATCGTGACCTGTCCGGTTTGATAGGACCTCGTCGCGCAAGTGCTGTCACTGAAAACCGAACGTCGAACGATCGCATGCGCATGCGATCGTTGGAAGGAAAGTTCATATGACTACACACAAAGTTGGCTACCTGATCGGCAGCCTCGCCAAGGCCTCCATCAATCGTCAGCTCGTCAGGGCGCTGGTGAAAATGGCGCCGCCCGAGCTGGTGTTTCCGGCGATACCGATCAAGGACCTGCCGCTCTACAGCTACGACTGCGACGCTGACTACCCACCGGTGGCACGGGCCTTCAGGCAGGCCATCGCCGATGTCGATGCGCTACTGTTCGTCACGCCGGAATACAACCGCTCGATCCCCGGTGACCTGAAGAATGTCATCGACTGGGCCAGTCGGCCGTGGGGGAAGAACTCCTTCACGCGCAAGCCCTCCGCCGTGATTGGCAAATCGCCCGGCGCCATTGGCACTGCGGTGGCCCAGCAGAGGCTGCGCATCGTGCTCGGCTTCTGCAACGCGCCTCAGATGAACGCGCCGGAGGCCTACATCCAGTTCACCCCGGGCCTCATCACCGAAGACGGCGGCGTTACCAACGAAGGCACGGCCGGGTTCCTGCGCAACTACATGTCGGATCCACCAGGTCACCGCGCGCGTCCTGGCGGTGCTGCCGCGCAACGCATGACCGCCGATGCCGGCAGGCCGGCCCCCGTGATGCCCGGACCACGCCTGCTCCACGCGCTTCCTCCTGATGACGTGGGTTCGTGAATTGTTCGAATTCAAGCCCGTGGCCATTCCGCGGCAACGAGCTTGCGGCTCGACGCCTCCGCGATCTGGAATGCCGTGCTTTCGGCATAACCTGCGCGGCCCTTTCTTGCACCAGAGCCGTCAGACGTTTCCAACATCTTGATGTAGGTGAAATCGAGGCGAAGTCACTCGGCACGGAGAATGGCATGAATACCAGCGTTCAACCCAAGGTGCCATACAAGGGCAACGACCGGCTGCTTTTCGGCATCATCATGGGCGTCATTGCGTTCTGGCTGTTTGCCCAGACGACGCTCAACATTGCGCCCGACATGAGCCGCGACCTCGGCATGGATGCGAGCCTGATGAACGTCGCGGTGGCCATCACCTCGCTGTTCTCGGGGATCTTCATCGTGGTGATAGGCGGCCTGGCCGACCGTGTTGGCCGGCTGAAGATCACTCGCATTGGCTTTTACCTGAGCATCGCCGGCTCGCTGCTGGTGGCCATCACGCCGCAGGGCTGGCTGGCAGCACCGGTCCTGCTCGTGGGCCGCGCGTTGCAAGGGCTGTCGGCCGCCTGCATCATGCCGGCCAGTCTGGCGCTGGTGAAAGCTTTTTGGGACGGCCCCGAACGCCAGCGTGCCATCAGCATGTGGTCGATCGGTTCCTGGGGCGGGTCGGGCCTGTGCTCGCTGGCCGGTGGCCTGATGTCGCAGAACTTTGGCTGGCGCTCGATCTTCTGGGTGGCCATCGCGGTGAGCGTGCTCGGCCTGTGGATGATGCGCGGCGCGCCCGAGAGCAAGGCCGAAACCAGGGGCGAGTACAAGTTCGACCTGTCTGGCGTGCTTGCTTTCATGGTCACTATGGTGGCACTGCAGGTGCTGGTGACGCAGGGCAACAAGTTGGGCTGGACCAGCCCGATTGGCCTGGGTCTGCTGGCGGCAACGGTGGTGTTCGGCTGGCTGTTTTTCCGCATCGAAGACAAGGCGTCCAATGCGTTCTTCGACTTCAGCCTGTTCAAGAACGCGACGTACGCGGGCGCGACGATCTCCAACTTCCTCGTCAACGGTACCGCCGGCACGCTGATCGTGTCGCTGCAACTGGTGCAGCTCGGCGGCAACATGAACGCTCAACAGGCCGGCTTTCTGACGCTGGGTTACGCGATTGCCATCATCGCCTTCATCCGAGTGGGCGAGAAGCTGCTGCAACGCTTCGGGCCGCGCAAGCCGATGATCTGGGGCTGCCTGATCACGGGCCTGGCGATCCTCCTGGTGTCGCCCGCCAACCTGCTGCTGTCGGACTACAAGATCTTCGCGAGCGTCGGCTACACGCTGTTCGGTGTCGGTCTGGCGTTCTATGCCACCCCCTCGACCGATGCTGCATTATCGAACCTGCCGGCTGCCCAGGAGGGGTCGGGTTCAGGCATCTACAAGATGGCATCGTCGCTCGGCGCCGCCTTCGGCGTGGCGATTTCCGCCGCCATTTTCACCGCGCTCCGCAGCAACAGCGCGAGCGTG
Source organism: Burkholderia sp. WP9 (assembly GCF_900104795.1). Taxonomy (NCBI): domain Bacteria; kingdom Pseudomonadati; phylum Pseudomonadota; class Betaproteobacteria; order Burkholderiales; family Burkholderiaceae; genus Burkholderia; species Burkholderia sp. WP9. The sequence continues at coordinate 62,114 of NZ_FNTG01000004.1, forward strand.
AACTGGCTTGATGGCGTGATCACCTTCAGTGGCCGCCAGGACAACCTGGCCGTGCGGGAGGCCGCCATCATTGCGCTGGGCTTCAACGTGCTGATGGTCGTGACGGCCATCATCTCGATCATGCTCACCGTGCCCAAGGGGGAAAGCGCAGGCCTGAATGTGCAATCTTCATATCAAGCGCCGACTACCTGCTTCAAGCACGCTTTCTGTCGGACTTCTTTCAACTTTACTTCGTCACTTCTGGAGCTGTCGTGAATGCCCTCACGCAAGCCCTCGCCTCCGCCGAACCAAACCTGATCACCGAACTCGAAGCTCTATACAAGGACTTCCATCAGCATCCCGAGTTGTCGATGCAGGAAGTCCGCACCGCGAAGATCGTCGCCGACGCGATGCAGGGTTTCGGCTACGAGGTGACGCGCAACGTCGGCGTGACCGGCGTCGTCTGCGTGATGAAGAACGGCGCCGGCCCGACCGTGATGCTGCGCGCCGACATGGACGCGCTTCCAATGGCCGAGAACACCGGGCTGCCGTATGCCAGCACCGTGACGGCGCGCGACCCGGACGGCGTCGAGGTCGGCGTTGCGCACTCGTGCGGCCACGACATGCATGTGACCTGGATGGTAGGCGCCGCCCGCATCCTGTCCGCGAATCGCTCCGCCTGGCGCGGCACGCTGATGATCGTGTTCCAGCCGGGCGAGGAAACGGCCGAGGGCGCGACCTCCATGGTGCGCGACTGGGGAGAAGGCCGCTTTCCGAAGCCCGACATCATCCTCGGCCAGCACGTGATGGTCGGACTGGCCGGCACCGTGAACTACCGTCCGGGCGTCACGCTGTCGGCCGGAGACAGCCTGAAGATCCAGCTGTTCGGGCGCGGCTCGCACGGCTCGCAGCCGCAAACCTCAATCGATCCGGTCATCATGGCCGCCGCGACCACCATGCGCCTGCAGACCATCGTCTCGCGGGAAATCGCGCCGACTGTGCCCGCGGTGCTCACGATCGGGTCGCTGCAAGCCGGCACCAAGGAAAACATCATCCCCGACGATGCCACCATCAAGCTGAACATGCGCACCTTCGACGAGGACACGCGCGAGTACATGCTCAAATCGATCCGCCGCATCTGCTGCGCCGAATGCGACGCCTCGGGCGCCGAGCGCCCGCCCGAGTTCACCACGATCAACAGCTACCCGCTGACCGAAAACGACCTGGTCGCGACGCAAAAAGTGGCGGGGGCTTTCAGCCAACAGTTTGGCGGGAACGCCTCGCTGGCGCCCAGTCCGGCGTCGGCCAGCGAGGACTTCAGTATCTTCGGCCGCACCTGGGGCGTCCCCTATGTGTTCTGGTTCGTCGGCGGCACCGACCCGGAGGTATACGCCAAAGCCAAACAGGAAAAGACCGTCAACAAGATCCCCAGCAACCACTCGCCGAAGTTCGCGCCGCAGATTCACCCGACGCTCGAGACCGGCTTGCAGGCCATGCTGACCGCCGCCAGCGCGTGGCTGTGCCCGAGTACCCCGGCCTGAGACGCAGGGCGGGCGCGCACCGTGCTCGCCCATTCATTCTCTGCGCACAGGCGGCCCGGCAGCGCCAGCTTGACGTGGCTGACCACGTCGATCGCCATTGCATCCGGCTCCTGTCGCTATGCTGCGGCTTGAGCCCGCACTTTTGTCCCGAAGTGAATGCATGAACGTCCACGAAATGGCCCTTGCCGCCCTGAACGACCACCGCCTCTTCACCTTTCTCGATCTGGCGGGCACGTTCGCCTTTGCCATCAGCGGTGCGGCCGCGGCAAGGGACCGCGGCCTCGACTGGTTCGGCGTCGTTGTCATAGCGTTCACGGTCGCGTGCGGCGGGGGCGTGCTGCGCGACCTGTGCATCGGCGCTGTGCCGCCGGCCGGGCTGACCGATTGGCGCTACCTCGCCGTCGCCATGGTAGCGGCATTGATGACGATGGGCGAAAACGCGCTGGTCGTGTCCCTCGCGCACCCGGTGATCCTGTTCGACTCCTTGGGCCTGGGACTATTTGCTGTGACCGGCGCCCAGAAAGCCATGATTTTTGGCCACAACGCCGAGGTGGCGGTGCTGCTGGGCGTAGTCACCGCCGTGGGCGGCGGTGTGATGCGCGACCTGCTGCTCAATCGGGTGCCGGTAATTCTGCAGCGTGAGATCTATGCGTCGGCTGCGCTGGTCGCCGCCAGCATCGAGGTGGCTGGCGAGCGCCTGGGATGGGTGTCGAGCGGGCGGACCTGGGTCGCTTTGGCGGCGTGCTTCGCGCTGCGTTACCTATCGCTGCGCTACAAGTGGAGCCTGCCGCGCTCTTCCGGACACGACGGCAACGGCGCGGACTAGCAGGCTGCTGAATTACCTTCACCGGAAGGTCCCCCGGCAGGGGCGCTGGCGCGCTGTCAGACCCACAACAGCCCAACCCAATGCGCGGTCCCGACACATTTACCGAAGGCTTGTTCACCATGAGACGGCTGGACGACTTCGTCCCTGCCGATCATCCACTGCGCCGCATCCGGGTGAGGGCAACGAGGCGCTGGCCAAGATGGACGAGTTGTTCTCTCGGATGTACGAGGCCGACATCAAGGGCGGCTGCCCGAGGATCGCGCCGGAGAAGCTGCTGCAGATCTTTTTCAGCATCCGCTCGGCGCGCCAGGTCATGGAGCCGACGCAATCATATTGTGAAAAGAGCCGAGGGCGGGTCGGATGCCGCAGGCAACCTTCAGATGCACCATCTCAATTGCCGTAGAAATCATTAATAACCGAGTCGCTAAAGAGCCACGATTGGCAATGTCCCAGGCGTAGTTGAAGGTTGAAGGCGGCGGTTCCCCGTTGGGAATCCGAGAGAATCGGGTTTCCACGACCAACTTTCCCGGACAGGGAACCAAGGAGAACCGCCACATGAAGCCTACCAAGAAGAAGGCCCCCAAGGCCAGCGCGCCGTTGAACATCGTCGCCAAGGAGAACGAAGACCGGCTGCGGGCCTGTTTCGCCGAGAACAGTCAGCTCCTGCTGCCGATGCTCGACCTGATCCAGAACACTCGCACGAGCATCGACGAGTTGATGTACGACGCCGGTCGCAGCCTGGTCGAGCAGTTGCTGGTGATTTCCGCCACCGAAGTCGCCGGCGACAAGCATCCGGGGCGCAAGAGCGGCGAGATCCGCTGGCACGGCTCGCAGCGAGGCCAGATAGTGATGGACGAGCGCAAATTGAATGTCGAACGCCCGCGCCTGCGGCGTCGAGGTGGCGGCGAAGTGCCGATTCCTGCCTACGAGCAATTGAACGAGAATCCGCGGCTCGCCGAGCGCGTGCACGACATCATGGTCACAGGCGTGTCGACGCGCAAATATGCCGACGTGTTGCCCGAGATGGCCGGCACCGTCGGTATTTCAAAGAGCAGCGTCTCGCGCGAGTTCATCCAGGCCAGCCAGGCGGCGCTCACCGAGCTGATGGCACGGCGCTTCGATGAACGCGACTTTCTGGCGATTTACATGGACGGCATCATCGTCGGGACGCGGCATATCATCGCGGCCATTGGCGTGGACAGCACCGGCGAGAAACACCTTATGGGACTCGTGAGCGGATCGAGCGAGAACGCCCAGGTGGTCAAGGATCTGTTGCGCGGGTTGATCGATCGCGGCTTGTCCACGGACCTAGAATACCTGTTCGTGATCGACGGCTCGAAGGCGCTGCGTTCTGCGATCGAGGAGCTCTTCGGCGAGCGCGCGCACGTGCAGCGCTGCCGCACGCACAAGCTGCGCAACGTCCTCGAGCGTCTGCCGAAAGAATGCATCTCGCAAACCGCAGCGATCATGAAAGCGGCGTACAAGCTGCCGGCCAGGGACGGCATGGCCAAGCTCAAGACGCACGCGGCGTGGCTCCAGTCTGACCACCCGGATGCCTCGGCCTCGCTGCTCGAAGGACTGGAGGAGACGTTCACGGTGAACGAGCTGGGCCTGACGCCAGCGCTCATGCGCGGCCTGTCTACGACCAACATCATCGAGAATCCGAACGGTGCCGTACGCCGAGTCGCGGGCCGTGTGAAGCGCTATCGCGATGCCGACATGGCGGTGCGCTGGGCGGCAGCCGGATTCCTGGAAGCCGAGAAGAACTTCCGCAAAATCCTCGGTGTGAGCGAACTCTGGGTACTTGCAGCGGCGCTGAAGCGTCCGCCTTCGACAGCGAACATTGACCATGATCGAAAGGTTGCCTAATCTATGCCACACCCGCCGTCCCAACCTTCAACTGTCCATGGGACATTGCCCCACGATTTTCTGCCTGTGCACAGTTCGCGTTCATTCTGCCCATATCGGGCAGGAAGTTGAAGTCCACTATCGTTGGCATCCACTGTATGGGCATCACGTCAAGGTTCGGGATATTGAGCAGCGCGGCGGAGGCCAGGTAGTTAACATCGGGGCTGCTGCCGGGGTAGTCAAGATGATTGCGGGCTGGATTCTTGATGCCGCCATATGCTCAGCCATAGGGCTTGGCGAGCCGAGGGTCACTGTAGCGACGTTAAGCGAGCTGCATCGGTTACTTACTGATCGGCATTTGCGAGCAAACTCGCCGGACGATTCCAACATCGTCCGGGAGAAACCCAGTGGACAAACTGTCAAAGGGCACTCCAGCGCGACCATATTCGCTCGCGGTGACGCTACGCCAGATGTGCATGAGGTTCGACACCGTCGAGCTTCAGGGGATGAACGAAGTTCAGCGCGCAAAAGCAATCAGCCATCTTCGAGCCTGTTGAGGCAGGCCGCCGGCGTCGCCACAGCAAAGGAGTGTGACGATGACGAATATTGATCGTTTGCCCGCAGACCTGTTGAAGCGCAAGGCAGTGGTCTACGTGCGGCATAATGCCGTGTAAAAAAATATGGCCGAGTAGTTCCATTTTTGCCGCGTTGGTAGCGTTTTCGTTCCATGTAGTCGGCATTATCCTGACTCCTATCAAAGGCAATCTTGATTGGGAGGAGAGCTCATCATGGAGCCGTAATACAGTCGTTCTCCACGCCCCGTGACGGTGAGCCCGGGATTTATCGGCCTGATGATCAGCGGCTGGTTTTCCTCAATGGATTGTAACTGGCCGGAATAATGCCGAGTCATTGTGCCGCCGCATGCCGCTGCCGCACTTACAAACAAGCACTTTTAGTACATCATCAATAAATGCTCGACCATAATTTTTTACACGGCATTATGCCTGTAATTCCGAGATCGGAATTACAGGCAGTCGACCCAGGCCCAGGTTCAAACCAACCTGGAAAGCCAACGCCGCCAATATGAACTCGTGAATGAAGCAAAGCGCCGGGGATTTCGTGATATCGAGATCGTCGATGACGACATGGGACGCTCCGCGAGCGGCGCACTGGCTGCTCCTGGCTGGTTGGTTCAGGGCAGCGCCAGGGGAAGCGTCTGAATCGACTCGATCTCTCAAACGGGATGCGGCTCGCGCCGCTCGCCAATGTCGCCGACGATTCCCGGACCATGCTATGCGCCGGGCTCGTCACGCGGCGTCCGGTGACGTCGCGTGCGGGCATCAGTGATCTTCCGGTCATCAGGGCGCTGCCACGTGTGTTGTAGCGCATCGTCGTTTTTTCCGGAACACCGGGGAAGATTGGCGGCCTTGGGAAGCTATGTGGCAGGGAGCTGCGACGAACTGTGCATAAAATCAGCGTGGAGAGTCCTGTTCAAGGAGAGGATCATGCGCACGGATCAAACGTTCACGACGGATAGTGAAGAACCGGTGCTGGCAGTGTCACTCGAACTCGCTGCCGCGCAGTGGAAGGTCGCGCTGCACGACGGCCGGCGCGAGAAGCCGGCCGTGCACACGGTCGCGCAGCCGCAGGCCGCCGCCCGCCTGCAGGCGGTGCTGGACCTGATCAACCGCCACAAGGACAAGTGGTCGCTGCCCTCGGGCGTGCGCGTCGTTGTCAGCTGCGAGGCCGGCCAGGACGCGTTCTGGATCTGTCGCGCGCTGCAGGCGCACGGCATCGAATGCTGCGTCGTCGATCCGGCGAGCATTCCGGTCGAACGCCACAGGCGACGCGCCAAGACCGACCGGCTCTCGACGCCATCAAGCTGGTGATCAACCTGCGCGCGTGGCTGCGCGGCGAGCGTGACCGCATGCACGTGGTGCGCGTGCCATCGCCGCAGGACGAGGCGTAGCGCCAGCTGATGCGCGATCGCGGGGAACTGCAGAAAGAAGTGCTGCAGCATCGCGACCGGATGCGCAAGCTGCTGGCCACGCCTGGCTGCTCGGAGGAGGTCGACCACAAGGCCTTCGCCGGCCGGCTCGCCCGCGATGAGATGCGGTGCCACGACTAAGGAGCCCGAAGGGCGAGTGCAGACGCACCGGGTGCCGACTCGCGTTTGCTCAGGCGATGACGCAGGGATACAAGATAGGGTAGAAGAACAGTTGACCGCCGAAGAAACGGCCTGACACCTGCCCAAACCGCCCAGTTCACACCGATGGTGCGACACGTGTCGCCGTCAGCCGCGCGTTATGCGGCATGTTGTAGGCGATAAAGCTCTTCTCTGCCTTGTCGCTCCCAGCGCTGGGAACTCTCTGGCTGAGATTGTGACACATCTCCCCCGTGCAACGCTCAAGCATCGAGGTAGTGCTTACCGCGCAACAAGGTTATTCTTCGATACACCACACTACTCCGGAGCGTCCCATGCAGACAGTCCGTCGTTTCGTGTTCCTTGTGCTGACATGCAGTGTCATCAGTTTGCCCCATTCATCGAACGCATCGGCCGGTTCTGCCGATCCGCAACGAAGCCTCATGCAGGTCGTCTCGTTCGGGGACAGTCTTTCGGACGTTGGCACTTACGCGTACGCCCGACAATTCGGCGGCGGCACCTACACCACTAATCCGGGCGCCATCTCCGTACAGGTTATCGCGGAACATTATGGGTCGGGCCTCACGCCCGCGTTGACAGGCGGCTTCGGGCAACCGAGCGTCGTTCATCCGGAAGGATTTGGCTACGCCCAAGGGGGCGCCCGAGTCGCCGGGCCGCCGAACCCCGGCGACGCAACGGGCGACACCGGCGAGTTACAGACGCCACTGACCTCTCAGGTGGCCGCCTATCTTCAGTCGCGTACACGATTCACCGGCCAGCAACTCGTACTGATGCAAGGCGGGGCCAATGACGTTCAGGATGCGTATGGCGCATGGGCGGGAATGGTTGCGAACGGCGGCGATCCGGGCGCCTCTTTGCAGGCAGTGGTAGCTTCGCTGAGACAGGCGGCGCAACAATTTGCGGGATTGGTGCACAATGTGCAACAACACGGCGCCACACATATCGTTGTGCAAAACGTACCGGACATCAGCAAGGCGCCGATCGCGAGCCTGCTCGAGCAGCAACTGCCGGGCTCCGCAAAAGTGCTTCGGCGTCTGGCGCAGGTATTCAACACCGCGCTGGATGACGCGCTCCCTTCATCGCCGGCTGTGCTGCGGATCGACGCGTTCACGTTCATTGATGAAGTATCAAAGAACTATCGCCAACTTGGTTTTCGCTTCGACGGGAGCATCGGCGCCAACGTAGCATGCGCGCCGGCAAACCTGCCCCCGGCATTTCAAGCCGATGACACCAGCGCGCTCTTCTGCTCGCGCTCAACGTATGTCTCCCCCCATGCTGACAACATCTACATGTTCGCCGACGCTTATCATCCGACGACTCACCTGCAAAAACTCATAGCGGACTACGTCGTGGTCCAGATCGACACGTGGTTGCACGAATAGGTTATCGCTCTAACACTTCGTTGCCCCGAACGACAGCCCGGCAACGAAGTGCCTCTGCATCGCGAACAACATCATGACCGACGGCAGCGCCCCAGTATCGAACACACCTGTCCGCGCCCAGGATTGACCGATGCAAATTGACGAGCTGATCGGATGCCCGGAGTGCGACATGTTGTTCCATAAGCGCGCATTGCCCTACCGCACGGCCGCAAAATGCACCCGCTGTGGCGCCATGCTTTACCCAAGCTTGTCGGCCAACCTGGACAAGGTATGCGCTATCACGCTCGCCGCGCTGATCACGTTCTTGATCGCGCAGGCGTTTCCCATCGTCGAGCTCGAAACGAACGGCATCTTGACCGAGACGACACTGATCGGCGCTATCGTCGTGTTGTGGAATGAGAATATGGAGGCGATCGCCTTCATGGTTTTCTGCGCAGCGATCCTCTTTCCGTTCGTCGAACTTGTCGCGATGCTATATCTCTTCGTACCGCTGCGCGCGGGCTTTGTCCCGGTTGGCTTCGATCGGGTCTTGCGGGCGATCCTTTTTGTGCGGCCGTGGGGGATGATCGAGGTTTTTATGCTCGGCGTGCTGGTCACCCTGGTAAAGATGGGGAGTATCGCGCGGGTGATTCCAGGGCCAGCGCTGTTTGCGTTCGGTGCGCTGACGCTTTTGATCGCGCTTATCCTTGCGCTGGATCCGCGGGCACTGTGGGACGTTGCAGAGCGGCTAGCAAATCGCGGCGCGACGTCGTATTCGCCATCGAACCGCCTCCCATCCGGGTCGCCCCCGGCCCTGCAAACCAGTCTTCCATTCGATTCCCTGCTGGACACGTTGCCACCGTTCTTGCGCATGCACGGCGGACCCCCCTGGCGCGACCGACGAATTGCCGAAGTTATGAAAGACGCGCCCGACCCGATACCCCACGGCGTTGACGACGTCGAACAACCCCAGCCCGAGCCCGTTTATACCACGGTCACGCGCGCGGGCCGTATCGCCTGCCATACCTGCCGCCGCTTGCAATCGCGTGCGCTCGGCGTCGAGCGCACGCGCTGCACGCGCTGTGGTACGACCGTGCATCGGCGCCATCCCGATAGCATTGCGCGGACCTGGGCGCTTCTCGTCGCCGCCGCTATCCTTTACATCCCCGCAAACGTGTATCCGGTGATGCACACGTCGTCGATCGGCGGCTCGGAGGACGACACGATCATGAGCGGCGTTGCACTGTTCTGGGATTCTGGCGACTATCCACTCGCGGGCATCATCTTTATCGCCAGCGTTCTCGTGCCGATGCTCAAGCTCGGGACCCTCGCATTGCTCACCTGGTCGGTACAGAGCCGCTCGACCTGGCGCCCGCGCCAGCGCACGACGCTCTTTCGGATCGTCGAAAGGGTCGGCCGCTGGTCGATGCTCGACGTCTTCGTGATCACGCTCACCGTGGCGCTCGTACGTTTCGAATCGATTGCCGTCATTACTGCGGGTCCGGGGGCGATCGCGTTTGGTTCAGTGGTCGTCTTGACGATGCTCGCTTCCCTGCAATTCGATCCTCGGCTGATATGGGACAACATCGAACCGTCAGGAACAAAGCATGACTAGCCCGCAAAGGCCGAACGAACCTGAGCAAGCCGAATCCCGCAATGAAGCGGGACCCGTAACTGCCTGAACCAGCGATCGAACTGCGAAGCCGCAGGTGGCCGTCGCTTGTCTGGGTGATTCCGCTTGTCGCGGCGCTGATCGACAGTGCGCTCGTTGTAACGTCGGTCGGTCGGCGCGTACCGACCATCACGATCATCACGATCAGCTTTGTGAGCGCGCAAGGCCGGGAGCCAGGGGGCCGCGACACTTAAATACAAGGACGTCGATGTCGGCATATTCAAGACGATCACCTTGTCGAGGTCATGCGCGCGTGCTCGTCGATGAGCAACTCACAAGGAAGCCTCCGACTTCGCCGTGAATGACCCGCGGTTCTGGGGCGTGCGTCAGCGGGTTGCGGCGAGTGGCCTCACCGGCCTCGGTACCTTGCGCTCGCGCGTATACATTCGGCGCAAGACGAAGCCCACTTCGTCGGGCCGGAATGGCGGCCCGCCGTGACGGGTGACCAGAAAAGCCGCAAGTTCACGCTGCGCGCCGAGTCGCTCCGAACGATCGACATCGGCTCGGCGATCTACTATCGTCGCGAATAAGACGTTGGGCAAAGCGCAAGCCGCCTGCAACTGGACTCGCCGCTGCAGGGCGAAGTTCATCAGGCGCTGCAGGAACTCACGCGAACGCTACAATCGCTCGATGCGCTCGCCGATTATCTGGAACGTTATCCGGAGTCGCTGATGCGCGGAAAATCAGGCGATGAGCGATGAGCGATGAGTGATGAGCCTGGGCCCGGCGGAGGCTGGACCGGTCGTTGTCGTGTTTTCCGCCCTCGCCGCGCACAGTACGACTCTCGCTCCATCTACTGTGCGACCGACTCGCGCGTCCACAGGTAGAAAGGCAACGCCAGTTGATCTGGCATCCGTTCAATGATCAGCTTGCGGATGTTCACGGCTTGCCGATGCGTCGGGCGGCCGCTTCCCGGTCGGCGGCCACGTTTGTCGGGCCTCGGCGCCCTCAAACCGCCTTCTCGTGCCGATTTCATCCAATTGCCAACCGCGCGCAGGCTCACGCCATACGTTCGGGCCGCTTCGACTCGCGTCATACCGCCGCGCACCGCCTGCACCACCATCTTCCTCAGGTGCGCCTGCGTAGCCTGGTCCAGTTTTCGGGCATCAGTTTTCGTGTTCATTCCCCTCTAACGCACAAGGCAGTATTTGGTGCACCTGTCAGTAAACCTATGCTATTCGGCTGAAATCGTGGCGGACTACGGTCCATAGGAGCACGAAACTCTATCGAACAAGGCTTCGCCGGCCAGTGGAGAGCCGACTCGGATCGTGACGATGACCTTGAGTTCGATCGACCCGGGCCGTCGCCGAATCCATCGACGTTATGCGAGGTGTGCCCGGCTGGCGTGTGGATGGCGGCACCACGCGAAGTGAAATACTACTGCACATGTTCACGTGGAAGACTACGGAGCCAACCGATTTGACGCACTGCGACGGGCTGGCAATCGCGATGGAGAGGGGAAGGAGAAGGAGGACGGGATGCATCAAGCGACATACAAGGCGACGAATCAAGTGAGCATGGCAAAGAGCAGTTGGCGGAGCGCGGCGAAGGTTGGCGCACGGTGGCTCAGCGGATGTAGGCGGCGTATGAGCACGCGTACACTGCAGAACGCGCAAGGCTTATTGCCACGAGCGCGGAAAAATTCGCGCGAGGAAAGTCTGGCCTCAAAAGAGGCCGCAAACTCGCCCGCGATTTCGACGCGGATGCTGAGCCGCGCCGTCTGGCTCAGGTCGAGTCGCCGGGTGGTGTTGCGTCGCTTTCGTTTGGCGGTCCACCGGCCCGTGCTCAAGGCGACGTTGCCGATGGGGCTGGCGGCTCACGCGGTGCATGGCCGCGCATGGCGTCGCCCGATTCACCGGGCGTTGCGGATCACCCAGACCGTTTCGATGGAGCTGATGGGACTTGCGAGCCCTTTGACGGGTCGTAGGGTGCGACCGAAGCCTCACGCAGCATGCCGGCGGTCGCGACGCCTGGCGACGTCGATGTATTGCAACCTGATGGCAACCCATCGCAACTAACGATCTCCCCGCGACCCACCATCGGGCGCAAAGCCGATTCGGTGCGCGACCGGCTCGCACGCAACCTGGCTGAAGTCTGTGCGGCACGCACCGATGGCACGCGCTCGGAGTTTCAAGAGATCAAAAGCCACGCTCGATGCGTACCGGCTTCTCGCGGCTCTTTCGCACTCGCACGGGCTGATTGTCACCAAATACGAGTGACGAAGGGGCGCGACGCTGTAGACCGGATTCAGGCGAAAGCCCGCCATTCCGCATTGGCAAGGAGCTGCCCATTGGCTCCGGCTGTCACCGGGCCGTTCGAGCGTTGGCGGTGCTCAGACAACTGCCTTTCACAAGCGTGCGTTTCGCACGAAACTAAGGGTATCTACTTAGCGATCCCGCAGTTTGATCTAACATTTTCTGGTTAGAATTAACATTCCAATATTTACTTGTATGTAACTGCATACACGGCAACGGCCGCAGCCGAAGATGTCCCACCAGCGGCATCGTCAGAATCGCGTCATGTTTCGTCTGTTTAATGTCGGGTCAAGAGGTGCTGAGCCGGGTTGGACTGCCTTCCGGTTGTTTCGTCATACTAATGATGGCGCTGCAAGCGAAAGCTCTGTCCGATCGGGACGCTCCATTCTGGCAGAAAGCGTCGCGCGCCCGAAGGATATGAAGCCCGGCACAGCCGGAGCGGACTGGCTGGCGTCGCCGTTGCGCCTTGCCCAGTCCGCTGCCGGGGCGACGCTGTCGTACCAGCAGCATGTCCATGACATTGCGGACTCGATCCAGTCCGCCTCGGCGAGGACCGTCGAGGCACAGTACGACCAGTTCAGCCGCGACGTACTTGGCCCGCATCGATGGCTAGGCCAAGCATGCGCCGGCGGGTTCAGAGACAGCTGTCATCGCCCTGAAATCGGCGTTTTCGACGGCCAGCGACGCGGCGGAGACGGTGCGCAAGTCGGTCCGTAGCGTCGTAGAAGTTGCGCAGGCCAATGTTTCTGCGATGGCTGCCGGAACTGGCGGGAACGCTGCGTCGCAGTCAGGCACTTGCGCCGGGAAAGCGTAAAGCAGGACAGGCAGCCCCTTCATTTTTGAGTAGTGCGTCTGCGCGGCTTGTTATAGCTCGCTGGCGCACCAGACTTCATTCGCGCAATACCACAAGCCTACAAAAACCCGCGCAATTGAATCAATGCTGAAGCCGTTACCTCCCGCCATTCTGGAGGCGGCAACACGTTGTGGCAAAGCAATGGCGGGTTGTGCGAGACGGCCATTGGTATTCATGATCCTCGCAGTTATTATGATCACGGATGGAAAGGATGACGAAACGAATCGCTGTAGTAACGGGCGGTATGGGCGGCCTCGGAGAGGCGGTCAGCACGAAGCTGCATGACGCGGGTTATGCAGTTGTAGTCACGCACTCGCCTAACAACACCGGCGTAGCCGAATGGCTGGCTGGCATGGAAACGCAAGGCCGGAACTTTCTCGCGTACCCGGTTGATGTATCCGACTACGACTCATGCCAGCACTGCGTGGCCAGAATTCAGGTTGACGTTGGCCCTGTTGACATACTGGTGAACAACGCCGGGATCACGCAGGACATGACACTCAGGAAGATGGAGAAGGTCAACTGGGACGCGGTCATTCGCACCAATCTGGATTCGGTATTCAACATGACCAGGCCGTTGTGCGAAGACATGGTCGCACGCGGCTGGGGGCGCATCGTCAACATCTCGTCCGTCAACGGTTCGAAAGGGTCAGTCGGCCAGACCAACTACGCCGCGGCCAAGGCGGGCATGCACGGCTTCACCAAATCGCTGGCGCTGGAAGTGGCGCGCAAGGGCGTAACCGTCAACACGATTTCACCGGGCTATCTGGCGACGAAGATGGTCACCGCGATTCCGCAGGAGTTCCTCGATACGAAGGTCCTGCCGCATATCCCGGTGGGGCGTCTGGGCAAGCCCGAAGAAGTGGCGGCGCTCGTGCTTTACCTGTGCTCGGACGATGCCGGCTTCGTGACTGGTTCCAATATCGCGATCAACGGCGGCCAGCACATGCAGTAACGCGACGCACGAACCGGCGCGAGACATTCACGCAACACCCTGTGCTTCGATGAAAGGAAGGTGTCATGAGTGAGACCTGGATGGGCCTGATCATTGGGGGCTCGGCTCTCAGTATCGCGATGCTCATGGTGATTGATCACTATCGCCGTGAGCGGACACGGGCAAGAATGCTACGGCATCTGAACCAGCATGAGTGGTGGCATCAAACGCGCAGGCGAGCGTGAGCGCACCGCCCGTGCGGATAACAGGACAAAACATTGAGAGGGCTGGAGGATGACACCGGACATTGCCGGGCTATTGACTGCCACAGGCCATCAGATCACGGTTCGTACGAGGAGCGGCGGCATGCGGGTCGCCGCGATCTGGCAGGTGCTGATGCCGCTCGCTTGTAACATCGAGCGCGTCCGGATTGTGACTGGCAGCGAAAGTGGTTTCGAGGACATGACGATATCGTTTGCCGAAACGTTCTCCGGGTCGCTGAACGCAGTTCTCAGACAGTTCGAGAAGATGACGTGGGTGGCCACCGCGGAGCTTTGCTAAACATTCCCGGTGCCGTGCGCGTGCGACGGGTCAAGTCGATGCGTCGGCCGGGGCGCATCACGGGTCCGGGTTCGCATGGTCGTCGTTCAGCAGGGGGCCGCCTGCATTGGTTGTTTGACAGAAACAGGCTCAATTGAAGTCTGGCGTACGGACCGGACCCAGTCGGTCACCACATGAGAGAAGTGGATGAAAACAGGAATCAAAAAAGGGCCCCGAGACATGGAGAGTCCTTATACGCCCCGAACCGCCGAGGACGCGATTGCCCATCTCGAACGGATCCTGTCAGCGGATGGCGCAGATTCATTGTTCAGCCGGACCTACTGGCGCGCACGTGTTCAGCAGGTGAGCGCTACACGAGGGCTGACTCCGCAGCAGCGGGCCAGGCTCGAGAGACTGCTTGAGTCTCTCCCTTCCCTGGTTCGGGGCGAAGAGGCATCGTAGACCCGTAACCTTCAGGCGCGTCGAATGCCGGTTGGCAAACGTCGCTGGTTAAAGCTCGCACCTCGAATGGCGCATTACGTTGGGGCTTCGCCGTCAGCGGCCATTCCTGACGACCGTTGCACCTTGGCAACGGCCATTGCGGCGGTGCTGTGTTGAAGGGCAGAAGTAGGCGAGCGCGCCATTCCGGAGGCTGGCGTCACCGACCGGTTTTTCGACTATCAGGCGCGGCGTTGCTTTTCCTGCGGGCACGCAGTAGCGTGGGAACGCTCACCCTTGGTTGTTCGGCGGCCTCCCGGTCGGTCAGTGACCTGGCAGATGACCCGGAGGTGCTGGAAGAAGATAATCTGGCAAACAAGAAGAAAATGCTCAACGCAGCGCGTGAATTCCGTAGCTATATCGAGGCCAACCAGGCGTTTGTCCCGTACTACGGCGACCGCTACCGATGGACGAGGCGATTTCTGCGGCGTTTGCCGAATCGTCCGTGAACCAGGTGGTGAGCAAACGCTTTGTGAAAAAACAGCAGATGCGTTGGACCCAGCGCGGCACGCATCTGCTGCTGCGGACCCGCGTACAGGTCCTGAATGACGATCTGCGGAAAACCTTCGGTCGCGGGTTTCGCGGAATGAGAGCGGAAGAGCAAACGGCGCTAAATGAGGCGGCATAGAGTTCCTCAGCGCCCAGAACGGCGGGCGCTCCCGTGAGAGCGTATCAGTGCCAGAAAATTGCCAGCGTGATTGCGCCGAAGAGACCCCATTTGGCTACGTAATAGACGGTGCGGTTCCACGCCTTCAGCGATTTGCCGGCTCGCCGGACGGCATAGATATAGTAAAACGCGCGATTCAGGCCGCCGGTGCGGTCGCCGATCTCATTGGGCGATGTCGCTGCGCGCATCAGAAATCCGCCCACTGTGTTCATCAGCTTTTGCGCCCAACCGTACTTCATGGGCCGCTCGATGTCGCAGAACAGAATGATGCGGTCCTGCATCGTGGCGTTCGCCGCGTGGTGCAGGTAGGTTTCGTCGAACACGACGTCCTCGCCGTCGCGCCACGAGTACGGAACACCGTCGACGACGATCGCGCAGCGGTCGTCGTTTGGCGTGATCAGCCCGAGATGATAGCGCAGCGA
The DNA here is from genome assembly GCF_900104795.1 of Burkholderia sp. WP9. NCBI lineage: Bacteria > Pseudomonadati > Pseudomonadota > Betaproteobacteria > Burkholderiales > Burkholderiaceae > Burkholderia > Burkholderia sp. WP9. The sequence goes on from NZ_FNTG01000004.1 coordinate 77,674, forward strand.
GCCGGCAAACGGGTCGCGGTGCGGATTGAGCGAGCCGTTGGCGGGCAGCATGGCGAACATCGCCGCCTTCACGGACGGAGCGCGCTGCAGGATCTCGATCGTGCGCGGACACAGCGCCGCCGCCGACGGATGCGGATGGTCATACCACTTCAGATAAAAGCGCTTCCAGCCCGTGCGGAAAAACGAATTGAAGCCGATATCGTTGTACTTTCCCGCGGCCTGGATGCGGCTCGCTTCCTGAAGCGCGAGCGCCTCTTCACGAAACGTGTGCCATTCGGATTTGAGTGCTGCGAGTTCGGGAAAATGTCGCGTCTCGATATAAGGCGCGTTCGGTACCTTCGAAAAGAAGTACGCGAAGCAATTGAGCGGCGCCATGAAGGTCGAATGGTCGCCTAGCTGTCGGAAGAAGCTGCCGTGACGCGCCTTGCCGCGCCAGTGGATATAAACCGCACAGAGCAAAAATAGAATCAGAACAATCCAGCGCATCGAGAGACTCGCCAATTAGTCTTGACTGATGTGATTTTACAAACACTTACGGGTTTTTGTCAGTCTCGCTCACACTGAACCGCCATTTGAACGGTCGTCTGTGTGACCGTCTTACAGTAACCAGCTTTAACAACAGGCCTGTCGCGCGTGCGGAAGTTGCCTGCACCTCACCCCGCACGGCGGCTCGCAGTGTCGATTCCTTCCCCGTCACCAGGATGAACCGCTAATCGGGAGGCGCAATATCTCCAGAGCTTCACACCCGACCATTACCGGTCACGCATGTCTGGATAGATCCTATGTACGGTAAGGCGGCGGCGACCGGGGGGCCATATTGGTAAAATCAGCGTGTCGTGGAGTTCCTCACAGGAGGGCGTCACGTATACACAGGAAACGCAAGGCAACGTAACAGAAGTAGTGCTGGCCGTATCGCTTGAACTGGCGGCGGCAAAGTGGAAAGTCGCGCTGCATGACGGGCATCGAGAAAGCCCGTCGATTCACACGGTGGCACAAACCGAGCCTGCCGCCCGTCTGCAGGCCGTGCTTACGCTGATTGCCACCCAAAAACAGGCATGGGCACTGCCCGACAACACGCGCATCGTCGTGAGCTACGAAGCTGGCCAGGATGCATTCTGGATCTTCAGGGCTCTGCAGGCTCGCGGCATCGAATGTTACGTCGTCGATCCCGCGAGCATTCCAGTCCAACGCCAAAAGCGCCGCGCAAAGACCGACCGGCTTGACGTGACGAAGCTGGTCATCAACCTGCGGGCCTGGCTCGGCGGTGAACGCGACCGCATGCGCGCGGTGCACGTGTCCCCTCTGCGCAAGACGAAGCTTCGCGTCACCTGATGCGTGATCGCGGCCAACTGCAGAAGGAAGTGCTGCAACACCGTGACCGCATGCGCAAGCTGCTGGCCACAGTCGGCTGCTGGGAGAATGTCAACAGCCGTAAATTCGCCACCCGCCTCGCATGCCGTGAAGTGTGTTGTCACGATGGTGCCCCGCTGCCCAACGAGCTCCACGAACGCCTGCTGCGCGAGTGCGAGCAGCTGGCGCTGGTCGAGAAGCAGGCGGCCGCCCTGGAAAAGGCCTACCACCTCCACCTTCCCGAACGTGTGCGCGAGCGTATTGATCATCTCACACACCTGCGCGGCATCGGTCCGGTTAGCGGCTCGAGACTTGCACTCGAGCTCTTCTGGAGGCACTTCGCCAACCGCCGCCAGGTGGGTGCGTGTACCGGCCTGGTCCCGCAGCCCTACGACAGCGGCGAGACCCAGATAGATCAGGGGATCAGCAAACAGGGCAACCGGCGCGTGCGCGCCTTACTGATTGAAACGGCATGGACATGGATACGGTATCAGCCCGCCAGCCTGCTCACCCGCCGGTTTAACGAGCGCACGAAGGGCACTGGCCCCAACCGACGCGCTCGACGTATTGCGATCGTCGCGGTGGCACGCCGCCTGGTCATCGCGCTATGGCGCTACCTCAAGGACGGTGTGATTCCCGAAGGCGCTGAACTCAAAATGTGATAAGGATACCTATCAAATCGGGTAGCGCAGCAACGGATCAAATGAAACAGATACTTGCCGGTCTGAACGGAATATGCCCGAGCAGTTGCCGGGTTGCTCGATAGCAACCGAACGATATAGATGGGGCATACTCCTGGTGAACCTTCCAGCGTAACGCGCATAGGATGCGGCCGGCTGTCCGCCGGCGGATAGAAGGCGGTGAGACGTGAAGGTCTCACGTGCGCAACGCGCTTCAGACACTTGCGAGATAGTTTCGTCCCCCAATGCGCCTGCATGACGAGGACCTAAGATGGCAGAAAATGTACTGATCCCATGAAGAGACCGGGAACCAAAAAAGCCTTGACTATTTTCTCCTCATAGAAGGCAACTGCTGGCCGTCCAGCAGGTCGCAGCCCCAACAATCAACGTCTCGAAAGCCGGGGACGACAAAACGAAGAAGGGCTTTACCGCCGACTACTATGCCGCATAAAGCGCGGCTGACGGCGACACGTGTCGCACCTGCTCGACACACTTACCCGTCGCCGGCGGCATTCACGCAGTGCTACTATTTGAACGTCGCCGTACGTTCTTCGGAGTGGAATGGACCGAAGACTTTATCGTGAAGGCAGAAAACCAACTGTTCGATGGCCTGGTTGCCCGGCAATTTCTGCATCTGGCCTCGCCTGCCGTGTCATCGGCGGCGGCGGTTCAAACGTTGGAGAGTGACAGTCTCGACCGAGACTGACGAACGTCCGACATCTTTATTACATCCACATCAATGTATTTTCCCGCCTGAATACGATCCAAATGCCATTTTCTATCGTTTCCATTACAAGGATCGGAGCGTTCGCCGCGTCGCTGTGCGGCATGCTAGCCATAACGAATTGCGCGAATGCCGCTGATAGCGTCATCGTGCTCGATTCCGGTGAAGCGCAACTGACGCTGATCGACGAGGCCACGCACAAAATCATCGGTACGGAGCTGACCGGCAAGGAACCGCACCATTTGATGATCACGCCTGACGGCCGCTCCTGATCGTTGCCGATTCGGTGTCGAACAACCTGATGTTCGTCGACCCGCATACTGGTAAGGTGCAGCGCACCGTGGAGGGCATCGAAGACCCATATCAGCTAGGCTTCTCTCCGGATCACAAATGGTTCGTCACAGCGGCGCTGCGCATGAACCGTGTCGACATCTACCGCTACGACGGCACGAATATGGCGCTGGCCAGGCATATCGAACTGGCGAAGACGCCTAGCCACATGACGTTCGCCTCCGACAACCGCACCGTGTTCGTCACGCTACAGGATTCCGGCGAACTGGCAGCGATCGATCTGCCGACCCAGAAAGTGCTTTGGAAAATGCACGTGGGCAATGAACCCGCAGGTCTGTGGATGACTCCCGGCGACCGCTACCTGCTGGTCGGCATGACCGGCGAAGACGACGTGACGGTGGTGGACTGGCACAAGCAGCAGATCGTCGAGAAGATCCACACGGGCCGTGGCGCGCACAACTTCCGCAACCTCGACGACGGCAAGCATGTAGTGGTCTCCAATCGCGTCGACAGCACCATCAACATCATCGACTACACCACGCTCACCAATGCCGGCGATATCACAGGCCTGATGCCCGGGCCCGACGATATGGAACTAACTCCCGACAGGCGCTATCTATGGGTGGGATTCCGCTTCGCGAAGCATGTGGGCATCATCGATCTGACCACCCGCAAACTGATCGAAACTATTGCGGTGGGCCGCTCGCCGCACGGTATCTTTTTCGACAACCGTGCGCCGGTCGTGTCGCCTAATCCAGACTAGGCGGGACAATTCCTTTCAAACTTGCCGTGACATCAGCACTGGCAGAACGGGTAAACCACGAGGCTTTTGATGTTTCATGAAATCGTCGCACAACTCGACAACATGGTGTCCGCGCTGCAGACGCTGCTATATGTCGACGTTGTGCAGCCGTTCTTCTATCGCTTCGGCTTGATGGGTTACGATGAAGACACCTATGACGCACTGTACTGGGTGATCATCGGCGTGCTGGAAATCGTGGTGTCGTATCTCGCGTTACGGCCACTTGAAGCGCTGCGTCCCATCGAGCAGTGGCAGGATCGCAAGGCACTGCGCGCGGACGTGATCTACACGTGGATCGCCAAGCTCGGCATCATCAACATTGCGTTCTTTTTCATGTTGCAGCCGCTATTCGATCACTGGCAGAGCCTGATATCGATCTACGACATACCGAACATCGATATCGACAGCCTCTGGCCAGGCGTGACGGATCAGCCAGTCGTGTCGTTCCTGATTTACCTGATCGTGCTCGATTTTGCCGGCTACTGGTATCACCGCTGGCAGCATCGTTTCGGCGTGTGGTGGGAGTTGCATGCGGTGCATCACAGTCAGCAGCAGATGTCACTGTGGGCCGATGACCGCAACCACTTTCTCGACGACATCATCCAGGCGGCGTTCTTCGCGGCGATCTCTCTGTTTATCGGCGTGCAGCCGAACCAGTTCGTGGTGCTGGTCGCGGTCAGCAACTTCATGCAGAGCATCCAGCACGTCAATGCACGCCTGCCGTATGGCTGGCTGCTCGAACGCATCATCGTCAGCCCGATCTTTCACCGCCGTCATCACGCGGTGGGCTACGGCCATGAGGGCACGGCTTACGGCTGTAATTTCGGCGTGCTGTTTCCATGGTGGGACATGATGTTCCGCACCGTTTCATGGAGCCCCGCCGTCGAGCCGACCGGCATCCGCGACCAGCTACCCGTGCCGCATGGCTCAGGGCGTTCGTATGGCGACGGATTGATCGCGCAGCAGTGGCTCGCGTTTGGCCGGCTTGTGAAGCGTCTGCGCGGGCAAAGGAACTACGCGGACGGTGCCGTGGAGTGAGTGCAGTTGACGCCGCCCACTTTGCTGTTGCGGACGCGCAAAGCGTCATGATGATTAGCCTTGTTCTTTTGTGCCACTAGTGCTCGGTCGGACCGGTCGGCATAACGACTAGCACGTCGCGCAGCGCATCGGCGATGGCAGCGCGAGTCGCGCTGCATGACCTGACTCCATTCAGCATGAGTTTCTCGCCGCTTGCCTGCGTGTTCAGCTTATGCGTGAATTCGGCACATGTAAGCTGGTCGTCGGGCGGAATGAAGTGAAACTCTCCTGCGGGCCAATGCCTTTCCATCACCACAAATTCCCATGCGCCGTTGTCCGCACACCCCAGAAAGCTGGCAAACAGCTGACGGTGCGGGTTTTCCTTGAAGAACGCGCGGGTATCCTTGAGGATCCGTGCCAGGTGTGCGGGCGAGCCCCGCTTATGTTTCGCTGCTGTCGACATTCTGGAGGCTCCTTCCGGCAGATTCGTTTGCTGACAAGCGAGATGTTACCCAGAAGCAGGATGCTGGCGCCATCGTTCAGCGCGACAAGCGGAATCACGCTCGCAGGTCAGACGTTCGACGGCTGTCGAGATGGTACACCCCGTAGGTAAGGAATTCGCCGAGTGTGTAGAGGAGAGCGCGCCATTCCGGGGGCTGGCGTCACCGACCGGTTTTTCGACTGTCAGGGGGCCTTGCCTTTGCTGCGGGGCGCGCATCTGCTGCGGCAAACTCGCGTGCAGGTCCTGAACGACGATCTGCTGAAAATCGTCGGTCGATTTCCCGGAATGAGCGCGGAAGAACCAGCGGCGCTAAAGGAGGCGGCATGGAGGCTCCTTACCAATTCGGAATGGCGCGCTCTCCCAACTTTAACGAACGCATCCGGCGGCTGGGTGCCTGGCTAACGAGCGGGTCCATTGCCGATAACCCCCAGCCCGAGTCGTTATCGGGAGATTGCCTGCCGGGGCCGACTACCGGTTTGGGAAGCGTCCCGGCGCGAGGCATTGGGTGCAGTGGGAGAGCGCCGCGCGGGTGAATGACCTGCTCGAACAGTGGTTCGCTACATGAGTCCGCCGGCAGTGCCTGCTATGCCGGCGTGGTTGAGTGGCTAAAGCGGGGCCGGCGCGTGCCTGATGCTTCAGGTCCCGCCATGGCTGGTGTCGTTAGCCGTGAGCCGGGGCCGTTCGTCCGAAATAATGAAGGAGCGCAGTGCCGCGGCGTCCGCGAAATCGGAATTGCGGCCCGACGAATCCAGCAGCACCACGACCAACGGCCGATCGGCGATTGTGGCTTGCATGACGAAACATATTCCGGCTTCGTTGATGAAGCCCGTCTTTTGCAGACCGATCTCCCAACGCGGGTCTCGAATCAGCGCATTCGTGCTTCGATATGCGATGGTTCTCTTGCCGGTGTTGACGGTATAGCTGTGGTCCGTCGAGAAGGTGCGAATCAATGGGTACTGATAGGCGGCCTCGATCATTTTGACCAGGTCGCGTGCGCTGGACACGTTCTTGCTCGTGAGACCAGTCGGGCTTTCGAAATGCGTATCGGTCATACCCAAGGCTTTCGCTTTCGCGTTCATGGCCGCGATAAATGCGGGGCGGCCTCCAGGGTAGTAGCGCGACAGAGCCGTCGCAGCGCGATTCTCCGATGCCATCAATGCGATGTGCAGCATGTCCGCACGGTTCAGTGTTGAACCTACGGATAAGCGCGATCCCGTCATCTTCTCGTAGTCCCGGTCCTCGTCGGTGACCGTAATCTCTTCCGCCAGCGAAGTTTTCGAATCGAGCACGACCATTGAGGTCATGAGCTTCGTGATCGATGCAATCGGGACAACCGCGTCCGAGTTTTTGTCGAACAGTGCGTCGTGTGTTCTTTCATCCACCACATACGCGACAGTAGAACGAAGCGCTGGCTTGCGAGGAGATTCTGTAATTCCGAAGGCGGTACTCGAAAGCGGCCGCCGTTCGAAAACCGCCGGACGCAGGCCCAGGTGCTGTCGTGATTCTGTCGTCTCACCGCGTGGATTGGCGTTGACGTGATGCGCGGGCTTCGCAACTGCATGTTTGTCCCGATGGTGGCGTACGTGTTTTGCGCTCGCCATTGTCGTTGCCGGTGTTGCCGCCGGTGCCGACGCCGATAGATTCGGCGACTTTAGTCCGGGTGGTATGGATGCTCATTGAACCTTGGAAAATGAAAAGGCAAAAGACCAGCGCGGGTAAGTTTAATTAGTCATTGAAGGGGCGGCAATTACAAAGGCTTACTAGTACTACAGCCGCCTGCGACATGACAATGGCAACCAGTTTTGTACACCAATCATCAGCCGCTCGCAGAGAGCGACGGTGCGCGTTCAGTTCGCGGCGATGACGACAGTACAGGTGATCCCGGCCGCCAGCACGATATCATCCGGCACAGAATCAATCTTCACCCGCACCGGTACGCGCTGTGCCAACCTGACCCAGTTGAAAGTCGGATTCACATCAGCAAGCAGTTCGCGGCTTTCCGGATTATCCCGATCATAGATCCCTCGAGAAATACTCTCGACATGCCCCTGCAGCGTGCCACCGCTCATCAGCCGGACTTCAGCCTTATCACCGATACGAACACGAGGAAGCTTGGTTTCCTCAAAATACCCATACACCCAGAAAGAGTGACTATCGACAATCGCCAGCTTGGCGGCACCAGCAGTCGCATAATCGCCGCGAAACACGCTCAGATTCGTGACGTAACCGTCCGCCGGCGACACCACCCGAGTCCGATCGAGATTGAGCCTGGCTGCATCGAGCGCGGCCAGTGCCTGCTGGTACGAAGCCTCGGCGGCGGACGCCGTATGCGTCGCATTCTCGCGGTTTTCCTTCGACACGACCAGCGCGTCCATATCGGCGCGCCGTTGCGCGTCGTCGCGCTTCATCTGCAACTCGGCCTTGCGGGCGGCCACGGCGGCCTGCGCCTGTTCGACCGCGATCTGATAGTGCGACGGATCGATCTGCATCAGCAGGTCGCCCTTCTTCACCAGCTGGTTGTCCTTCACCGGCAGATCCACAACCGCGCCGGAGACATCTGGCGCGACATTCACGATCTCGGCGCGCACGCGCCCGTCACGTGTCCACGGTTCATCCATGTAATGAACCCACAGCACGCGCCCAATCAAAATCGCGACGATAAAAATAATGGCTGTCGCGACGAAGCCCACAATATTTCGGATGGTCATGTTTCGACTCTGATCAACGATAAACGGCGAGACCCAGCACGCCGCACACACACACGAGCAGGCTGGCCCGGAACAAGGACGGATGCCACACCACGCGATACACGCCCGTATAGGCGATCACGCGGTCCAACACCCAGGTCAGCGCGGCGCCCGCGATGAACAGCAGCACGATGGCCGGCACGTAGGCGTCGAAAACAGCAATATCACGTGGCATGACGAACTCCTTCTGACGCGTCGGCACGTCCGCTCATCAGCGGTTCAAGCGGCGATTGCGGATCGAGCAGCGCGGTACGAATGAAATGCAGTTGACTCAAAATGCGTTGCAGCCGATGCCGCTCTTCACGCGGCGGCGTGAAGGTGGCGAGCATCTGCTGAACCGTGGCGATGGCATCGGTGGTCGCGGCCAGCGCGCGGTCGAAACGGTCTTCACGCGGCCGTTCGAATAGCGTGGCCAGCGCGTCGCGCATCGAACGCAACGCGACGCGCCACGGCATCGACTTCGCATGGCGCGCGTCGGCGGGCAGCGCCGCGACCTCGCGGCGCAGGTCGATCACCGCGTTGCCGACTTCGAGCACCGAGAAGAGCCAGCGCAAGGTGTCGCGTTTGAGCTCGGGCTCGTTCTGCGCGAGCGCATTGATCTGGAACATCAGATCGCGCGCGCCGCTCTCGAAGCGCGACCGCACCCGGCGCATGCCCGCGCGGCTCGCCAGCACGACCTGGCGGCGCAGATCGACCAGCAGGCGGTTGCGCAGCCACGGCGTCGAAGGCGGCAGCAACACCGCGAACGCGATCGACGACACCAGCATCGACAGCACGAGCGCCAGCGCGTCGTTCATGAAGGCGCTCGGGTCGTAGTGAATCACGTTGTCCGGGCCGGCCAGGAAACAGAAGAAGATGCAATAGCCGACGCCGTAGCCGGCCAGCGCGGGCCGAGTCGTCATGAACACGCCGAGCAGCAGGAACGGCGTGAGCGCGGCGCACAGCAGCGGAAAGCCGTCGATGTGCGGATACACGCCGTACACCGCGATCATGCCCATCACCGCAGCGGCCAGCGTGCCGCCGGCCATCTGGAAGGCCGTGCGCTTCGGATTCGGCGACGACGACGCCAGCGCACAGACCGTTGCGGCGACCAGCGTCAAGGTCGAGCCGCTCGGCCACGCGGTCGCGATCCAGAACGCGCTGAGCACCATCATCACGATGGCCGCCCGCACGCCGGCGACGCCCGCCGCGATCGCGTTCGTCTTCGGTTCGTAACGCTCGATCCAGCGCTCGCGCTCGTGCGTATCGACGGCAAGCGACGCGTACGTGGCCGCATACGCATGCAGATCGTCGATGAAGCGGTACAGCAGTTCGGCGCCGGTGTCGAAGTCGAGCAGCGGCGCCTCGGGATGCGCTTCCAGTTGCGCCCGTGTCGCGCGCATGCGTTTGGGCAACTCGGCTTTGTAGGCCTCGAGTTGCGCGGCGGCGTGCGCGGCGTCGGCGGCGCTCAGCACGGGTTCGCCGGACTTCGCGAGCAGCGGGGCGATTTCCTTGAAGTACGGTTCGAGCGCGTCGATCGCGGTGGCCGCGCCGCTCGTGTTCGTGTTGCGCAAGCGGTTCATCAACTGATGCAGCGCGTGAAAGCGCGTCGACGCGGTCATGAACTCGCTGTTCAGACGCGCGAGACGGCCGCCGCGCATGCGCGAATCGGGGCCTTCGAACACGGCCACGCTGCGCGCGGCCTCGAAACCGACGATGTCGGCGACAAAGCGCGCATTGGTCGCTTCGATCCGCGCGCGGTCGTTGCGGCCGGCGAGCGACGTCGACACATATTCGACGAACGCCGAGAACCGCGCGCGCACGGTGCCGCGCATCTGCAAGCCGGCGAACTGTGGAAACACGAGGCCGCTCACCGCGCCCGCGCAGACGATGCCGACCACCACTTCGGCCACCCGTGTGAGCGCGCTCAGAAACGCGCCGTCCGGATGTTGCGAAGCGGGGATGCCGATCAGCGCGGCGGTATAGCCGGCGAGCACGAAACCGTACGACCGGAAGTTGCGGTTGCGCGCGGCGCCGGCGGTACAGATGCCGACCCAGATCGCCGTCGTGACGATGAACAGTTCGGGCTGCTGCGCGAACAGGCCGATCAACGCGAGCATCACGACGAGACCGACCAGCGTGCCGCAGATCCGGTAGAAGCTCTTCGCGAACACCATGCCGCTTTGCGGCTGCATCACGATGAACACGGTGGTCATCGCGGTGCGCGGCTGCGGCAGGTCGAGCTTCATCGCGACGCCGAGCGCGAGGAAGCAGGCGGCGAGCGCTTTGAAGAGGTAGATCCACGTGAGGCCGTCGTTGCGGGCCCAGTCGGCGGCGGCCGCGTATAACGCGGCGAACGACGTCCGACGCGAGGCGGAAGAGGGGGAGGCTGACATGTTCGGCTTCCTCACTCGGCCGCTCGCGCACTGGCTGACGGGCGCGTTGTGGCAGCAGTGGCGCTCATGCCGGCACCGATCGCGTGTGTGGCGACAGCCGGCGCGGTGTTGTCCGCGTGGCTGGCCGGAGCTGTCTGCGCCGGCGCGTTCGCGGGCTTGACCGCGGCCTTGCCTTTGCCCTTGCCATGTGCAGGCAACGTCTCGTTCGCCTGCGGGCCATTGGCCGGCTCGTCGAGCCCGCCGCCCAACGCCGTGACCAGTGATGCATGCGCGCCCAGCCGCTCGGCCTGAATCTTCGCAACGCCTTCCTGCGCGCGCAGCAACTGGTTCTGCGCGACCAGCACATTCAGATAGTCGGTCAGGCCGCGTCGATAGCCTTCGCGCGACAGCTCGTAGTTCCTGCGGGCCGCCGCGACCGAACGGTCGGCATCGTCGGCCTGGGTGGCCAGCGAGCGGATGCGGATCACCTGATCGGAGATGTCCTTGAGCGCGCCGACAATCGACTGGTTGTAGCTCTCGACGGCTTCGTCATAGCCTGCCGACGCCGCGCCGAGCTGCGAACGCAGCCGTCCGCCATCGAGGATCGGCAGCGACAGCGCCGGCCCCGCGCTCCAGCTATGCGACGGGTTCTTCAGAAACTGGAACAGCGGCCCCATTGCCGCATACCCGCCGATCGACGCCAGCAGGTTGATGTCCGGGTAGAAGTCGGCCTTGGCGACGTCGATGCCGCGCGCCTGTGCCGCGACCGTCCAGCGCGCCGCGACCACGTCCGGCCGATGGCCGATCAGATCCGCAGGCAGTGCGCTTGGCAGACTGGCGGGTGCGTCGTCGAGCGAGAGCGTCGGACGCTGGATCGAATCGCCCGCGCCCGGACCCCTGCCGGCCAGCGCGGCCAGCTGATTGCGGCCGAGCGCGATCTTTTCTTCGATTTCGTCGATCTGGCGTTCGTATTCCGGCAGCGGCGTTTCGGCCTGGCTTACTTCGAGCTGCGTGCCGATACCGCCTTTCAGACGCCGGTTGGCCAGATCCACGATCTGCTGCTGTTGCTGCAGGGTGGCCTTGGCGATGTCGAGCAGCGCGTAGTTCATCGACATCTCGATGTACGTGCGCACCACGTTGCCTTCCAGTTCGAGCCGGGCGGCGCGCGCATCGGCCGAACTCGCATGGGCGGCGTCGAGCGCGCGTTCGGCGGCGTTCTTGTCTTTGCCCCAGATGTCGAGGTGATACGACAGGCCAAGCGTGCCGGTGTTGTTCCACGATTGCTCGCCGGCCAGCGGTCCCGGGCCGTAGTAGAGGTTGTCGGCCCATTTCTGACGCTGGATCGACAGGCTGCCGTTGACTTGCGGCGACAGCGCTGAGCGGGCGACGCCCGCCATCGACATGGCTTCGCGCACGCGCGCCTGGGCGGCCGCGAGGCTCGGATTGCCCGCTTGGGCATCTTCGATCCACTGGTTCAGTTGTGGATCGTTATAGGCACGCCACCAGTCGGCGGCGGGCCATTGGGCGTCCGCGTTGGCGGCGCGGATCGCGTTGCCCGCGTCAAGTGAAGCGGGTTCGATTCCGCTGGCCTGCGGCGCGACGCCTCCGGTACTGGCGCAACCGACGATTGTTAATGAAATAGCAATAGCCGATGTGATGCCGATCCATTTTGGTGCCGGAGACTGCACGATTCTCTCCAAAAATGACTATATCGATCCTCGCATCATTATATTTTCGTTAGATTGTTGGAAAAAGAGAAATGATTGCAATGGATTTTTACCGAACTCGAATCAATCGCAGGATTGATGTGTGCAACAATCGGATCGATTTCAGAGGAGCAAGGAATGGATACTCTCCAAAACATGCGGGCATTTGCACGCGTTGTCGAAGCGGGCAGCTTCACAGCAGCTGCGCATCACCTCGGATCAACTACGGCTCACACGTCGCGCGCCGTGTCGGACCTCGAAGCGCACTTGCACACGCGCCTGCTGAATCGGACAACCCGCCGCATTGCTCTGACCGAGGCCGGCGAGCGTTATCTGCACCGGTGCCAGCAGATCCTTGCATATGTCGATCAGGCTGAAGCGGAAGCCGGCGACGCACAGGCGAGACCCTCCGGCAAACTCAAGGTCCACGCGATGACCGGTTTTGGCCAGCATTACATTGTGCCGGCCGTGAGCCGCTATCAGACGCGCTACCCCGACGTGAGTGTCGAGCTGACGCTCGCGCAACGAACGCCGGACCTGCTCGATGAAGGATTTGACGTGTCGCTGACTCTGGCCGCCGGGTTACCTGACTCCGGACTCGTTTCGCAACGCCTGGGCAGCACGTTCAGCGTCGCGTGCGCTTCACCCGCCTACCTCAGCCGCAATGGCACGCCGACGTTACCCGCGGACCTTGGCGGGCATTGCTGTATCCAGATGGTGACGCCTGTCTTTCGCGCCAACGAATGGAGTTTCGATGGACCGAACGGCGAAGAATCGATTGCACTCGGGCCAGCAACATTTCAGATCAATGTTGCCGATGCGCTGGCGATCGCAGTCCGCGAAGGCATGGGTATCGGCCTTTTGCCGACCTATTCCGCCGCCAGCGGGCTGCGCAGCGGAGAACTGGTGCGCATTCTGCCGGAATATACGTCCCAGCGTATGAATGTCTACGCGTTGTATCCGTCGCGCCGGTACCTCGACGCCAAAATCCGGACCTGGGTCGAGTTCCTTCGGGAAGAATTGCCGTCGGTACTCGCCGGGGACCAGGCTGAACTGGGCACGCTACCACACGATCACGCCCTGTCTGTCTGCGGATTCGAGTAATCGGGTTGTGTCGCGACAGGGCGACCTGGTCGAACGATAGCGATTTGGCGAGCACTGCTTACATCGACGGCGGTTTGCTGGTTCTGTTGCAATAGCGGGGGCTGGTATGCTGCGGGACCTCACGTAACGATGCGGGCGACTGCGAGAGCACTAAATCAGGCGGTAGCCAAAGTGCTGAAGCGGTTGCACTATCCGCTCGGGATAGTGTTGGTGTGCGTGCGTTGGTATGTGGCTTGCCCGCAGAGCATCTCATGGAGATGATGGCCGAACGCGGGATTGCGGTCGATCATTCGACCGTGCACCGGTGGTGCCGTCAAACTACAGCGTACGGCTTCCGGACGTTTCGAACGACGGAAATTGCGCTACGTCACGGCATTGGGCAAGTTGCCCGATCCTCCGGCTACCCACACTTTTTACTGACGAACCGAGATTTTAGATGTGCCCGCATCTTGTTGAGCAGCATTGAACCAATGCATATGATCGCCAAGGGGAAGATGAAAGGCGCAGGCAAACTCCAGCCATCTGCCGCTCAGCAACTCTACTTGCTGGCGACATAAGCAATCCTGACCAAATCGCTGTCGTTCGCCAAATCATCTATCGCGACACAACCTCGTATCGCGCGGCCGCGCCCGCTACGCCGTCGAGGGCGCGCTGTTCAAGCCGCCCGGCATAGCGAACTGCTTAACCGAAGTCGTCTTCGCAACCCGGGCCTTCGACCGCTCCGCTGCAACGCGGGAAGTCCTGCGCACGGCCGCCGACACACAGCATGCCGGCGTGGCCTGACCGGCCGTTTTTTTCTGTCCGAGGGTGCCGTTGCGCCGGGTCGCCCGACTTCCCGGCGCTACAGATAGCGGCCTTCCGAGGAGCTTTTACGACCAAACCCGTGACGGTTCATGGTCACGCCACCGAACCGTTCCATGCGTCTCGGCACAGCCGTCCACACCTGTACCCCGCCGTACACCCTATGCGCAAACTATTCCACGCCTGGTTTTTCGTTCTTCTCGCTCTTGGCGCCTCGCCCATCTTTGCCGCAGCAGCGCAAGCCGCGCCCGCGTCGTCTGCGTCCGGCGCCCGAGTTACGCTGACGCCGGAGCAGGCCCGTCAGGCGCTCGTCGTCCTCAATGACCCGAAGCACCGCGCGCAAGTCACCGGTACGCTGCAAGCCATCGCCGCCGCAGGAGCGCTGAGCATGCCGCCTGCGTCCGCGCCGGCGACTGCGTCGGCGCCAGCAGCGGCAAGCGGCGCCGCGGCTAGCGTGCCAGCCGCTTTCCAGCCCAACGGGCTCGCCTCGCAACTTGCCCGTCAGGGTGCGCATTGGGCCGTGAGTCTCGGGACGTCTTTGCGCAGTTCGGTCGCCGCGCTGCTCGACGTCGCATCGGTCCGCGCCTGGTGGAACTGGCAATCGACCAACCCGCAAGCGCGCTCCGTGCTGGGCTACGTCGCGTGGACACTGCTGGCCTCGCTGGTGCCTGCGCTCGTGCTCGAATGGCTCGCACGCCGTCTGTTGCGCCGCGCGTACAAGGCACTCGCCGCGCACCGCGTACAGGACGACGAAGACGACGCGCTGCAAGCCGACCGGCCTGTCGACGTCGCGCCGCAACCGGCCGATGCGCCGAACGCCGCAGTCGCGCCACCCGGCAGATCAGCCGCCGCGTTTGACAATGGCAAAGTCATCGAAGCCGAGGGCAAGCAGAACGCCAGACATCACCGGACGCTCCTGCATCGCCTGCCGCGCGCGCTGCTGACCCTGGTGCTGCGGTTGTTGCCGCTCGTGGTGTTCGTCGGCGCGGCGAGCGCGCTGATGTCGATCTTCACCGACGACAGCGCGCCCCGGGTCCGCGCGCTCGATTCGCTGGTCGACATCTACGTGTTGTGCCGCGTGATCGTGATCGTTAGCGGCTTCTTCCTGCAGCCGTCCGCGCCACGCCTGCGCCTGTTGCGCATGAGCGATGGGTGGGCCGTTTTCGTGCATTGCTGGATGGTGCGTATCGTCAGCGTGGTGGGCGCCGGTTCGGCGGTTGCGGCGATCGCGCAGTCGCTGGGTTTGAACGACGCGGCGCATTTCGCCCTGATGAAGGTGGTCGCGCTCGCCGGCCACATCATGATCTCGATCCTGCTGCTGCAATGCGCCAAACCGGTCGGCGAACTGATCCGCAAGCGCTTCGCCGTGCGTCAATCGCTGGAGATGTTCGGCAATGCGTTCGCGGACAGATGGGCGTGGCTCGCGGTGTTCGTCGTCATGGCGCTGTGGCTCATCTGGGCGTTCGACGTGCAGAACGGCTATCACACGCTGCTGCATCTCGGCGGCATTTCGCTGGCGGTGCTGGTGGGCGCGCGGGTCGTGTCGATTGTGATCTTCGGCGCGCTGGCGCGACTCTTCCATGTGCAGGACGACGCGGCAAGGTCGCTCGTGCATCAGCATGCGTACCGCTACTACCCGCTGCTGCGGCCTAAGGATTACCCACATCTCGATCATCGCTTGTAAACTGCGCTGACCGATGTTAACTTGAGCGCGTTCATGGACCGGAATGAACCGCATTGTCTGCAACGGGTGATTTCGATGACTGGGCCAGCGAAGAATTCGGCGCGGCGGCGCTGGGCGACGCCCGCCTGACGCAGCGCCTCGTTGCGCTCGCGCGCCGGCTGGCGGAGAGCCCGCAGTGTTCGTTTCCACAGTCGCTGGACGGGGCACAACTGAAGGCAGCCTATCGTTTCTTCGACAATCCACGGATCGACACCAACGGCGTATTGGCCAACCACATTGGGCAGACGCTGAACCGCATGCAGCAGGTCCCGGTCGTCCTGGCCCCGCAGGATACGACTGAATTCAACCTCATGCATCTGCCGGCGACGCAGGGACTGGGCCACGGCACGAGCAGTAATGTGCACGGATTCATGCTGCACAGCTTGCTGGCCGTGACACCTGAGGGCCTACCGCTCGGGGTGCTGGGGATGAAGACGTGGATTCGTGCACCCGAGGAATCCGGCAGATCGAAACAACGAAGGAAACGACCTATCGAGGAGAAGGAAAGCGTCAAGTGGCTCGAGGGCCTCGAGCATCTGGCATCGGTGAAAGCGCGCTGCCCCGACACCCACATCATCGGCATCTCCGACCGCGACGGCGATGTCTACGATGTGTTCATCGCTCCTCGGCCAGTGGGCGTTGACTGGCTGGTACGTGCAGCCTGGAGCCGCCGCGTTGCGCATCCGCAGGCATATCTGTGGGACGCCGTTGCGGCAGAGCCCGCTGTGGGCGAAACGGATCTGCTGGTGCCGACCCGGAATGGAAAAACACCGACACGCACTGCGCAATTGACGGTGCGTTGCAAGGCGCTCCGGTTGCGTCCGCCGCGCAGCCGTCAGCACGATAAGTTGCCGGATGCCGAGGTGTTTGTGATCCACGCGCTGGAGACTCAGCCCCCCGAGGGCGTCGAGCCGATCGAATGGATGTTGCTGAGTTCGGTGCCGACACTGACCTGCGATGACGCACTCGAACGTTTGGCGTGGTATGCCCGCCGTTGGACGATTGAATCGTGGCATCGCGTCCTGAAGAGCGGGTGTCAGATCGAGGCCCGACAATTCGGCCACCTGGATCGCTTCGTGCGCGCCACGGCATTGTTTGCTGTCATCAGCTGGCGCATCATGTACGCGACGCTGCTGGCTCGCCTTGATGGCGACCTGTCCTGCGAAGTGCTGCTGCAGCCGCTCGAATGGCACGCGCTGTATTGCCGGATACACGGCACTACGCAATTGCCGGCCGAACCGCCAACGCTCGCGCAGGTGGTGCTCTGGGTTGCAAAGCTCGGTGGTTATCTCAATCGCAAGCACGACCATCCCCCTGGACCAACCGTGATGTGGCGTGGCTTTCTCGCACTGCACGAGAGCACGGTCATGTATCGTATCTTCCGGCAAAACGAGTAGCCTACGTCGGAATCAAATCAAGAGATGTGGGTAATCCTCAGTGCTGCGGCGCGTGGTCTCGTGGATGATCGGCGTTGTCACCGCGCTGGCGCTGTTGCAGGTGTGGGGCATGCACGTGGCGGACCTGTTCCGGGCCGGCACAGTCGGACACCGGCTCGTGTCGGCGATCGTCACGATCGGTGTCACGGCCGTCATCGCACTGCTGGTGTGGGAGAGCGTCAACGTATCGGTCGAACAGCGGCTGGACCGCTGGACCACCAGCGGTGACCTGGTGCGCGCCGCACGCTTGCGCACCCTGCTGCCGATGCTGCGCAGCGCGCTCTTCTGCGTGATCGCGCTGGTAGTGGTGCTTACCGGCCTGAGCGAACTTGGGGTGAACGTCGGGCCGCTGCTGGCAGGCGCGAGCATCTTCGGCGTGGCGCTCGGTTTCGGCTCGCAAAAACTGGTGCAGGATTTCATCACCGGCATTTTCCTGCTGATGGAAAACGCCATGCAGGTCGGCGACTGGGTCACGCTCGCGGGCGTGTCGGGCACTGTCGAATATCTGTCGATCCGCACCGTGCGATTGCGCGGCGGCGACGGTTCGCTCTACACCGTGCCGTTCAGTTCCGTATCGACGGTGAACAACACCAACCGGGGAATCGGCAATGCCGCGGTGAAGGTCAATATCGTGTTCGGCCAGGACGTCGATCTGGCCATCGACACCTTGAAGGAAATCGGCGCCGCCTTACGCGAGGACGACAAGTTCAAGGACGGCATTCTGTCGGACTTCAGCTTCTGGGGCGTCGATGCGCTCGACGGCTCGGCCATCACGCTGGCCGGCCAGATTCAGTGCCGCGACAGCGCGCGCTGGGGCGTGCAGCGCGAATTCAACCGGCGCATTCTCTTCCAGTTCCAGGAGCGCGGCATCGAGATCGCGAACCCGCAGCGCCACCTGTTGACGTGGGACCCGGAAAGCGCGCCGGCGAGGATCGAACCCGGTGAGACGCCCAAAGGCGCGCTGCAGGACGAGCCGACCCAAGGCCCGCCGCCCGCCGATGCTTCATTGTCCGCCGCAGCCAGGAAAGCCGATGCGCCGGCAGAGGACCAGTTGCCGGTCGGCTCCAAGCCGACCGGCGGTCCGGGAACGCCAGCAGATCCTGGTTCAACCTCTGCGCATGAGTGAAGTAAAGACCGTGGCCGGCGTCTTCGTAGACGTGGAATGAAGCGCCGGGTACCAGCGCACGCACTGAATGATCACATCGCAGTTGAAGTGACGAAGAACAGATCGCCCATGCTTTTAAGCTTGCTCATTATCGAATCGTGAAATCGGGGGAGCAGGACTCTAACCAGGAGAGCGCGCCATTCCGGGGGCGGGAGCCTCTATGCCGCCTCCTTTAGCGCCGCTGGTTCTTCCGCGCTCATTCCGGGAAATCGACCGACGATTTTCAGCAGATCGTCGTTCAGGACCTGCACGCGGGTTTGCCGCAGCAGATGCGCGCCTCGCAGGAAAGGCCAAGCCTGCTGACAGTCGAAAAACCGGTCGGTGACGCCAGCCCCCGGAATGACGCGCTCTCCGCATACGCGCCGCGCGTACGGGGTTTGGCACACTTTATGACCGGATTCCAGAGGCGGGAAAGGGTGAGTTATCCACAGTATCTGTTTGTAACCCTGTGGATAGCCTTGCGCGCGGACGTTCAAGTTGTTGAAATCGGAGGCTTTTGGATCGTTGAACACTCGGTAGTCGCGTCAACGAACGCCGAAGCGTAGCGTGTCACCGTTATTATTGTGATATAGTAAATTCATGTCACGGAAGTAACCGGAGAGGTGCCATGCTCAGTTTCATCGCGGATAACCCGGGCGCCAAGAAGCCGGCCCGGAAGCGGAGTGCGCCAGCCAGTCAGGTTGCCGAAGGCACGGAAAATCATTTCTGGAGCATTGTCGTCAAGTTGGCGGCGACCCGTGAAATGACGGCGGTTCTCGTCGACGAAATATGGGCTGAGGAGTCCAGCCTGACGATGGCCGATCGCGTTGATCTGACACAGCGTGTCCGGCAGCGCGCGCACGACGCGGAGACGGAGGCTCTCCAGGCAATGGTCGATACGACCCCCGTTCGACGCCCAACGCCGGATCTGGCCGATCTCGAAAGAAAAGCCATCGTGTCTATCCTCGCGGGAACCGTGTGGCTGAGCGCCCACGAGGTCGGTATCCGCCACAACCCGAACTCCACCAATCCGAACGCCGCCATCAGCCGCTGGAAGAAGGAGGGCAAAGTTTTCGCCATCGAGCGCGCCGGGCAGACACTCTATCCTGAGTATATCTTTGACGAATTCTGGAACCCCCGCCCGGTCGTGGTCACGATCCTGAAGGTCTTCGACGGCTACTCGCCGTTCCGCATCGCCGCGTGGTTTGAGTCCACCAACAGCATGCTGAACAGCCGGCGCCCGCGAGAGGTTATTGCAGGCAATCCAGCGGCCGTCGTCGAGGCCGCGCTTGATGAGAGGCAGGGTGCGGTGCATGGATAGTCCGGTTGTACCGCCGCCGGGCACTGGCCACTTCACCCTCAAACGCGTGCCGCCAGGCACCTGGTACCGCGTCCATCCTAAGCGCTATGCCCCCGGCGCATTTAATGATTCGGGGCTGGGAAATGCCCGGTTCAGCCCGCTGATGCAAGCCGCAACCGGCGAGGTGATTCCGACGATCTACGCCGCTGACACGATACGAGGGGCGGTCATGGAAGTCGTGCTTCACGATGTTCCTCGCGCTTCGGCTGGGTATATTCACCCGCTTGCCCGGGACAGGAAATCAGACAATCATCTGAGCGTCATTCAATTGCCTGAACTGCGGCTCGTCAACCTCACTGCAACCGGGCTGCGCTCCGTGGGGCTGACCCCGGCCGACCTGTTCGAAGGGGATAAACCCGACTACCCGCGCACCCGGGCATGGGCTTCGTGGATCTGGGAAAACTTGCCTCGCGCGCACGGATTGATCTGGATGTCGCGGCAGGACAACGAGTCACGAGCGATCATGCTTTTTGGAGGCCGTCTGAACGCATCCGAGATTGTTCCGGGCCATTCTGAGCAGATCGCACGTCATGAATCGGTGATCGTTGAACTCCTGGGCGAAATGGGAGCGTCTGCGTCCACGTGGACGTAAGGCTTCAGGACAGAGTGTCGCGCGGGAGCATGCCATGCCCAGTATGCAACTGTTCACAGGCACGGGACATTGTTCTTGCAAAGATACTCGCACAAGAGTGAAAGGAGTGACATGATCGAGAAACTGACTACCTGCTATCCAGCCAGGGGCGCTGGTTGATAGTGATGAGATGGTCTTTTTTATGGCTGATGCCCTAGAAACAGGGGATGCCACATATATCGCGACGGCACTTGGTGTCGTTGCCCGCGCAAAGGGAATGGCACAGATAGCAAATGAAACAGGATTGTCCAGTGAGCAGCTTTATCGCTCGTTCAGCGAGAATGGCAAGCCGACGCTGAAAACGACCCTTGCCGTGATGAAGGCAGTAGGGATCGACCTGACTGCCAAGGTGCACGCGTAGTCCATTTGGCATTTGCCGAATAGGCTTGTCTTTGTCCGAAGGGCAGGTGATGACGCGGGAGGATTGCTTGACGAAAGATGGAGAAGATTGGAATGGATATTAGATTCAAAGCGAATCTTCAGAAACTGAGCAGGGAGAATAGGGAGCGGATCCGATGGCGAAAAGCGGTGGAAGCCGCCGAGCAGGATTGGAAGGATTGTCGGCCCGAGGACCGAACCCAAATGGCCGGTGAGCTCGCCGTTCTTTTGCACGGCTTGAAGTCGGATATCAGCGACAGCAAAACGGACGAGATCACACAAGCCGGGTTGATGGACAGAATTGAAGCGCTGCACGACGCTATCCTGGGAGATCAGTCGTCGGAAGTATCATGATGCTTTGACGACATCATCTGGGAGATAACCCCATGTGCTATCCGGCTCACTTCATGGTGGACTACCGTCATTAGGAGAACGAAACGTTCATCGAACACGGCGTCGGCCGGTGGCAAGCCAGAGCGGATCGTGACGATGACGTTCAGTTTGATCGACCTAGGCCGGCGGCCGAATCCCTCGACGGTATGCGAGGTGTGCTCACCGATGAGGTCGCCGAGCGGCCGCTCGTGATCGTGCCCCCTGCACCAACAAGCTCTACATCCTCGATCTTCCAGTCGGAGAATTCCTTCGTGCGCTTCGCGTGCGAACAGGCCCAGACGGTATTCCCGGGTTCGTGGCGTAATCCCGACGCGGATTTGGGGCACATCACCTGGGACGACTACCTCGAAGAAGGCGCGATGAAGGCAATCGGGGGCGGGCGCGTGGTCAGCGGCGCCGACATGATCAATGCGGTCGACCGGTGCGGGGGCGGGAAGATCCTGTCGTCGGCGCTTGCGGTGCTGCGCGCACGCGGCGATGACTAGGTGGCGAGCCTGTTCTCATTTCACCGGTGGCCATCCGCAGGTTAGCTGTCCGTGATGCGTTAGAAGCGGTTCCTTACGAGAGTTCGGAAAGCGTTGTGAGTCCGTTCATTCGGAGACGCATACCCGCAACGGCGATGAAGCACGCATCATCCTATGTCCGTATGCGAGCTGCATAAAACGATTGCCTCGCATGTAACGGTTTGTAAAAGACTTCCCATTCGATCCATTAGACGATTTATGGTTATTCGGATGGACATGTACGAACACGAAGCGATAGACCTGTTCCGGGCGACGTTTGAAACGCTGAGTCCGCGCTGGCAGTTGTCTCACGATAGCAATGCCCTCGAACTGAGCCCGATTACCGGGCCGGTCGCCGCAGCTGTAAAGCTTTCGTCCGAGCAGGCCACACAGATCCGCATGCTTGCCGGTGTCACCTCGAGCGTGACTGTCGACGCGCTGCTGTTTGAAAAAAAGTTTCGTCTTCACCTGGTTGGACGGAAAATCGATCGAACCAGGTGGGCTGGAACGGCCTCGCCGAGCATTAATGCTGAAGCTGTGGCGGATGATCTGGCGCGCGGGCTGTCATTTGCAGAGACGGTCCTGTCGGAAGTGAATTCACTGGTTGTGATCCTGAATCGCGACGGCACTATTCAACGGTTCAACCGGTTCGCTGAAGAGCTTTCCGGCCTCAGGGAAGCTGACGTAATCGGGAAAAATGCGTGGGACCTGTTCATGTCCGACGAGGATGGAAGTGAGTCCCGTCAGAACATAGAAAGGTTTTTCGTACGCGGCGAGGCGTACGAGGTGGAACGGACGGTAAAAACGATCAGGGGTCCGCGACTGTTCCAGTTCCGCAACAAGTTCGCCAGAACGGGGGATCGTCCTGGCGACACGTTTCTGATCTGTTCGGGCATCGACATCACTGAAGAACGACGGGCTCGTAATCGCCTGACCGAGTTGGCGAATACCGATACGTTGACCGGATTGAGAAACCGGAACTACCTGATGGATCGCCTCGACCATCTGATAGCGACTTCGAAAAGCGTTGGTCGTCTCGCGCTTCTCTTTATCGATCTTGACAACTTCAAGCGAATTAACGACTCCCTCGGACATAGGGACGGGGATCAACTCCTCAAACAGGTGGCGAAACGTGTGCAGCGTGTCGCCGGTGATGAGCAGGAGGTCATTCGGGTTAGCGGCGACGAATTCGTGATCGTCGTTAGTGGTGACTTTGCCCGCTTCACAGCCCAGGAGCTGGCAAACCGCGTCGTAGAAGACTTTGAGCTCGCCTATGTGCTGCGCGCGAATAGCTATCGGATGCGGGCAAGCATTGGAGTGGTCGAGCATGTGAAGCACGGAGACAGCGCATTCGATCTTCTTACACGTGCTGACCTCGCGATGTACGCGGCCAAAGCAGTTGGTAAAGGCAAGGATATCAGCGCGTGCCATGTATATACGCCCGAACTGTCCGAACGCGCTGAGCGTGGGCTGGAGTTCTATCAGGCGCTGCAGTATGGGTTTCTCCGGAAAGAATTCGAGCTGGACTACCGGGACTGCTATACCGTCGACGGAACCGCACGCGGCCTTCTTGTATTGGCGCAGTGGAATCGCGTCGGCTCGGCCCCCGTGGAGGGGCGCGAGCTTTTTTCAATGGTCGAGTCGTCTGGCTTCGGCGTCCAGCTCGGCGAGTTCCAGTTGACCGAGGCGTGCCGGCAGTTGCAGGAGCGGCGTGCCGCTGGGCAAGTTGTTCAGCACATTACCTTGAACGTGCCATATGCGCAGCTCGTTGACGGTGACCTTGCTGGCTGCGTATCCGAATGTTTGCGTGAGCACGCAATGGAGCCGTCGGCCCTGCGGCTGATCGTCCAGAACCGCCTGGATCCGACAGCAGAACATGTTCTCGACAAGCTGGGAGCGATACGTTCCACAGGCGTGCAGATTCTTGCTGCGCTTACGGTCGACTCGGTATTTCCGAATCTGGCGAAGTTGCATGTTGACGGCCTTGCCATCCACGAAGAGTTTGTGCGGCGCCTATCTTCTGAGCCGGTTTCCCGAGCACTCGTCAAAGGCATAGTCGGCGTCTGTAGCGAGATGGAATTGAGCGTCCTCGTTCATGGTGTGGACAGCAAGGAGCAGTTCACGTGGCTCACGCAATTCCCCGAAGCAGAGGTGCAAGGTCGTTTCGTTACCGACGCCTTCTCCGCGACGGGTTCATCGATGTAGAGGCATATGTCGATGCAGGAGAAAGTGATCGAGGCGGCTACACCCGCGCCACTGCATGAAGATGAACACCATATTTTCAACGAGTGCGTGGAACTGAGTCTGTCTCAGGACTGGGTCTTGACGCGAAGTTTGATTCGGGGCGACGGGGCATCGTTTCGCCAGATTGTCGCGATAGATAGCATGGACGATCTGTCGGACTTTGTGACAGCTGATCCATATGAGACGCGTTTGCAGGGGAGTTACGATCGTATCCGGCAGAAATGTGTCTCAGCCATGAGGGGTGATCGCCCGAGACAGGTCGAAACCGGCGACCCGTTAAGATTAATTGGCGAGCTTTCAATGTGCGCGACGGAAGGCGCGCTGCTGTCCAAGGTGCGAACTATCATTGAAGGTCTGGGCGGAATGCAGTTCACTTACCAATGGATCCGCTTTGATGGTGCGAATCCTGTCACTGGCGATTCCGTAGAGACACGTTACCTCGTTGGTTGCAGACCTGCCTGGACACAGCAGTACATCGCAAGGCTGTGGTATATGAACGATCCCTACGTGACATACGCCAGGTCGAATGTTGCACCTGCGCTGGCGTCGCACGTAAATGTGCATCGCGTCGATCACTGGCTGGTGACAGAGGCGCGCATGCACGGCTTTGCGAGCGGGATCGTTGCCCCGGCGCATATCCATGGCCATGGTCTGGTCGGGCTGCTACATGTGAGCAATTCAATCCGGGCGCCCGCTGGCGAGGGCGTGCTGTGGGACAACCGGGTGCTATTGCTCGCCATGTCGTCGGTACTCTTGAGCTGGCGTGTGTCGCAGGTACGCCAGAATGCGCTGGCGAAGTATGAGCTCAGCGAACAGGAGACACAGATCCTGCGGATGCTACGGGATGGCGCAAGCGCATCCCACGTCGCCGATCAACTGGGAATGTCAAAGCATACAGTCTATAAAACAGTCTACCAGCGGATCACCAGAAAAACGGGCGCAACGAGAATTACAGATGCCGTAGCAAAAGCGGCCGCCCACGGTCTGCTCGACTGAATCGATTGTCGTGATCCGTGGTATCCCTACCCCGGGGATATAATAAGGATAACTTAGTAGCTTGCTTGTGCATACTAATTCGGTGGCTTGAATTCGCCATCGTTTCTGCGCCATAGTGTTACTACCGTTTCAGTGCGATGGCGCAGATTGCCACTTGATGAAATAGTCAGGAAAGAAGGTCGATCGCTTTCTGCGCGACGAGCGGATCGACCTGACCGGTTTCTGATGCAGTTTGATAGACCAAAGCGACAAGCTTTGCCTTCTTTTCAATGTCCATGGAATGCCCAGCGGCAGAAATGCTGGTTTCGATAATGGCGAACACGCTTCGTAGCAATTGCTCATCAACAGCGCCGTAGCGCGGAGGTCGTTTCCCGCTCAGCAAGTACGACACGTCAAAGCCGTGCTCGAGCAGGGTCATCAGATAGCCAGCGTCCGGATAGCGCTGCTCTTTTTCGTAGGCAGATTGCGTCTTGCGGTTGATGCCGGTCCATTCGGAGATGTTTCCCTGAGTAAGTCCGAGCCGGTCACGCTCTTCGGCCAGGCGCAAACCAAACGTAGATGGCATATAAATTGGTCTTGTATGTTGCGAATGGCACAAAAATGTCCCATACTGGTAATAACTTGTCCTAGCCGATCAGTATACGGGCCACCGCATGGCACTGAAAACATTGGAAGAGGTACGCGCAGAGTTCGACCGGTGTGGCATCTCCATTTCGAGCTGGGCCGTAAAACACGGAATCCCCCGCAACATCGTGAGCGGCGTGTTGCAAGGCAGACTGAAGGGCAAGCGCGGTCACGCGCATAACGCGGCAGTCCTGCTGGGACTGAAAGACGGCGTTGTAAATCGTGAGGAGGCACGCGAGCCAGATCTTTGAGCGGTACTGCCAGCGAGGGAAGGGTAGGTGAGGATGCAGGAGCGGTCAGCGTCAATGTTGCGAGCATTGGCGTCGACCTGACCAGTTGTTGGAACCTGAGAGGTCGACAATGGCTAGAGGCATTATATCGTTCGGGCGCAGCCGGCGACATAACGTGCGCGACGGGGGAAGTCATGCTTGATTTCAACTCGCTGGCCGAGCAATGCGCGCCGAACGTCCACCCCATGACGCTTCAGGCGGTCGTGAGGACTGAATCCCGCTTCAACCCGTACGCGATCGGCGTCGTTGGTGGCCACCTTGTCCGGCAGCCGCATGATCGTGCGGAAGCCGTGGCAACGGCAAAGGCGCTCGAAGCTCAAGGCATCAACTTCAGCATGGGTCTTGGGCAGGTCAACAAGACCAATCTCGCCCGTTACGGACTGACCTACGAAACAGCCTTCGACCCGTGCAATAACCTGCGCGCGGGCGGCGCCATCCTGCACGACTGCTATCAGCGGGCGGCCGCGGCAATGGGGCCGGGCACACCCGCGTTGCGTGCTGCGATCAGCTGTTACTACAGTGGTAACTTCACGCGCGGCGAGGCAGCCGACGCCAACGGCACCAGCTACGTACAACGCGTTGTTGCCAACGCCCAGACGGCGACCGGTTCAACCAATGTCGTTCCTGCGATTCCGGTTGTGATGGACCGTCAGTCCGACAGACCAACGCACGCTGGCGCGCCCGACGCCAAAACATCCTCCGCGCACCGCAGCGGCCACAAACAACGGCTGGACGGACCGCATCCGTCATGGGACGCATTTGGCGATTCCGCCTGCGACGACGATTGCAACTGATCTGACCCACGACGACGCGGCCTGATCCCAAACACGTGAAAGGAGAAGCCATGTATCGCAAGACGAAGCTCAGAATCATGAAATCAGTACAACTGAAAGAGTATTCATATCGCATATTGATACGGCGAATTTCGCCCTGTATGCGCCAGACGATGGCCCTCGGCATCGCAATCGGTCCGGAACTTGCGTTCGCGGGTGGAGGGCTCGATTCGGCGACGCAGGGCGCGACCACGTTCAAGATCTGGCTTTATTCGTTTCTCGGCGTCTGCGCGGCCTGTGTGCTGATGTGGAAGGGCGCGGAGTGCTGGGCTGACCGCGCGCACTGGAGCGAGTTCATAACGATGTGCGGCAAGGTTGCGGTGGTGGGTTCGGTGGTCGGCGTACTCGCACCTTATCTGTGGAACATGTTTAGCTGAGCACGCCATGTCGGACGAAAAAACCCGCTATCCCGGATTCAACGGTCTTGGCCGCACGGCGGCCATCTGGGGCGTCCCCTACATGGCGATGCTGGTTGTCGTTGTCGCGTCGATGTTCGTCGGCGTGCTGGTTTCCTTCTTCGTCGGACCCGGCGGCCTGCTGTTCGTCTTTCTCGGCTTTCCAGTACTGCTGTATTTCAAGCACGTCTGCGAAACCGATGACCAGGGCCTGCGGATCATGTGGCTGGAACTGCGTTGCCGCTTCTACTTCTGGCAGCTGCGGGTCCGTGCGCGCGTAAACGCCGGGCGGGCTACGCCCCGCTTCGGCAACACCGCTACGCTCGCGCCGTTGCGATACGGACGACAGCGCCGCGTCTACCGCGATTTCCTCAAACTGTTGTCCAAGGGTGAGCGCCGGCTGCGCGAGCTCGATACGGAGGCTTGATGCAGAGCAGACCCGCCGTCTCCAGCGAAATTCTCGGCGCGATCGGCGCCGTGGAAGACTGGATTCCGAAGTACGGCCATCCAGTCACGAAACACGTACAGCACCTTGAGGGCAACCGGTTCATGGTGACGCTGGCCATGCGTGGCGTGCCGTTTGAAGTGCATGAGAACGTCGTGATGGAGCGCATGTTCGATCGCGACACGGAAGCGTACAGCAAGCTTGGTCGCGACCTGGGTGGCCGCCTTGGCTATCACGCAACGTTCACGCGCCGTCGTGTGAGTTTTGATCGCGTGTACCGGTTCAGACAACGCTTCATGCAGTGGTTCGTGGGGGAGTATGTCGGACGGCGTTTCGGCGCCGAAAAATTCTTCGAGAACGGCTACTACCTGTCGCTGATCCTGAAATACGAGGACTTTGACGACGGACTGAAAGAAATCGGATCACTGGCGCAACAGGTGCTGCTGCAGTTCGCCGGGTATGAAGCCGGATTGCTTGAAGTGTACGAACGCCAGCACATGAACGGCACCAAGATGCTGTTCTCGCCTTTGTATGGGCTCGTCAGTTATCTCGTCAATGGGAGGACCGGCGATCTGCCGGTCGCGGCGGAACCCGGAACCGATGTGATCCCGTCGAGCCATCTGCATTTTGGGTACAACACGCTTGAAATCGCGGGGAGCGACGTGCCGGCGTACCGGCGTGTTGCCACCTGCCTTGACCTTCGCAGCTGCCCGGAAAAGCCGGGCTGGGGCCAGCTCGACCCGTTGATCACGTTGAACATGGAATTCACGATTACGCATACGTTCAACTGTATGACGGGCTTCGAATCAAACCGGACCATCGATTCGGCAATCAACAAGCTGGAGTCGGCTGGTGACAAGGCGAAGCATCAGATCAGGGAACTGCGCGACGCGCAGGGTTACGTGAACACGGGCGAACTGTCGTTCGGTGAGTATCACGGCGCGGCGGTTATCTATGGCGAAACAGCGAAAGAGGCGCTTGAAAACGCGGACAGGTTTGCGTCCCGCTCACGCAACGAGTGTGGGGTTGAATGGTCGCCCGCGACGGGGTCTGCTCCGTTCACGTACTTCTCACAGGTCCCGGGGGCGCGAGTCAAACCACGGCCGAAGGTGCAGTCCTCGCGCAATTTCGCAGCGATGTACACGTGCCATGACTATTCGTCAGGCAAGGCGGAAGGTAACCCGATCGGCGACGGGTCAGCCGTGATCCCGTTTCGCTCGGATTCGGGCGTCTACAACTACAGTTCGCACGCGAGCCGGCTGGGGGACATCAATGTTTCGGAGAAGGTTGCCGGCCATTTTGAAGGGAAGGGTACGACGGGCAGCGGCAAGTCGACGGTCATCGTAGCGGTGACAGGCATGCTGTCCCGTTTCGATCCGATGTTGTACGTACTGGATAAGGGCCGGGGCTGGGAAGTGTTCATCCGGGTGATGGGCGGCGCCTATGTCTATCTGGAGAAAGGCAAGCCGACCGGATGGGCGCCGTTCGAGCTCGCCGATACGCCAGACAATCGCGAATTCCTGTATGGGCTCGTCGAACTTTGCGGCCGGAAGAACGGTGTCGACCATCAGGGTAAGCCAATCAGGATCGACCTGACGGCCGGCGAGAAGATTCAGTGCCGCAACGCCGTCGATGCGGTAATGGGAGTCGATGACGTACGGCTGCGCCGCTTCAGCCTGCTACTGGACAGCATTCCGGACGAGGGTGACGACAGCCTCCGCACCCGTCTGTCGCTCTGGTGCAAGTCGGAGGGTGGCCGGTTCTGGTGGGTGTTCGATAACCCGCCCAATCTCTCCCTGAACATGAGCGGGCAACGCTGGATCGGTTTCGATGTTGAAGCATTTCTTGTCGAAAACTACGAGCCGTCGGAGCCCGCATTTGCTTACCTGTTCCATCTCAAGAAACTGATGCGTCGCGAGGGCACCCTGATGCAGACGGTGATCGAGGAGTACTGGTTGCCGCTGCGCTTTCGCACGATCCGCGAGCAGATCGAGGAAACCCTTGCCAGCGGGCGGAAAGAGGGGGAGTTCATGGGACTCATCACGCAACAGCCGGAGCAGGCGCAGCGTGCAGCGGACCTGTTTCCCGCGCTGCGCAGTCTGGTCGCGACGAAGATCTGGCTCGCCGACCCGGCGGCTGAAGAAGAAGCGTATCTGCGCGACGGCATGACGCGCAAGGAGTTCCGGGAGTTCAAAAAGCTCACGCCACAGTCACGCCGTTTCCTGATCAAGCAGGGTAACCAGTCGGCATTCGCCAGTTTCGACCTGAACGGGCTTGAGGACGCGATTGCGGTGTTCTCTGGGGACCGCGAGAACGTGCTGATCTGCGACGCGGTGCGCGCTGAGCTGGGCGACGATCCGGACGTCTGGTTGCCCGTCTATCTGGAGCGGGTGTTCGAACGTAAGCTGCGCACACGGCTCGCGGCGAAGCACGGCGCCGATGAGCGCCTGTGGTCCGCCGAGCTGCAGCGCGGCCTCGAGCGCAAGCGCGCCGAGCTCGCCGGCATCTACCCGGCTGCGCGGTTCATCGAAGCCGACGCCGAACCACTGACTGTCTGACCGTAACGCAATGGAGGAATGAAATGAACCTCAACGATGTCAGGCCGACCGTGCGGCTGTTCCAGGCAGGCCGTGTGGCTGCCGCTACGCTCGCGCTGTGCGCTGCGGGCGCCGTTCACGGGCAGGGCGTCCCGACGATTTCGCCGGCCGAGCTTGCGCAGCAGATGGTGCAGGTCCAGCAGCTGTTTCAGCAGATTCAGAACCAGGAGGCCCAGTATCAGGCGCTCACCGGCAACAGCAGTTTCGGGACCATCATGAACGATGCGTCGCTGCGTAACTATCTTCCCGAACAGTGGCAGAACATTTACGACCAGGCGAAGAGCGGCGGTCTCTCGGGTATCAGCTCGTCGATGCGCTCGATCGAACAGCAGGAGGGCATGACGGACGCCACGACGGCTGGGCAGCAGCGCTACTACGACGCGCTTGCGACCAACAAGGCGATGAACCAGCAGGCGTACAGCGCGACGATGGCGCGCCTGAACAACATTCAGGCGCTGATGCAGCAGTCCAACGTGACGCAGGATCCCGCGCAGAAGGCTGATCTGCAGAACCGGATGTCGGCGGAAGAGGCGATGGTCACGAATGACCAGACGCGGCTGCAGCTCTCCGCACAGCTGCAGCAGGCTGAGCTCAAGCTCGTTGAAGAGCAGCGCGATCGTGAATTCAAAAATCAATTCCTCGGAGGTTCAAGTGGCCAATAAAGCCTTGCTTGGCGCAATTATCAGTTTGCTGGTCGTAATCGCGGGATACCTTGGATATCTGGCGTGGGACCGTCATCAGCACAACGTTCAGGAAGAGATTGAACATAGGCAGGAGCTGGAATTCAAGGCGCACCTGCTCGGCACGACGCCCGAACAATTGGAGAAGGAGGAAACACCTGAGCAGCGTCAGCGGGACAAGGATGCTGACGAGGTAGTGAAGAAAGCGATGCAATAACTGTCTTCGGAGCGTCTTATGTCATACACACCGATCACAACGACCATCTTTTCGGATATGACGGCCGATTTTGATGCGAACGTCATTTCGACCATCAGTTCGGGTTCAGAGCGCATCATCGGACTGATCTCACCGCTGATTGCAGCTTGTTTCAGCATCTATGTGCTGCTGATCCTGTGGACGTACTGGCAGGGGCGAAACGATGAGCCTGTTAACGATTTTCTGATGCGCATGGCGACCTGCGCATTCATCCTGACGTGCGGGATCAACATCCAGTTCTACACCACGTACATCGTGCCGTCCCTGAACGGTTTGGGCGAGCAGCTGGCCGGAGCGATAACCGGGCAGACGAACCCGATTTCCGGGCTGGATAACCTGCTGAGCGCGTACATCAATGCGTGTGGACAGATCTACGACAACGCGCATAACTTTCAGATCATCGGTGCCGTGTGGGTCATCACGGTGATGATCATCTTTGCGACGCCGTTCATGGGGTTGGCCGTTGCCTACATCATCCTCGCGAAGTTTGCGCTGGGTCTTTTGCTTGCGCTTGGACCCCTGTTCATTTCGATGGCGCTGTTTCCTCCAGTCCGTCAGTTCTTCTGGAACTGGGCGGGCCAGTGCCTTAACTACGCTCTGCTCGTGGCGCTTTTCGCAGGCGCCGGAGCTATCGAGGTGAATTTTGCGCAGAAGATCGCGCCTTCCGGATCGGCTTTCCCATCGATGAAGCAGGTGGTCGAAATCGATGTGATGGGTGTGGTGTTCTTCATTGTCGCGCTCAACCTGCCGGGTCTCGCATCGGCGCTGGCGAGCGGCGTGGGCATTTCCACGATGACCGGCAAGCTCGGCGGGGTCGGTAAAGCGATCGCGGCCGCGTCGAAGTTAGGTGGCTCGGGAAAGCAGACCACAGGCGGGTCGGTGTCGAAAGCGTAAGGAGGGCATATGCCAGATTTTTTTGCGAAGCTGATCCGCTGGTGGTTGCTAGCGGTCTGCTGGATCACGTTTGCCGGCTTGGCGCTGGCATTGCTGAATAGCATTGGTATATCGATTTATCACCATCTGCGTTAAACGCGCGCTTCGCAGGAGATCACGAATGAAGGCGCAACTTCGGATTGAAAAGGCAGCGACTGCTTCGAAGCAGGTAGTGCGCGGAGCTTCGCGGCTAAAAGGCGGCCTGACACTGCTGGGGTTCAGGGCGTTTGTCGTTTGGTTTGGGATCAGTTCGTTGCAGGCGTACGGAGCGCGACTCGGACACGCACGTTCACTGGCGTCTGTGGTCGCGAGCCTGATCATGGTCGCCGTTGCGTCCATCCTGCTTGTGCAGGGCGCGCAGATTGCCGTTTATATCGCCCGTCGCAGCTGGCCTTCGATGTTCCGCCGGGCGTTCCCGAGCGATACAACCCAAGGCAAGCAATCATGAAAAGCACATTGGCACTCGCACTGCTTGCTCTCGTGTTGCAAGCCTGCAGTTCACCGCCGAAGCCACCCGAGCCAACGGGTCAGTGGGTACCCGTCAATCAACCGTTGGCACAGCAGTCGGGCCATGCGGAACCGAAGTGAGGAACAGGATGGCATCGACTATCAGGCAATGGTTTGCGTCGGCAACGCCCGCGCGCAAGCGTAAGGGAAGCCCGGCCGGGTCGACCACGTCAGCAGACGCGTCGGTGAGCGGTGCTGAGTCGGGCGAGCGCGATGCGGTTAGCTGGTACCTGAAACAGGCACAGGCCTTCGAAAAGTCGAAGGTCCAATCAGCGGAAGAGAAGGCCCGTATCGCCGACCGGCGGTCGGTGCTTTTGGGTATGGTCGCTCTCGCCGCTGTTTCTGGCATGGGGATTTTAGGACTCCTGAAACGGCCAAACCCGCCCGCCGTGCTGCGTGTGGACGCGTCGACCGGTAAGGTCGACGTGCTGCCGACAACCGCGAACGGACACGTTACGTTTTCGGAGAAGACCGATCGTGCGGATCTGCACCGTTACGTCGAGTTGCGCGAGAACTACGACTGGGAGACGATTTCCGATACGCACGCCGCAGTGATGTTCATGAGCGCCGACCACGAGAAGGAAGCCTATGACGGGCTCGTGCGCGGCCCGGTGGGGCCGCTCAAGCTGCTGAAGGATCAGGCACGGGTGATTGCACGCGTCGGCTCGATCACTTTCGTGGGTTCCACCGCGCAGGTGTTTTTCTCGCGTCAGCTGGTCCCACTGAATCCCGCAGCGAAACGCCCGGATCCGACGTACTGGATTGCGACGGTCGCCTTCGAGCGTGTGAACGTTCCGGAAAAGCAGGATCAGCAGGATCTCAACGCTGACGGTTTTCGCTGCACGAGCTACGAGGTCACGCGCGACTGGACGCGCGCGCCCGCCGATGCTGCGCCGGCATCTGCCCCTGAGGCAGCCGGAGGTGGCGCATGAAGGGACGAACGGTCCGGATGTCAGCGAGCTCGGCGGCGGTCGCACTGGGTTTCGCGTTGGCGCCGATCCACGCGCGAGCCCTCGAAACGCCGCACAGCTGCGGCTCGGACCCGCATATCCAGTGTGCGACCTACGATCCGGACCAGGCGTATCGCGTGGCGACCATGCCGGGGCGTGTGGTGATGATCCAGTTCGAGCCAGGTGAACACATCATTAACAGCGGCGAGGGCATTGGAGACGCCAGGGCCTGGCACGTCGCCATCAACGACAGCGGCGCGATGCTGAAACCGGGTGCGCCGCAGCCAGAAACCAATCTTGTGCTCGTCACCAACCGGCGCACCTATTCGTTGTCGCTGGTCGACGTGTCAGTCTCGCAGCCGGCGACATGGATGTTGCGTTTCGATTATCCGGACACGCGTGCCAAAGCGGCGAGCGCGCAGCAGCGCCGGCAGGCAACGGTGAGCGCGGCGCTGGGTAGTCAGCAGACCAGTCAGCAGGGCAACGGGCCAGCGGTTCCCGCCTCGATCGCGAACAGCGCGGGTGTTGCGAAAGCGGATCCTGTGACGTCGGTTCCCGCCGCCAATATCCAATACATGATGCGCGGCGATCGTGCACTCGCGCCGACCGCCCTTTGGGACGACGGCCGCTTTACGTACTTCAAGTATGCGACCGCGCGTGACCTGCCAACGATTTTCACGAAACTGCCCGACGGCGGTGAGGCGACGGCGAACTTCCATATGGAGGGCGACACGGTTGTCGTGCACGAAGTCTCGAAGTCGTTTGTTATCCGCTACGGCCAGGCGGTGCTGGGTATCCGCAATGACGGCTATTCGCCCGATGGCCATTACAACCGTTCGGGCTCATCGGTGCCAGGCAGGGCGCGCATCGAGCGCGACCATCCCGATGTGTCGACGAACTGATCGGGGAGCGGACACGGCATGACTGAACGGAACGATATCGAACATGCAGCGCCGACCGACGTCGGACCGCAGCCTTCGCTCGACCTGCCGGGGCGCCGGAAGACACGCGTGGGCAAGCTACGTCTGGTGCTGGTCGCGCTCGCTGTTATTGCGCTGGGTGCATCGGGCGTCACGATCTATCTGCAACGCCTGTTCCAGCAGCATCAGGATGCGAAGGAGGCGGCGCTGAACAAGCCGAAGGACAGCGGCGTAAATGATGCCAGTGGGGATCTGGAAACGCAGAAGGATCGGATCAGACGTGCGGAAGCCGAGCAGGCCCGGGCAGCGTCGGCGGCTGCGGCCGCAGCTGCGGCAAATTCCCGCCTTCCAGCACCGGCCGGCGCGGCATCGCAGGCGAACGGACAGGCGGTGGCCGTGAGTAATCGGCCGCGGCCGCTCACGCCGGCCGAGCGCCGCCTGCAGGGCAGCGTACTCGTTTCGAATGGTGACAACGACGGGAACAACAATTCTGGCCAGAGCGACGATGGCCCCGTTGCAGCGAATGAAACCCCAGGTGACAGCGGCGGCAACACTGGAACCGGCGGCCGGGTCGCCGGCGGTCTGGCCGGGATGGCTAAGTCGATGGGCCTGTCAGCGCTGCGCGGCGGCAATGCAGGCGGCACGTCCGGCTCACCTGGCAAGACGGACCCGGGCGACGGCAAGGGTTCGTCGATTGATCAGTCCTTGCAGCCATCGAAGCTGCAGCCGATGCAGGCCTCGTTCCGGCCGAACCGGCATTACCTGCTCAGTCGCAACACGATGATCCGATGTGGACAGGCGACGGCGATCCGTACCGACCGGCCGGGCCTGATCGGATGCCCGATCGCGCAGGACGTGTGGTCCGATGACGGCACGACGCTGCTCGTTCGCAAGGGCGCGATGGCGAAGGGCGAGCAGCGCGATGCGGTTATGCAGGGTCAGGGCGTGATCGGCGCAATCTGGGATGAGATCGATGACGGCGACGTGCACATTCCGCTGAACTCGCCCGCTACCGATCCGCTTGGCGCCGCCGGGATTCCGGCTTACGTCGACGAGCATTTCTGGCAGCGCTTCAAGGGTGCGCTGATGGTGAGTCTCATCGGCGACTTCGGACAGGCTCTGGCGAACAAGGCGACTGGCTCGGGCCAGACGATCACGTTCTCCAACAGTTCGAACGCCACGCAGGACGTGGCAGCAGAGACGCTGCGTAACACCATCAATATCCCGCCGACGGCGTATTCGAACCAGGGATCGGTAATCAATATCTTTGTGGCGCGCGACATTGACCTGAGCCGCGTGTACGAGAACGTCGACGCGCAGGGCAACGCGATTGGCCAGAACGGACAGCAATGAGGAACGGACCCATGAACCTGAAGATCACCTGCCCGGACGATTTCCCGCTGCATGGGCTCGATCGCGACATGTTCGGGACAAAGCTGCGCGACGCTCTGCGTGTCTGTTTCTATGGCAACACGGTCCGGCAGCTGGCCGGACGGGTCGATGCACGGCGCGCACGTGTGGTTCCAGATGCCTTGCCACTGCGTCAGATCGCCGATGAGCCAGTCAACCATGCGGCCGGTCACGCAATGAAGACGCACGCAACTAACCGTCAGCCCGACGACACCCCACCGATTTACGCTCGCCAGCCGGCGCACACATCGCGCATCTGGCTTGCAGCGGGACGATGCGCGGCTGCGGCGATCGGTGGTGCGGCCTGGAAATTGACCTGGCCGGCCGTGCCCCTGAATGCAACGGTTATTTCCACGTCGCCGGCGCAAATCCTCCGCGAGCTCGCCGGCAGCGTGCCGGACGGTCGACGCCCGTATCGCGTATCAGTGCAGGTCGAGCCGCAGGATACGGGCACCACGCCTCGCTGACCGTAGCCGGCAGGATGATGAGCGGATGTGACCCTTAACCACATAGGAGTACAAATGAGCGCAGTCGTCATCGATGTAATCGAAAAGGGCACGATCGCCCGCAGCTTCCTGAAGCAGATGGGTATCTCATACTTCTTTGATGGAAGCCTCACCGAGGTCGCGATCAACCGTCCGGGCGAGATCTGGACGCAGGGCAGTGCCGGATGGCGACGGCATGACGCACCGGCCTGTTCGCTGGATGCGTGCTTCAAGCTCGCCAACGCGCTGACGGTGATGAAGGGCGGCAGGTTTTCGACAAAGGAGCCGATTCATCCGGTGGTGCTGCCTGAGGGCCAGCGCGGGCACGTGCTGATGCAGCCGGCCTGCGAGCAGGACACGATCTCCATCACGATCCGTATCCCGTCAGACGTGCGCTTCCCGGTGGCCGACTATGAGCGCAACGGATGGTTCGAGGGCTATCGGGACGTGTCGCCGCGTCGCGACATGTCGGTGTCGCCCGACCTTCAGCCGTTCGAGCTCGAGATGCTTGATGCGAAAAGTCAGCGCAACGTCACGCGCATGCTCGAGCTTGCGGTCGCCAACCGGTTGAACATTGTGCTCGCCGGTGGTACCGGCTCCGGCAAGACAACACTGAACAAGGCGCTCTCGGATCTCGTGCCGTCCGATGAACGGATCGGCACGATTGAGGATACGCCTGAGCTGTCACTGCCAAACCATCCCAACCGCGTACACATGTTCTTCAGCGACACGCTGCCGGCGAAGGAACTGGTGCGCTCCACGCTGCGCATGAAGTTTGACCGTGTGTTTCTGGCCGAGCTGCGAGGCGACGAGACGTGGGACTACATGACGCTGCTCAATACGGGGACGCCCGGCGGCATCACAACCGTGCATTGCAACGATGCGCGGTCGGCACCGTCGCGCATCGCAACGCTGATCAAGCAGAGCGCGGTCGGCCAGACGCTCGACTGGCAATTCATCATGGAACAGGTGCGCGTAACGGTTGATCTGGTTCTCTTCATGCGCAACAAGCGGCTCGCCGAGATCTGGTACGACCCGATCGGCAAGGCGCAGCTGCTGGGCTGTGTCTCATGAGCGCCGATGCTGCGGCGCAGATGATCGAACAGATCGCGATCAGCCTTTGCGGTGCGCTCGCCGTGTTCCTGTCGCAGGACCGGCGTGCGCACTGGCGGCGCTGGGCCTGCATCTTCGGGCTGGCCGCGCAGCCGTTCTGGTTCGACATGGCGTGGCGAGCGCATCAGTACGGCGTGCTCGCGCTGTGCCTTGTTTACGCGGCGTCGTGGGCGCGCGGTTTCACGGCGCACTGGCTCCTACGCAGGGAGGACGGCTTATGAACTTCGCGATCGGCGATATCGAGGCTGCGATCGAGGGGTGGCGCATGCGTCCGTCGTCGGACGAAGCATTCGCTGCGAGCGCAGAGGCCCGTGCGCTCACCCGGCTCTACGGCGCCGGGAATCGCACACGGCTGCGAAGGCATCACCGACGTCGGGCTGGACGACGCGCAGCGCGACGCCCTTCGGATCCTTTCCACCCATCCAGCCGGAAGGTTCACGCAGTGAACGCAGATCTCCCGATTCCCGCGATTGCCGATGTCGAGGCGGCCGCCGATGACGCGTCCCAGTGCAGATGGCGGCCGTCGGGCGCCTTTGCGCTGATCCATCGGTCGGGCTGGCCGGTCGCGCGTTACCCAGTCGATGACGAGTGGCGCTACCTGCTGTGGGAGCCGATCGACCGATGTGCGGCGGCGAATGGCAACCAGTTCCACGGACCCAACGATCACGTGCGCGACGCGATGCACTTGCATCGCGACCTGAGCGCGCATCTGCGACAACAGGAGATGGCGGCATGACAACGCATCTGAATTTCCGCGCCGATATCGACTCGGCCATCCACCTAGCCATTCATTGAGGACCGGCCATGCCGAAACCGCTTCGCATTCTGATCCCCCTCGTGATCGTCCTGCTGATCCTGTGCGGCTTCGCGTTCCTCGGCCAGTTCGCCGGCGGCCAGCTTTTCGCGAAGATGCAGAAGCTGCCGGAGGGCAGCGCGGGCTTCTTCACGCTGTACGACTACTGGCATGCCTTCGGCGACGTGCCTGCTGTTGTGCGCGCGCTCAAGGTATGCACGCTGCTGTCAGTGGTCATTACCGGCCTGCCAGTGGTCGTGATTACGATGGCGCTTGTGTCGGGGCGCAAGCGCCTCGCGCAGTTTGGCGAGGCCCGCTTCGCGACCCGCGGCGACATTGTGAAAGCGGGCCTGCTGGAGAAAAAACAACCATGACGAATTCACAACATCTGTATCCGCCGTTCATTGTCGGCAAGTACAAGGGTGAATATCTGAAGTATTACGGCCAGGATTTCCTGATGGCGGCCGCCGGCACCCGCTCCGGCAAGGGCACGTCGCTTGTGATCCCGAATCTTCTCACCTATCCCGATTCGGTCGTGGTCGAGGACGTCAAGGAAGAGAACTACCTGTATACGTCGGGCTACCGGCGTGCGTGCGGTCACGAAACCTACCTGTGGGCGCCGTTCTCGGAAGACGGCCGCTCACATGCGTACAACCCGCTCGACTACATCCAGCGTCGCGCACCCTATACGCGCGTGGGCGACGTGATGACGATCGGCGAGCACCTGTATCCGTCCAGCGTCGACGCGCGTCTGAAGTACTGGAACGACAATGCCCGCAACCTGTTCATCGGGATTGTGCTGTATCTGCTGGAAACGCCCTCGCTGCCATGCACGTTTGGCGAGGTGCTGCGGCAGGCCTCCGGCAAGGGCAGGACGATCCGTGAACACATCTCGTCGATCGTCAGCACGCGCGTGAATGCGACTGACGCGCTGCCGGCGCTCACCTTCGAGTGTCTCGATGCGCTGAACCGCTTCCTGTCGCAATCGAAGGAGGCCTTCGCGAACATCGTATCGACGATGACCGCGCCCCTGAACGTCTTCAGCAATCCGGTCGTCGACGCGGCAACCAGCCGCTCGGACTTCGATCTGGGCGACGTGCGCAAAAAGCGCATGTCGATCTACGTTGGCATCAAGCCGGGCGATCTGAAAGCCGGTGCGCTGCTGGTCAATCTCTTTTTCTCGCAGCTGATCGACCTGAACACGCGCGAGCTTCCCGCCGAAAATCCGGCGCTGAAATACCAGTGCGCGCTGGTCCTGGACGAGTTTGCAGCGCCCGGCAAGATCGACATCATTGATACCGCCAACGCATTCATTGCGGGCTACAACCTGCGACTGATGCTGATTTTCCAGGGTATGTCGCAGCTCGAGGATCCGAAGCTGTACGGAAAGCACGGCGCCGAAACGCTGGCAATCAACTGCAAGATGCGCAGCCTGTATGCGCCGCGCACCGTGAAGGAGTCGGAAGAGTACTCGAAGATGCTGGGCACCTTCACCCATATGGCGCGCTCGCGCAGCCGCAGCCGCGGCCGCAGTTCGTCGACCAGCACCAATGAGTCGGAGCACGGCAGGCCGCTCATGTTGCCGCAGGAGCTGCGTGCATTGAAACACAACAAACAGATCATCACGATCGAGGGCTGCGAGCCGATCCTGTGCGAGAAGGCGTTTTTCTATGAAGACGCCGAGCTCGTCGACCGGCTCGTGCGGCAGAGCCCCTACCTGCAAGGGGTGATGGCGAAGCTGGAGAACGCCAACCGCCGACGCGCCTGGCTCGGCTTCACCCCGAAGTTTCCGGACGAACAGCAGATGAAGCACGCTGCGTTCGTCGCGCGCGAGCTCTGTGCACCCGTGCCCAGGATCGACGTCGAGCAATGGTGGCACGCGCAGAATGCCGCCCGCCGTGCGCAGCAGGGCGTCGCTGCCGCGGATGCGGCCAGGCAGTCGGCCGGTCCACCGCGCGACGTGCGCGAGCACGAGATCGGCGTGCTTGCGCCTGTTCACTTCACCAACCGTCACAGCATACGCGCGTCGCTCTTCCAGCTGATGCCTTACCTGCGTGAAGTCCTGCCAGACGCGGCTGCCGCAACTGCGTCGACTGCGGACGCACACAGCTCTGTCGCCCCGCCCCAACCTGAACCGCAAGGAGTCATCGTATGAACGAGATCGAATTTCCCGACGACCTGATCGATTACCGCGAGCGTGGCGCGGCCAATTCCGACGACGCGTCGGCGATACGTGCCCGGTCGACGCCGCCGGCGAACGAGCCGGATGCCGGCAGGGTGCCGCTCAATCCCGGGACCCCTGTCGACAGCACGACGCAAGGGCGGTTGAAAAAAATCCGGGCGGCGGATCGCGCGAAGGCCGAGGCGTTGCTGAAACGCGACTCGTCGACCAATACAGAGACCAGCACAGCGATTGACGAAGCGGTGAGGCCAGCCGACGGAACGGGCAAGCCGCTCGGGAAGACTCGCGACCAGACTGAAAACACCATCCGGCCGAAGCCGATTTTCGAGAAGACTGGTTACGACGTGCCGAAGTCGGTAGCCAACCAGTACGTGGCGCACGAGGGTAAGTTTCTCGATCGCAAAAGCGAGGCGGTGCACTTCGAGGACAGGGGCCGCTCGCTGTCGACGGACAGTGAGGACCGCGACGTGATCGCGCACATGGTCGAAGTCGCGAAGGCGAAGCACTGGGGCGAGTTGCAGCTCAAGGGTAGCGAGGAATTCCGTCGACAGGCGTGGATCGCGGCCGAGCTCGCTGGCATGCCGACGCGTGGATTCAAGCCCCAGGAGCAGGATCGGGCCGTACTGACCGCCGCGCGCGAGGCGATGCGCATCGGGGCTGGCGAGCGATCGAATGATCCGGACAAGGCGCGCACGAATGAGATGGAGGCCGCAGACGCCGCAGGGCAAAAGAAGCCCGCCGCGCCGCGGCGTGAAAGCGCCGCGCCCGAAGGCGGCCGCACGGCCGCCCCGCAACCGTTGTCGGCCACACCGGCCAGCCCGGTTCAGGACACGCCAACGCCGGCCGGTGTCACGGCGGGCGTACTGGTGGCGCACGGGCCCGCGCCTTTCAACCACGATGAAAAGCAGAACGACAGCTACTACGCGACCGTGCGTACGCAGGCCGGCGAGCGCACGGTCTGGGGACTGGACCTCGAGCGTGCGATCGCAGAGAGCGGCGTGCAGACGGGCCAGCAGATCGAACTGGAGAAGGGTGGCAGCCGCAGCATGACAGCCGAGCAGCGCCAGTTCGACAAAAAGGGCAAGGAGCTCGCGCCGAAGACGGTCACGAGCCGGCGCAACGAGTGGTTTGTGTCCTCGCCCGATGTGCCTGGCCTGCCCACGCGTGAGCAGCGCGAAGCGCTTGCCAGCGCACGGCGGGAGGGCGACGAGCGCCGGCGGATCGTCGAGGCGCGCGAGCGGTTTCTGAACGGCGAGTGGAAATACTCGAAGGAACAGCAGCAGACGCTCGATGAAGCACGCGAACGGATCAAGGCGCAGGCAGCGCGCGAGGTGCTGCGTGACGAGATCAAAAACCTGCCAGAGCAGCAGCAGGAGAAGCTGATGGGGGAGTTCGAAAGCGCCGTGACCGCGGCGCGCGCCGCTAACCGGTCACTGGACGTGCCGATGCCTCAGGTAAGCGAAGCGACGATCGAGGCGGTACGCGAGCAGATCGGGCGGGAGCGCGCCGGGCAGGGCAGAGATAGGCAGCAATCGTCGCGTGAACAGGCACAGCCCGCAGCGCAAACCCAGGAGGCCGGCCCTGACTCGCCGACGCTCGAAATCGAACCGTAACGAACACGTGACCGACGCTGCGCGCGCGGTCGCGACTCACACAACAACCGGAGAGACGCACCATGAAAATCGCTGTCATCAATTTCTCGGGCAACGTCGGCAAAACTACCATTGCGCATCACCTTCTGGCACCTCGACTGGAAGGCGCCGAGGTTATATCGATCGAGTCGATCAACTCGGATGGTACCGGGAACGCCGCCTTGCGCGGCAAACAGTTCGATGAATTGCAGGACCGGATGATGACCATGCGACACGTTGTCGTTGACGTGGGAGCATCCAACGTCGAAGACTTTATCGCGTTGATGCAAAGCTACGACGGGTCACACGAGGACTTCGATATGTTCATTGTTCCGACCGTACCGCCTCTGAAGCAACAGCTCGACACGATAGCCACGCTCGATCAGTTGAGCGCCCTGGGCGTAGCATCCGACCGGATCAGATTGCTGTTCAACTTCGTTGATCCGAAGAGCAATCTGGACAAGGTTTTCGGTCGCCTGTTTACGCGTCATGCGGCAGTGGGTGGCTTTGTTCTCGATCCGTCCGCAGTCATTTATGAAAATCCGATTTATGAAAAGATAAAGACGATCGGCAAGACCATTACTGACGTCAACAGCGACACAACGGATTATGTTGCGTGGAACGCACGGTCAATGGAGGACGATACGCCGGCGCCCCAGCGAGCCCATATCCGTCAGATGGTCGCCATCAAACGACTGGCCACGCGTGTAACACGCGAGCATGACGACGCGTTCCGGCTTCTGGTGCACTGATGGGCGCGCCGGAAGATTCGATCCGTGAGGAACTGATCGGCGCGGTGCTGGGCGAACTCTCGCTTTTGCGCCGCGACGTGAAGGAACTGTCGCAGCTCCTCGAGGCGAGCGGCAAGCGGTTCAAGGACGACGGCGAACTGACGCTGCTGCGCTTCACGTCCCGCTACGAGCAGTTCCTCAACGAGTTCGCAGCATCGAGCACCGACGTGCTGGCCGAAGCGGGACGGTTTTCGGAGGCCCGCGACCAACTGCTTGGCGAGATCTCGCTCAGGCAGTACGACGAGGCCAACGGACGAAGCCGCGATCTGCTACGTGACGTCTTGCGTGAGGAGCGTGGCCGCGGTCGTGGTATCGGCCGGATCGAACTGGCCGCATGGACCGTGTGCGCGATGCTTGGCTCGGCGGCACTCACGGTCGGAGCCCTTGCGGCGCTGCGCCTTCTGACCACCTGACAGGAGATCTCATGAAACGACTGATCGCAATGTTAATCTGCGGCGCGGTCGCCACCCAGACGGTGGCGCTGGCCGACGACGACAATCCGTCCGCCTGCGGTGCCGTCCTGTGTCTCGCCGGACTGATCGCCGGTGGCAGTGCCGGCGGGGACTGCAAAAACTATATGACGGGTTACTTTTCCATCGTGAAATTTCACCACGGCCACTTCGATGAGACAGGCACGTCGAATGCCCGCAGCGATTTCACGAACCAGTGCCAGAGCGTTGGACCGGATACGAAGAAAGGTGTGAACGACCGCTACGGAAACGTTCAATCTGGTCCGTGACGCGCAGCCGGTCTCTCAGGTCCTGACAAAGTTTTGCCCTCGGAAGTCAGGACTTTTTACGGTGCGGGCTGCGGCCCGCGCCTTTTTTCATTCATTCACAGATGGCCCGCAGGGGCATTTTATGGAGAACCCACGATGCCGCTGACAGATGAAACATTGCGCAAAGACCACGCTGCACTTCGCCTCGCGATCGAACTGCCTGGCTTTGACTGCAATCGCGTGATTGCGCATTTGCGGGTCGCCGGCAAGCCGATGTGGAGAGAACTACCGTTCCAGCTCGCCTCCGTCAGCTTCGACTCGAGGAAGGCTGCCGCGTCTGGATTGAGCGAGCACGGTCAGCGAGAGGTCAACCCTGTCTTCAATGCCTTGCGC
This sequence comes from Burkholderia sp. WP9, assembly GCF_900104795.1. Classification (NCBI taxonomy): domain Bacteria; kingdom Pseudomonadati; phylum Pseudomonadota; class Betaproteobacteria; order Burkholderiales; family Burkholderiaceae; genus Burkholderia; species Burkholderia sp. WP9. The sequence continues at coordinate 121,506 of NZ_FNTG01000004.1, forward strand.
AACTGTCCGTGACAGCGATGTCGAATTGCGCGCTGTTGCGCCCGTTAATTACCCGCAGGATCGTCGAGGTGTCCTGGCGTCGAGGTTCTGTGCCGCCGCGCCGGTTGCCGTAACGTTGCCAGCACCATTTCTCGACCAGCTGATGGTTGCCGCGCTGGCCTTTCCGTTTCGGCTACGCGGAGTCACGGTAAGAGACCAGGCATCTCCCTGCTGGAAAATTTGTCGATTAACGCTTATGACGCTTCACGATTTCCCGTTTCAGGCGTTCGATTTCCCCACGTTTGGCAGCTCTTGTGCCCCATTTTGCGGGCAGTTGCCCGGCGGCGGCCTGCTCCGCCAATTGCCGTGACCGGGCCGCGTGCAACGAGGCCGCAGGTGTTTCGGCTAACTGTGCTTCCTTCTGCCGCTGTAAATCCTCTTCCCGCGCGACCAGGCGTTCGGCGGCGATCGGTGTGGTGCGTTTGGGGAGTCCGGCCAACGCCAGATAGTGGTCGATGGCATCCGACACATTCTCCCAGCCGTCCGGGCAGGAGAATTCGTTGATCAGCGGCAGATTGAGGGCGGCATATATCGGTGTCCAGCGTTCTTCATCGCCCTGCCGGTGACGCACGGCGAGTTTCGGATTGAACTGATACCAGCCTTGAGCCACGCGCATGAAGAGCGCCCGGTTATACGCGTACTCGCGTTCAATCTCGTTTCTCGCCAGCACGCCGGACAGATGCTGACGTTTGTTGCGTTCAGGAAGTACCACGTTGGTGGGCAGATGCTGCCAGGCCTCCAGAATGGCGCGGGTGTCAAATGCGCCGTTGGCCTTGGGCTGCCAGTGGGTGAAGCGCGACTTGAACAGCACCCATAGCGTCTGGAAGAGACAGTATTCGGACTGGTGCCGGTCGATGCGTACAAGTCGATCGCCGGTATTCACGTCGACGCTGGCCGGGGCGAGATGTTCGTACAGTGCGGCAAGCGGGCCGCGGGCAAATTTCTCATCGCGGAAAGCTTCGCGCAAGGCCCAGTGCAGGGCATTGTAGCCATAGTGATCGACGGCCTCGCGGTCGGCGCCGCGCTCCAGCACGGCTTCCACCAGCGGCACGTTGCCGGCGGCGGCGGCGGCCATCAGCGGCGTCTGGTTCATCGGCAGACGATGCTCGATGCCGTGCTGGTCGCATTGTTTCAGGATGTCCTTGAAATGGCCGGCGAAGTAAGGGACGTAGGTCTTGCGTCCCAGCGGCATGCGCTGCTGCGGAAAATTTTTCGCCTGGTCGAATCTCGCTTCCTTGAGCAGCCAGTGCGCGAGCTGGGGTTCATCAAAACAGGTGGCGTAGTCGTAAAGCTGCTGCCTCAGCTTCCCGCCGGGTGCCTGTTCGCGAAATACTTTGACCAGCAGCTCATTGATCTTCGTTTCGTTGAACACGGGCCAGGGCACCGGTGTCTGTTTCAGGATGGTGCGGCGGATGGCCTCAGCCTGCTCCTGCTTGCCCTGAAGCTCGAGCCTGCGCGCTTCTTTCTGCCAGTCCTCAACAGTGGATTGTTTCGCCTCCACCCTGACCTGCCCGAGGTCCATATCGAGCAGTCCAAAGAGCGGGTGCCCGGTGTCCGACTCGATGACGTAGATATTCCTGATCGCACGCGTGAGCGCCACATAGAGGGCATTGACGAAGAATTTGTAGACCTCCAGCGACTTGTCGCTCTTGTCCTTCGCGCGCCGGTAATCCAGCGTCTCAACAACCAGATCGGCGCTGGTGACCCCTTCGACAAAGTCGCTGAATTCAGCCCGGTGATCGGAGATAAAGCGGTAGAGAACGATGTTCTCGTATTCGAGGCCCTTGGCTTCATGAATGGAGAACAGCAAGGGCGTGGCGAAGTGCTTTCTTGCTTCCACCTTGTCTTCGTCGCGCATCACCAGCACGGCAAACTGGGTGGACTGGCGGATCTTATGGTCAAGCTCGCGCTTTGTGGCGTCCTTGTCTGGCATCAGCGCGACCTGTCCGGTCTCCCCCCCGACGGCTTGAACGAGAAAGTTGCTTTCGCGATCGATGGAGCCGAAGCGCCGCTGCTTGATTTTCAGCAGCTGGTTGGCGACGCGCGTGGCCTCCAGCCCATTGCGAAAATTGGCGGTGAGCACGCGCAGTTCCTGCCGCTCGGCCAGCTTCGGGTCTTTCCAGAACAGGCTCTTGACCTGACTCCATGAGAAAAAATTGGGATGAACGATCTGGTTGGAATCGCCGCAGAGCAGAAAGTGGCCGGGTTTCTTCAAGGTCTTCAGCACCAGTGCCAACTGCACGGTGGTGATGTCCTGCACTTCGTCGATGACGACAAAGTCGTAGCGTGGCGCGGCCAGCGCCTGCCATTCCTGGGCGACGAGATTGAGGTCATAGAGATTCGCCTCTGTCAGCCAGGTGCGATACTTCTCGAAGAGATCGTAGAGCCTGTCGCGTTGGTCGGTCGGAAAGATGGACTGGCGCACGCCGAGCGTGCGGTAATGGTCGCGCGATAGAACGCCGCCGGCCCCGGCCGCAATCACGCCGCGAATTTCTTCGAAGACCTGATGGCCGTCGAACTCCCTGAAAGTCTGCCGGATGCGCGCAAACCAGCCTGCGAAGTCCCGCCAGGTGGCTTCCCAGCCGTGTGGAACGCGGATGGATTCGACGAACTCGCGGTAGGAGAGGAACACGGCTTCCTGCCCGCTGTGCTCGAAACCGTTGGCGTAGTACAGATCGCGGGCACTCTGCGCGAGGTAGCTGGAGTGGGTAACGTAAAGCACCTCGCCTTCGGCGTGCTTGAGCTTTTCGAGGGTCAGCGCCGTCTTGCCGCTGCCGGCGCTGCCGACCACAATCAGGGGCGGCGGCTGGCGATAGACGGCGTCTTGCGTGTCATCGAAAGAAATGGGCCTGTCCAGCAGATGAATCGCCGTGCGCTCCGGGTGCAGGTAGCGCACGGGCTGCGCATCCTTGATGGCCTCATCCGCATCAATGTCGGGAATTTTGCCTTCATCTATCGCCGCGCCGCGCAGAAAGCGCGACTTGTCATACTCGTGATTGGCGATCACTTCCAGCATCAGCGCGCAGACCTCGTCGCCGTGGCGAATCAGGGAGAACAGCAACCGGTCGGCGTCATCGAGCTTGGCCCGGTAGAACTTGCCGTGGCTAAGATTGGCAAGCTTCTTGACCTGTGCGGCGCGGAAGTCGTGACGTGCGATGGCATCAGCCACCTTGCGATAGCTGGCCTTGACGCGAGAGGTGTCAAGGCCGGTGTATTCAAGAATCTTCATTCATTGTACCGGCTCGGATTACCTGGACATGGTTTCGCAACTCAGGTCGCCTTGCGATTGACAGAAGTCGGACGGGTTTCGAGGGGCGGCACTATGCCCAATTGTTCGAGACACCAATAGCGATTGTAACGATCCCTGAATCCGGTCACAGCGCCGCGGATCGTCTCAAGGTTCTTTCGCGAATCAGGCGCGGCGAACAGGCGCTGGAGATGCGATCGTCAGTTGATGGAACTCGGCCCGTGGCCGCGGTAAAGGGATTGCCGAAACGATCGGTTAAGCAGCGCCGGCGCGGAATCAACGGCGGCCGTGCGAGCGTTGCGCAAACCAGTTGCGTTACCAATTTCAACGGCAACAATCTTGACCGGCATTCTCGGGAGCGTGGTCCTCCCGGAGCAATGAAAGCCGACCAACAGCGCGGCCCCACGCTTTCGCCCAGCGAGCGGGCCGCGATTTTTCCGCCTCGTTGCCTGCATGGATGTCGATTGATTGCCAGGCGCGAGCGGCGCATCACATAGGCCCGCAATTGTGCGGCATCGCGGCTGATTGGCACCGTCATACGGGGGCCGGAAGTAGCACGTGCTACCGAAAAAAACCCGCCTCAGTGGGGGCGGGCTTAGTCCATATCAGGAGGAGACATGGAGGAGACCGTCTCAGCATAAACCCCCGGTAGCATCCGTGCAGCGTCACGCGTCACGTTTTTAATGTTCGTAACGGTGACGTCAAATAGGATTGTTGATTCGATCTGAAGCCAATATGCGTGACGTATCGAATAATCTGACGGACAAACCTGAGACAGGGCAGGGCAAGCGTGGACGGGGACGACCGCGAAAGCCGGATGCGATGACCGGCGCGCAACGGCAGGCGGCCTACCGGCAGCGGCAGCGCACGACATCAATTAACGTAACAGTAACGAAAAATGAGGCGCTGACGGATCAGGCGCAGATCTCAAGCGAATCGCATCAGCGTCAGGTTTCGGTGCTGCGTAACCAGCTCGCGCGCGCCGGGGCTGAGCTGGGTGCCCTGAGAGCCGCAGCCACGGATGGCGCGGGTGCGCCGGGTTTCGACGTGATGCTCAAACTGCTGGCGATGGCGTGCGCGCGCAAGCCCCTCAAGGCCCAACTCGCCATTCGCGAATCGGCCGTGTGGCGTGACGGCGTGGGCCGCGCATCGGGCGTTTCGGATGAGCAGATGAAAAGGATTGTCGCGGCGCTTGCTGGCAATCTGACCTAGCCCTCCGGCCAGTGGCGCAGGCCCCTGATCGCTCACGCAACCGGTTCCTAACTATCGCGTCGCATCGCAAGATTACCGGCCAGTCCACGGCCAGCAATGCACCGGAGCCCGGTCCGGTTTCGAATGACCGTTTAACTGCCCGTCGCTCAAGGTGTAGCTGTATGGGAGGCGAACTCGCAATCGCAATGTGAAGGTGTACGCCTATGGGAGGCTGTCCGGCCTGTTTGCTCCCGCTGGTAGTGAGAGCAGGCGACCAGACGCTGTCTGCGGGGGGGCGTGGCCTTGCACGATGGGGTTGACGTATTTTTCGTGCATTTTCCTTATAGGTGGTTTGTTACTTCTTATCGATCAATGATTTGCACATCCGTCTGTTGCGCGACAACCGTGGCGCCCCCGAGCCGTGCTGCGAGCGGCTCTGTACGCGACCACAGCCAGATCTTGCACGAATCGCACGATTAGCCGAGTTAAAAGCCGTGGATTAACAGCGATCGAGGGCAGGTCAATCGGAGCTTGAGCGCTCCGGGCGGGCTGCACCAAACCGCCCGCTTTCCATGCAGGTCAAGCCGCTTTCACGGCATCCTTGAACGCCTTACCGGCGGTGAATTTCACCGTCTTCGCCGCGGCGATCTGGATTTCGGCGCCGGTCGACGGATTGCGGCCAACCCGCGCAGCGCGGGCACCCGTTGAAAACGAACCGAAACCGACCAGCTGCACGGTGTCGCCCTTCGTCACCGCGGCGGTGATAGCGGCGATCACCGCGTCGATCGTCCCGGCTGTCGCGGCCTTGCTCTTATCCGTCGCCAACGCGACTGCATCCACCAGTTCGTGCTTGTTCATTATCGATTCCTTCCTGTTGTTGTGGTGTCGTTACAGTAACCGATGGGGGGCCTCCGCGCAATCCAGGCCGACGTGGCGTTTTCTGGTGGCTTCCGCCTCATGGCATATTGATCGGCACTCCGTAACGACCGGCCGCGTCAACTCTGCCCCGTGATCAAGGTTGCGGCCATCGTTGCGTTGGAAAAACTGGCTGAAGTGGAACCCGGAGAGAACGTCGGGAAAGAGGAATGCTGCGGGAAACGCTAAGTTCACGCGGCCGCCCCGGTTCGTTGAAATCAACCGGGCGACAACAGTACGCGTATTGCCTCGCACCGCCATATGCTCGAACGGGTTCAGGGAATTGGCGAGCGGGCTGTACCCGTGACGAAAGTCCTGAGCCGCTGCTCGGCCGCGAGAACGGCGTGCAGCGGTGCATTTGCCAGTTGACCGTCGTAAAGCGCCAGCAACGTTTCGAAATCCTCAACTGTCTCGGCCGGCAACTGCCATGTGCCGGATTCGCGAGCTTGTGCCAAGGTCGCTTCGATGGCGCACTCTGCAATCTTGAAACGCTCCTCTTGACAGGTGCCATAGCCGGCGCGCTGCAGAAACCAGCTCAGGTAGACCGCGCGCATGAGTTCATTGACCAGATGACTGTTTCCGTGACCGGTACGGCACGCGACCAAAGCAAGATGGATGGAGAGCGATTGCCCGCTTACCGACGCGCGGTCCATCGGCAAAAGAAGCGCCTTGGTCAAGGGCTTATGGGGCCGGCCGGAGGATCTGGTTCGTCTGGAAGACACGGATTCGAAGGTTACTGAGCAGTTGAACAACGATCGAATTATAACCGACAGCGGCAACGGCGCAGCGGGCCTTCAAAGCCGCATCTGCCGGCGGTATTCCAGCCACTCAAAATGAAAGGGAGACTGCCGGCTTGATTTTACGAAGATTGACAGTATTGCGCACCGGAACATGTCAGCCAAACGCATCGACGTTGCGTTATACCAATCAGTGTCGGGCGGCCGAGCGACACTGATCGAACCTACGTCGTCTCACACCTACAGGATCAGCGATGAAAACAACGTTTCTTTCCATGGCAGTGGTGACCGGATTGCTCGTTGCAACTGCTGGCTATGCCCAGGTTCCGGCCAGCGCGCCGGCCGGATCAACAGCCCTCTGCAAGGACGGTACGTCCTATTCGGGCGCTTCGAAAAAGGGCGCCTGCGCTGGTCATAAGGGTATCAAGACCTGGTACGGCGCATCGGGCGGCGCAGCGGGGGCTGCTAGCGCTCCCGCAGGTGCGGCCCCTCCTGTCGCTCCGGTCGCCGCGAGCAGCGCAAAGCCAGCGGCAGCCGGTGGCGGCCCCGGCCAGGTCTGGGTCAACACGAGTACCAAGGTCTACCATTGCCCGACAGACAAGTACTACGGCAAGACGAAGAATGGCGCATACATGACTGAGGCAGATGCAAAAGCAAAGGGTTTCCACGCCGATCACGGAAAGACCTGCCAGTAAGTATCGCCAGGGCAACGGCGCCCGTCCGGGTCTGACACTCGGACGGGCGCTTTTATACAAACATTCTCCTTCCGCTCACGATCGTCCCATTCTTCGCACTGAACCACTCCCGTCGCTGTACCATCGCCATCGATTCCCTGGCGCCGTCATCAGTTGCGCCGTTCGCTGGTATTTCCGGTTTCAGTTGAGCCTGCGCGACATTGAAGAGTTGCTGTTCGAGCGCGGTGTAATCGTCAGCTATGAAACAGTGCGGCGCTGGTGCGACAAATTCGCCGCTGGCTGCTCGCATCGTGTCAAGGCTGCTCGTCGCAAGCCCGGCACCACGTGGCATCTGAATGAGGTGTTTGTGACGCTACGCGGTGAGCCTTATCTACTGTGGCGGGCAGTCAATCAGCATGGCGCCGAACTTGATATCCTGCTGCAGAAGCGGCGCGACAAGGCTGCGGCGAAACGATTCTTCAAACGTGTGCTGGCGGCTTGTCCTGAGGTGCCGCGCAAGATCGTCACTGACCAGTTGCGCAGCTATCTATAAGGAGCTTCCGTTTCTTGCAAGCTGGGTTTAATAGGGCATACGTCGAATCCTGTGTTGTCAGCGCGTGCACGGAAGCATGAGGGCAGACGAGGCAGACTGCAAACCTATAAACGGCCTGTTTGGGCGCTGTGATTGCTGCGCCCGGGCCCGGATAGTAACCGCACAGCGGGACTCCATTCCGGCGACGGCGAATACAAGAACTGTAGCGCCTGATAGCTGCTCGAGTTCGCCCGCTGTCGGTCTGACCTGTCGCTATCCCTGCGTGATTCGTGCTGCGCCTGGAAGTCAATTCATGGTGGCATTGCACTTTCTGTTCTGTAGTTCATGCGTGCGCCGCCATTGCATTGCGGGCGGGCGCATGGGATGGATCGAAGCGTTCGTCCCTGGCCAATACGGCCCAGAGGATGCGGACGTGCTTGTTGGCAACCGCGACCAGCGTCTTGTAGTAGCCAATACGCGCATGCAGCTGGACGATCCAGCGCGAGAGCCGGTCATCGCGTCGGTGCGCTGTGAGAATGGCCGATCGGGCGCCCTGGAACAGGAGCGTGCGCAGGTAGTCGCTGCCCTGTTTGGTGATCCGGCCGAGCCGCTGTTTGCCGCCGCTGCTGTTCTGTTTGGGAACGAGGCCGATCCAGGCGGCCATCTGCCGGCCGTTTCTGAACTGACGGGCGTTGACCACGGTCGCTACGACGGCAGATGCGGTGATTCGGCCCACGCCACATATGGCCATACAGCGCTGCGTCTGTGGATCGTGACTGGCGTGTTCGGTGATCTGCCGGTCTAGCCAACCGATTTGCTCATCCAGCGCCTGCCATTGGGCCCAGCCATGCATCAGCGCCTGACGGGCCGGACCGGCGAGTTCGTTATTGCCATCCTCAACACGGTCAACGAAATGGCTTCGGAACCGACCGATGCCTTGCGGCAGGAAGACGCCGAACTCGGCTAGCAGGCCTCGCAAGCGATTCACGAGCGCCGTGCGTTCCTCCACGAAACCGGTGCGCATGCGGTGAAGGACCAGCACGCTTTGCTGCGCGGCTGACTTGACGGGCACGAAACGCATGTGTGGGCGGCTGGCTGCCTCGCAGATCGCTTCAGCATCGAGGGCGTCATTTTTGACGCCAGCGCCACCTTTGCGGTAAGGAGCCGCAAATTGCGGGGGAATCAGCCGCGCATCGTGCCCGAGACCGCGGAGCTTGCGCGCCCAATAGTGCGCAGCGCTGCACGCCTCCATCGCCACCAGACAGGGGGCAAGGTTGGCAAACCAGCTCATGAAATTCTCACGCGCAATGGCCTTACGTACCACAACATGTTCACCAGCATCGACCGCGTGGATCTGCATGACATTTTTGGCAAGATCAACACCAACACGGGTAATTGCGTTCATGACTTTCCCCTTCCACAGATGTGCAACGGCTATCATGATGGCACCAGGAGGCGCAGGCGCCACAGGGACGGGAGCTCCTTACCAATTCCGGCGGCGAAGGCCGACATTCCCGAGCTCGCGCATGTGAAGCACGTATTCGTCAAAGCAGCAGCGCGGCTGAACAACCGGGCGGAGAACAGCCACCAACCGACGCGCGAACGCGAGCGTCGCATGCGCGGCTTTCGCGACCCGAAACGCACGCAGGCATTTCTCTCCTGCTTCGGACCCATCCGGCAACACTTCGCGTTCAATCGCCATCTGCTGCGCGCCTCACTCTACCGCAAACAACTCGCGGCAAGATTCGTCGCCTGGCGCGAATTCACCGAAGTCACCCGAAATCCCTCCTACGCTTTCTGAGGGATGCGCGTCCCTCCCGTCTTTCCGCTTCAGTCGCGGCAAGTTGACAACGCCGTTCGACGAGCTGGAAGATGGCGATGTGCTGATCGTGACGAAGCTGGATCGTCTCGGACGGAACGCGATGGATGTTCGCGCAACAGTCGAACGTCTGGAAGTCATCGGCGTTCGCGTCCACTGCTTAGCGCTTGGCGGCGTTGACCTGACCAGTCCAGCAGGGAAGATGACGATGCAGGTCATCAACGTCGTCGCTGAGTTTGAGCGTGACTTGCTTATAGAACGAACGCATGCTGGCATCCGCCGTGCAAAGGCTGAAGGAAAGGCGTTCGGCAGACCTTTGGCGCTGACTGAAACACAGCGTGCTGTCGTGGTGGAGAACCTGAATGCCGGAATTCCCATTGCGCAGATTGCACGCGAGATGAAAACCAGCCGCCAGACCATCATGCGCGTTCGTGAAGGTCGATTGATGGCAAGTCGCGAGTTGGATGTCAGCGTCGGCGATCCGCATCGGGATCAGGAAGACGAATCTATCAAGCAGGGCCAACTTGGACCGGATGGCGTGCCTTGCGCGTTGATCGACTGGTCGGACCTTCGCGCATCGCGCAGGAAGGAAGCGAACACGCCTGAATGACGAATCGGCTATCACTGCACGCGCAGCCATCAAGAACGTGATGTGCTTTCCTTGCAACTGAATTTCAATCATCGTGACGACAGGCTGTTCACGTTCGACGCTTTCTCGGCATGACCGCACGCGAAGTAAAAGGTCGCATGAGACAGTCTTTCTGCTTCCCTACGAAGGTGAGCGGCGCACTAACTTGACGCCATTCAGAATGCGTGTCGCCGAACAAGGTCAAAGAGAAGGAGAATGGTTTCAAAGAAAATCAATCCGATTACGTACCACTCCAATTTGTGAATTTGTTTATTCTCTAATATATCTGCCAAAGTTTGCACGGTGTCCGAGATCAGGTTCAGCTTGCGCTCCAACGCGGCTTGACGTTCATGCAGTTCAAATTCGTCTTCAAGGCTGGCATAAAGACCACCGAGAAACGGGAATTCCCACAGAGTCTCCGGCTTGTCGCCTATTTCGGCGCGACCTACCATGCGATGCTCGATCAGTATCAGATTGCCGATCTTGGACAGAAGGCTTTTGGAGTCCGCGCTTACCTTACCTGATGTTGCCAGTTCCAAGGCTAAGGGTGCGATCCCATCAAATTTACTTGCGACTTCTTTCTCATAGAGCGCCAAGACTAGACTTTTCCCAAGTGCGTCCGCAATTACTTGCACCTTTTCTAACGTAATTTGGTCTAGTGACACCACGCCACTCTGCACCCCCAAGCCAGATTTACCACAGTGAATTTCCAGTTCTTCGATTTCTGGATTGGTATAAACGTTGGTTGTCAGTATCTTTAGAGATTCGACAAAGTTGGCTTCGTTCTCTTCATCCACGCCAAAAAAGACAACAACGCCATAACGAAACAACACCGCTACGCCGTCGTCGGCACCCACCTTGAGCGTCAAAGGTGTTGTACCGATCGCATCAGTAATTTTATAATTTTTGAGGTCAAGCCTGTCTCCAATCAAGCGGGCACGGGCTTTGATCTGTTGCCGGGAGTTGAGCGCAAGTTGGTTCATGTTTTTGCTGAAACCTGTTTTGCCGGTTCTTTAATATCTCACTTTTCTGTTGGCACTGCCTTTAGATTCAGCATGATCGCGTTGGCGTGTTGCACTGACTGTTTTGGGCCGCTGGACCGATGGCGCGGCAACGGTTCGATGGGCGAACAATCGAGCGACTGTTTCACGCAACGGGTCGTTCGCCGACGTAACGGAAACGACCGCGCCATATGCACTGCCACTGAAAGCGAACGCCGATGGTGCTTCCATAGGCGCTTACCCATGCCTCATCGGGGAATGAATGACTCCCGCTTCAGAATCATCTTCGGCGGTCGAACTGCTCACCCTTAGCGGGTTCCAATTCGCTTCGCTGCCAACTCATTCGGAAACCGCATCAGGCTGTTGGCGCACGCTCGGCACAAGCCCGCTTCACCGTGGCAGTGCCGACGCCGAACTGTTCCGCAGTCTGACTGATGCTTGCGCCATGTTCGGTCCGCCATGCCCGGATAGCGCCGTAGTCGTGGGACCGTTCGCGTCCGGTGTACTTGCCCGCAGCCTTGGCGATAGCCACGTAAGCTCGCAGACCCTTGGTCTTGGGCCGACGAACGTCTCGAAGAGATTTACGCAGACTGGCCGAATCAGCCGGAACGGAAGGAGTTTCTGGCCGAACTGGAAGTGCTGAGACGGTTCCCGAAGACCGATCAACCGCGTGGGACTGGTTATGTTGTGGACACCCTTTACTCAACCCGCAAGGCACTGGAAGAAGAATCATTTCAGGACGTGATTCGAACGGCGATCAGTTTCGGCAACGATACAGATACGACCGCCGCAGTTGCCGGTGGTCTTGCAGGAATACGATTTGGGCTTGGTGGAATTCTGATGCGCTGGTTGGCGCAGTTGCGCGGGTTTGACCTTGTAGCGCCGCTAGTGGATTCGTTTGCGGCGGCTCACGCATTAACCAGTAAGGTCGCCAATCCCCGCACGACTTAATATTTTCATCATTGTGCGCGGACGGTCATGTAATATCGGAATGCATCGTCAAACATCAGGGAAACTAATATGAAGAAACTCATTCTTGCGCTGGTTACTACTGTCGTAACTGCTGGCGCAACTTTACCGGCCTATGCGTATGACAACCATCACCACTGCCACAAGGTGAAGGTCCACCATCATTGGGAAAAGCGCTGCCACTGACCGCTGCTGCCGAGTGAACCCGCGCTACGCGGGTTTTTTTATAACCGCTCGCTTCGCGCAACCGTGGTGTCTCTGAAAGGCACTATAGTGAAAGCTGATTCGCTTCCGCAAAAAGGGGATGTCATGAACACACGCAGGCGTCGCACCGTAGCGAAGGGGTTGTTGGTCGCTGGTTTGCTGTCCCTTTCCACGGCCAACGCGCAATTGGGCAACCTTCTCAATCAAGGTGGAAACAGCGGGTCGTCCAGTGGACTGAGCAGCTTGGGCGGGCTGGGTAACGGACTCTCGTTGCAATCACTGACATCTAGCAGTACCGGTAACGTCGCGGGTGTTCTGGAATTTTGTATCAAAAACAACTATCTGGGCGGCGGCGCATCGTCGGTCAAGGATTCCCTGATGAGCAAGCTGCCGGGTGGTTCATCTTCGTCTGACAGCGGCTATACCGATGGTTCAAAGGGCGTCCTGAATAGCGGCGATGGCAAACAACTTGACCTGAGCGGCGGCGGCCTGAAACAGCAGATGACAAAGCAGGTGTGCGACAAAATTCTTGCTCAAGGCAAATCGATGTTGTGAGCGGCAGATGAGCAGTCGGGTCATCGGTCGCCAAGCCCTTCCGTATTCCTGATCCACGGGCAGTGGCGAACATTGCCGGGAACGTTCATAAGAGCCTGCTTGTCTTTTGGAGATGCTATACATGTACAGACCTTTCCTGTCAGTCGCTATTGGCGCTCTTCTGGTGTCGTCGATGGCCTTCGCTCAAACGAGCGCACCAGTCGCAGCTTCCGCGACGCCGTCTGCTACCATGAACGCCGTTTGCAAGGACGGACGCCGTATTCCGGTGCAACGCTCAAAGGCGCGTGTCGGGGTCATGGTGGCATCGATAAGAAAGCAGCTTCCCAGACCAGTGCCGCATCCAGCGTTTCAGCAACACCAACGCCAGCGGCTTCAACCGTGGCTCCCGCTGCGGGTGGTGGGGCGGGAAAGGTCTGGGTGAACAACAACACCAAGGTCTACCATTGCCCGAACGACAAGTATTACGGCAAGACCAAGAACGGTGCATACATGTCCGAAGCAGACGCCAAGGCCAAAGGGTTTCACCCGGATCATGGGAAAGCATGTCAGTAGCAACAGCGAAATAGCAATGCGGTAAGCAGCGTCCAGATGTCCTTAACCGGAGAGAACTGCACATGAGCATTGTTCAGGAATTCAAGGACTTCGCCCTGAAGGGCAGCGTGATGGATTTGGCAGTCGGTGTGATTATCGGCGGCGCGTTTTCGACCATCGTAAATTCACTGGTCAAAGACCTTATCATGCCGGTCGTCGGCGTCGTGACAGGTGGTATTGACTTCTCAAATCTGTTCGTCAAGCTCGGTCACATACCGCCATCCTTCAAAGGTAATCCCGATTCGTATAAGGACCTACAGACGGCAGGCGTCGCTGTGTTCGGCTACGGCACGTTCATCACGGTGCTGATTAACTTCATCATTCTCGCGTTCATCATTTTCCTGATGGTCAAGTTCATCAACAACCTGCGCAAGCGTCAGGAACCGCCGCCCGCCGCGACACCTGAAGACGTTCTGCTGTTGCGTGAAATTCGCGATACGCTAAAGAACCCGTCTCGGCTTTGAAGTCGCGCCGTTGGTGAAAAGGGATTCAAGCAGATCGGCGGCTAGTGCGCGGACCGGCCACCGATCTGCGGCATCATTCCGATGGGTTCAGCGGAGTTTTGTCGCCAAGTCGGCGGCGGATAGATGGTAGGACCATTTCAGAATCGCCAAGTGGCGATGCCCTGATACTGCAACCTGTTCGATGAAATCTGGCAGTTTTCCCCGCCAGACGTGTTATCGCAGTGTGACGCAGGTCGTGCGAACGGGAAGCATGCAAGACGGTGTCCGCCTGCCAACGCTTCCCGCCAGCTTCCGCTTATTCTGCGAACAGGTCCGGCCCAAACACTTCATAGTGGATACGGTTTTCACGAACGCCCAAATCTTTCAGCGCGTCGTGCTGCATCCGCATGAACGGGATCGGGCCGCAGACGTAGTAATCGGCATCGGGCAACAGAATCTCATCCTTGATTGCCTTGACATCCACGAACCCCGCGTAATCGTAATCCCGTCCCTTGACATCTTGTGGAAGGGGATCGTCGTAGAACACGATCAGATCGAAATTGGCATATGTCTTCGCTGCTTCCCGCAGTCGGTTACGCATGGCTTGGACCCCACTGTTACGCGCACCGTGGACGAACATCACCCGCCGCTGCGGGTCTTGCACGGCCTTTTTGAGCATACTTATCATGGGGGTCAGTCCCACGCCGCCGCTGACCAGTACGATTGGCGTCTTGGCGTTCACGTCGATGTGGAAAGTGCCATACGGTGCTGCTAACTTGACTTCGTCGCCAACGTTGACGTGATCGTGCAACAGGCATGAAACATAGCCCGGTGGCTGCGTGCCGCCGCTTTCGCGCTTCACCGAAATTCGATAGCTGCGACCATTCGGCATATCGGACAGGCTGTATTGGCGAATCTGCTGTAGCCCCAAGGCGGGTACGTTGATCGCAAGGCTGATGAACTGTCCGGGTTCGAAGTTCTCGACGGGACCACCGTCAGCGGGTTCAAGGATGAAGGACGTAATCACGTCGCTTTCGGGACGCTTTTCGCGAACGACAAAGGTGCGCCAGCCAGTCCAGCCGCCCAACTGCGCGGCAGACCGCTCGTACAAGCCGCTCTCCATGCCCATCAGAATGTCGGCCAGATTCCCGTAGGCTTGTGCCCACGCGGAAATGATCTCGTCGGTTGCGGCGTCGCCCAACACTTCCTTGATCGCAGCCAACAGGTGTTCCCCTACGATGGGATATTGCTCCGGTCGGACGCCCAGACTGGCATGCTTGTTCGCAATGTTTTTCAGCACTGCCGTCAAGCTGCTGGGGTCTTCGATATTTTCCGCATACGCGTAGACTGCCCGCGCAAGCGCCTGTTGCTGCTGGCCCTGTTCCTGATGCGCCATATTGAACACGTTCTTCAATTCGGGATGGGCTTCAAACAAACGCTTATAGAAGCACTTGACGATGTCATAGCCATGCTCGGCCAGAACCGGTGCGGTGGCCTTCACGATGTCTTTCGTTTTCTGCGTCAGCATGGCTAGATTCCTTTGAAAGGGTGCGAACATGTTCGGTCGAATAAATCTATGCGGCGAGATGCCACATTGACTGCCCACGCTTACATGAATGGTGGTGGTATATCTCATGTCATGATATACCGGTCGGGGAACTCCAAAGCAAGGCGAACGGTGCAATGTGATTGACGGACATCCGTGCAAGCAATGGAAGGCCACTATTCCGTGCGTCCTGTTGCAGCAGAGTTGGCGACGCGGAAGAGTCTCACCCTTGGAACCTATCAGTCTAGCTTCCGTGCCAACTCGGTTGCAGACGGATGGTAATAACGCTTCAACATTCCCAAGTTGCGATGTCCAGATACTACCGCCAGTTCGATCAAATTCGGCAACTTACGCGCCAATCGGGTGATGGCGGTATGTCGCAGGTCGTGCCAATGAAAATCGGCGATGTTAGCCCGTTTGCAAGCTTTCCTGAATGCCGCATGCAGCGTGTTTCCTTTGACGGGAATTACTCTGCCGTTGATGGAACGGGGAAGGTCGGCCAAGATGCTTACTGCCTTCTTGGACAACGGGACGGTTCGCGCTGTACCGTTTTTCGTGATCGGCAAGTACGCGGTCTGGGCGTCGAGATTGACGTTCGACCACCGCAATTCAATCAATTCGCCGCGTCTCATGGCCGTTTCCAAGCTCAGGATTGTTGCCGGAAGCAGCCATGTGTTCCGGCGTCCGGTTGGAGCCAATGTCGCAAGAAGGCGTGTTTCTTCGTCGTCGGTCAGTACGCGATCTCGACCTTGGGGTGACGGCGGTTTGCGGATCAATGAGACGGGGTTCGCGATGTTGATGTCCAGTTCGCGACGTGCATGATTGATGATCGCAGACAGATACGCTAGTTCTCGAATTACCGTGGCTGGCTTTACCTTCTTTAGACGTTCGTCCCGATAGGCCGCAACTGCCTTTGGTGTCAGCGCCGCCATGCTGAGCTTCGCCAGTTTCGTGCGGCACGTAGCCCGAAGCCGCGATATTTCGTCCGCACCGCTGCGCCTTGTGGGACAAACGTCAGTGATGTAACGCTCGATGATGTCTTCGAGAGTATTCGCTTCAGCTTCACTGCGACTGACGAAACTCCCACGATCCGTCTCGGTTTCGACGGATCGCGCCCATCGTTCCGCATCGGCACGGACGTTGAACGACTTTGTTTCAGCCGGGTATCCCGCACGGCAAACGCGTGCCTGCCACTTGTTACTTCTTTTTCGGATCGATGCCATTTCCTGTCTACAACTTGGACAGAATTTGGACAAGATCGATTTTTCGTATGCCAGCAGTCAGATTTGTAGCGATTTCGTCAGGCGATGATTTTGTCGAGAATCGAGCGCAGCGTCGAACTAGTCCGAGCTTTGAGCGCCGGCGCGCATAATCCTTTGATTTATCACGGTTATGCGCGCGCGAGGGGGACGGCTACTGGGTACAACCAAGGCTGACGTTCAGAAGGCGAAAGGCCTTTTCCTGAACCGGTGTGGGCCGCGTGGACATGACGATTTTGGCGTCCGGATTCAGCGGCGTGTGGCAGATGTTGTAGGTGAGCGTCGCCAGGTCATCGAGCAGCGTACGGAAGCTATGAACCGGCAAGCCGTCCTCGCCAAGTTTGGTCGCGTCCTTGGCTTTGGCCTGGTCCGAACGTCGCGCCTTGGCCACCGGCGAAGGCCGGGCCGCACGCGCCTGCTCGACGTATTCATCGTCAAACAGCATCGGCTTTAACTTCTCGCGCATGTGCCACTCGACGTAGTAAGCGAGCATGCACAGAAAGACGTGCGCACGCACGCGCCCGGCATTCCAATGGAACACCGGGCGCACCTGCAGATCGACTGTCTTCAGCGAACGGAACGCCCGCTCCACCACCGCCAGACCCTTGTAGGCCGTTACGGCCGCCTCGGCTGACAGAGCCGCTGCCGGCAGACTCGTACGCACCACATACAGACCATCAAGTGCGGCCTCCTGCTGGATCTGTACCGTCTTGCGCTCCCAGCTAAAGCTCGAGTCGGTGATGCTCAGCTCGAAGTGCTTGGCCATCCTGTAGTGATCGATGACCCGGCCCACGCGCAAGGCAATCGCCTCGGTACCCTTGAGGCGGTTGCGGGCGCGCGTGGTCGCTTCGGCGATCTTCATCAGCTCTGCTTCGGTGGCCTGCAGCAAGGCCTCGCGCTTGCGGGTGCGCTCTTCGGCCAGCAGCGGATTGCGACACACGATAAGCCGCTCGCCGGGGAACGCCTCACTGGTGACTTCGAGCAGGTTGCGCTCATCGAACAGCGACGGCTGGAAGGGTCCCTTCTCCTGGGCGAGCGCGGCCATCTGTGGCGCGCGCAGGCTGCTCACCCAGTCCAGTCCGGCCGGGCGCAATACCGTGTCGATGCGCGCCTGCGTGAGCATGCCCCGGTCGCCCACCCAGGCAAGCTTCTCGATGCCATAGCGGTGCTTGAGCTTGTCCACCTGCGAGGCCACGGTAGCCGGATCGGCGGTGTTACCGGCGAAGACTTCGACGGCCACTGGGCAGCCCTCAGGAGTGCAAACCAGACCGAACACAATTTGCGGATCGTCGCGCTTGCCATCGCGGCTGTAGCCGTGAGCGGCGAGCTCGCAGCAGCGGCCGGTCACCCACGTGGAGGTGAGGTCATAGAGCACCAGCGTACTGCCACCCAGATGCTGCCGGGCAAGGCGCTTCTCGATGCCTTCCTGAGCCTCTCCCAGCCAGTCAAGCGCGGCATAGACCTGCTCGAGTTCGACCTCACCCAGCTTGAGCAGCCGTGACAGCGAGTGGGTCGCGGTCTCGTCGCGCAACATGCGATGGGTGGCGAGCTTGGAAGCAGGCGAGACCACCCGCGCCACCAGCAGCGCAATCACTACCGAACGTAGCGCGGCAGGCGCCGACGCAAGCCACTGCTCGGCGCCGCAGGCGCGCGCGGCGCCGAGCACCGCCGCCACGTGTCCGTGTGGCAGGCTGCGCTCGATCACGAAGGCCTCATCGGCGGACGACACCGCGACGCCGCCGCGCAGCAGGACCTTCAGTCCTTCGATGACCTCGGCGGGCAGCGAGGAGAGATTGGCGAGGGTGCGTTTTCTGACCGTGTTGCCGTCGCGATAGGACTCACGCAGCAGGATCGCGGGGGGCGAGTTACGGTTGGGGACGTGTTCGATATACATGAACACTTATTAAAGCATAATTTCGCAGAGAAGCAATACATTAATACTATTTTACATGGCTACATGATAGTCCCAAAAGATAGCCGAAACCCAGCGCTGATGGGGATTCCGGCTATTTGAAAAGTTAAAGCTCGGGCTAGCGCGGCGGCGAAGGTAGGTCCGCAACGCCGATGGCGACTGACAGATGACCGATACGTAATCCAGTTCAATTATTTGTTGAATTTTTTCACTCGGCCGAGGGTTTCAATGCCAACAATTATGACCCAGCGTCATGGAAATCACGCAACGAACAGTAACCGCACGATTCCTATCGTCGCGCGCACAGTCTTCGTGTCGCTGCTTTGCTAGATGAGCAGATCGTAGGCGCCGTGACGGTAGACGCGACCACCGCGCATGACGAAATCGACCTTGGTCGTGACAGCGATGTCGGCAATCGGGTCGCCCTCCATTGCAACAATATCGGCTTTTCGTCCAACCTCCAATACGCCGATATCAGTCTGTTGTAGCAACTCTGCGGCAACACTGGTGGCAGCCTTGAGTGCACGCGCAGTCGAGAGCCCGGCTTCAACCATCGCCTGGAATTCGAAGATACCCCGCGAAAATGGGAACATTCCACAATCCGTGCCGAATGCTATCTTGGCGCTGCTCGCCGTCATCCTGCGCTGGGCTCTTTCAATTTCATCAAGATCACGCTCGAATTTCCAGACGGCCTGTTTTGGCAAGGTTCCCGCTCTCAGCATCGCTTTGTCTTCCCGCGTCATTTCCATTGTTGGAACGAGAAACGCACCGGACTTTTCGGCCATGGCAATGCCTTCGTCGTCGATCAGGTAGCAATGCTCTAGGCTGCGCGCACCCGCCCGAAGCGCCTGCCTGCAACCTTCGGCAGCACCGGTGTGAACCGCAACCGGTACGCCGAGCTGGTGTGCTGTCTCGGCAACGATCTGCATTTCCTCGTCAAACCAGGTGACCCGGGCGGGGTCGTCCCCGAAACTCATGTAGCCACCCGTGTTCATTGTCTTGATCCAGTCAGCGCCACGGGCGTGCTCCGAGCGGACCAGCTCGCGAATCTTCCCCGGAGAGTCGGCGGTTTTCGACAGCCCTCTGTGACAACGGCACGGAAACGCACCCTGCATGTCTCCATGTCCGCCGGACGCGCTGATCATGTGAGGCGCGATAATCAGACGAGGGCCAGGCAGGATGCCCGCGTCGATCGCGTTGCGCAAGTCGATGCCGGGCCACGCTTCGTCGAAAGTTCCCATATCCCGCATGGTCGTGAACCCGAAGCGCATGTACTGTCGAGCCAGATGCAGTCCAGAGAGCGCTTTTGACGCGCTCGACTCGAGTATCTGCAGCCTCAGGTTCATACCGTCGAGGAACAGATGCACATGGGTGTCGATGAAGCCTGGCGTAACCGTTCGATCTGACAGATCGATAACCTGTGCATTGGCCGACCGGCCAACCGATTCATTGACTGCTGCGATTGTGTCGTCTTCGATGAGGATTTCAGTGGGACCGCGGAGTGAATCCCCGGCGCCATCAAAGAAATTGCCACAAACAAGTACCGTGTGATTTGCCATACAGGTTGACCTCCAATTTCACAGGCGTGACAGCATCGTTATAGTAAAGCAATGTTCGAGTACTACGCAGTAGTCGAGAGCAGCTGGAATAAGCTTGATGAAGCACGAAAGAAACAGGCCCGGAGCATTCCGTTGAGTGCGCTGGACCTTACTGAATTTGAATGAGTCAGTGGGCAGCGCTGGCGGCGAGCTACTATCCCACCGAGATGCGCGCGACAAGTACCAGCTGGATGAAAGGCGTGAATCCCCTTGGCGCCATCTCGGGCGCATCCATCGGTGCGGCCTCATGAGCTTCAATGGGAGTTGGTGGATTCTTTCTCGCGCTTACTGTACGGTTTGCGATCGCCATTGCTGCGGCGTACGTAAAGGGCGGCGAAACGCTTGCGCTGAGCCGCGCATCAGATGCGTATAGGCGCGATGACGACCGTATGCGGGTACGCACTCTCAATAGACGAACGCAGGTCCGAGGGTGCCGCTTACCGTCGAGCGCGTGGGATGCGTATTCGATGCGCTCACCGACGGCCGAATAGCCTCGCAAGCGGCCGTTGACCGTGATCCGCAACGTATGTCCGTGAAGGGTCGAGGATTGCGGTAGGGATGCCCATTACTGAGCACCCCCCGCACAGATCCCGGCGTGCCCAATTCGGGCACCGGGCTCCTACCTCGGGTGTTTGACGGCGAAGCGCCGATCAGGCCACGGATGAAGGATTCGAGGGGGCGGAAGCCAGGCATTGGCGATTCGTCTCATTCGCTCCCACGTCATGGCGTCCTTCTGACTGCGCCGCCGGAGCGTGCGCCGCCATAGATCGGTGACGTGATGTCGGAATGCGACGAGTGCCCGCGAGTTGGTAGGCACCGCGTGATACGCGAAGTATCCGCGAACCACCTGCCTGAGCCATTGCCCTTGCACTGGAATCGGTTCGTGCATGCGCTTCCGGAGCGCCTCCTTGATCTGCCTGAGTCTCGCCCGCATGCGATCCCCTCGGGTCTTCCGCTGTAACTGGAAAGCCCCGCGACGAGATCTGCCCCAGATAAAGATGAAACCCAGAAAGGTGAAGGTCTCCGGTCGGCCAAGACCCCGTCTCTGGCGGTTGACCGCTGCATAGCGGCCGGACTCCAGCAGTCTCGTCTTGTCCGGATGTAGCTCAAGCGAGAACTCTTCCAGCCTCGATCGCATCGCGTCCCAGAAGCGCCGCGCGTCAGCTTCGTGCTCGAAGCCGACAACGATGTCATCCGCATACCGCAGGATGATCACGTTGCCCGTTGCTTCCCGCCGTCGCCACCGGTTGGCCCAGAGATCGAAGACATAGTGCAGGTACACGTTCGCGAACAGCGGTGAAGCCACTGATCCCTGTGGTGTACCGGTCTCACTGACGCTCAGCTCTCCGTCTTCCAGAACACCCGCCTTGAGCCACTTGCGCACAAGGCGGATGATGCGCTGGTCGCCGATCCGGTGCTCAATGAAACGGACTAGCCAACTCTGGCTAACCGAGTCGAAGAAGCTCCGAAGGTCCGCGTCCAGAATCCAGTTCACCGGGGTGTGGGTGATGGCCGTCGCTAACGCATCCAGCGCATCATGTTGACTACGCCCGGGCCGAAACCCGTACGAGAAACCAAGAAAGTCTTCCTCGTATATCGCGTTCAGCACTTCCACCACCGCACGCTGGACGATCTTGTCTTCCAGCGCGGCAATCCCCAGCGGGCGCTGTTTGCCGTCCGGCTTCGGTATGTACTGTCGCCGAACAGGCAGTGCCCGGTACGCTCCGCTCTGTACCTGCGAGAACAGGCGCTGGAGATTCTCTTCCAGTCCTGCCTCGTAGTACCGCCACGTCAGGCCATCCACTCCGGGAGCCGCACTGCGTTTGAGCGCAAAGAATGCCATCCGAAGTCGGTCGACTGTGACGTGGTGTAGAAGCGCGGTGAACCGCTCCTTCTTCCGCTGTCTTGCAGCCTGCCGTACACGTTCCAGCCGCTGTGGCACGCTTGCCCGGTTCTGCGCCCGGTGCGTGTGTGGCTGACCCGTGTTCCCCTTGGTCCCCGCCCTTGGCTCCACCCACTCCGCAGCTGGTTCCCCAGCCTTGTTCGCAGGCTTCATCGCTACTACGGCGGAGTCTGACTTCTCCCGTCCGTTCATCATCGGCTACGGCTCCTCGCCTTCCCGATGCGGACCTGTCCATCCTGCGACAGGCCAGACTGGAGATCTCCCGGTTCCCTAACAAGGAGCGTGCGCACATGCCAGGTTCTACGACCACGCCGGGTCATCCGGGCGCTCGCGATTGCGCGCTCAGACGTTTTGCCTTCCGCTACACAGACAGCGTCGGCACCCGGAATCAGTTTTCTATCGTGGCTCAATGGCTGGCCTGCACGTACCCCTGCCGACGCTTCGCCGACATCCTCGCGGATGCCTGCGCACGGCTCGGGGCCGATGTGGTTCGCTATTCCTTCATCGCAGTGGACTTGCACCACTTACTCCTTGCCGGTCTCCCGGCGCACCTGTGTGAAAACACGTGTTGAATGCGGTCTTCTAGAAAATCGACCCATCAGATCGCGCTGTATTGGCTTGGTGGCAACTCGGGAAGGGTAAAGCGACACCCGAAAACCGAGTACTTTTGCGTTTTCACACAACCTCGGTCGATTTGGGACGATCATAAATGTCGATACCGTGCTTTGTTTTTCAGGTTCCTGAAGCTACCGCGTAGATGTCGGTTCGTCACGGTGAGATACGGGGCACGGGGTCTATAGGTGGCGACCCACCGATGCCGCACAAAACATCGGCGTTGAGCGTCTTACTTGTGCGGAGCACGCCTATGCGGTCACCGACGCGAGTTGAACAGCCGTATTAGGTCCTCGCGCAGCTCGGAGATGTCCAGCACATGCTGTGCGCGCGTCACGGCCACGTAAAGCAGGCGCAACTCGTCCTCGTCGAGCATCAGGCGCCCGTCAACCGACTTGAAGCGAAAATCGTTGGCGACCTTCACCCGTTTCCATTGCAGCCCCTTGGCGCGGTGCACGGTCGAGATCACGTAGTCGGCGTCTGCCACGGGCGTAACTCGTCGCGCCAGCTCTCGAAGATAGGCGGTTCCACACTCGTCGACGATTCGAACGATCGGCAGCAAGTCGCGCCCTACCGCGCTTCGGGCAAACGATTGGGCGTCCTTCCATGTTTCGAACAACGAAAATGCTGTTGGCCGGAAAGCCCGCTTGCCGGCCAGCAACTGATCGGCGCCGTCTGCAAACGCGACGATTTCAGTGGGATTCATGCGGATCGCCGGCTTATAACCGGCTTCGACGCCCGCGGCCAGTTGCCAGATGGCCGTCACGTTCTTTCGACACAAAATGGCATCGACGGGCGGAGAGACGTTACGGTCGTCCACCAGAATCGAACCGATGGTGTCCTGACCGCGAATGGGTGTGCGCTCGTCCAGCAATCCCAGAATACGGCTGGCGAGCGCAGCGACCATGGGTCCGAAGCGGAAGGATTCGGTTAGCGCACGCTCGGGCGCGTCGATCTGAGCCATTGCATTGACCGCGCCGCGCCATTCATAGATTTGCTGGTAGGGGTCGCCGACGTAGATGATCTGCGCGTGGCGCTGGAGGCCAAGCACCGCGAGCGTGACGCCATCGCTGTCTTGCGCCTCGTCGAACAGGATAAAGTCCGCATCGATACGTGGTTCTGTCTGCGCCCAGACTTTTAAATAGACGTCGGGCACAATGGCGCTGCGCCCGCGTGGGTCAGTGCTTTCATTCCACAGACGCACCACGTAGGGAAGCAACGATTCGCGCAGCCAGTCGGCTGCCTTTTCATGTACCTTTTCGTCGACAGGGATGTGGGAAGCCTCTGGCCGCAGCTGCGCCGAGCGGCAGAACCTGCCCAGGCCGTCGGCAACCATCCGACCAATTTCAAACGGCGCGACTTCGACGGTTTTGCCGGTGATGGTCGGCACCTGTATCGGTCCGAGCCGATAGCGGGCCGCCAATTCGTGCGGTGGCTCGCCCGGGACGTTCAAGCGCGCGGTCAAGGCGGAAGCTACGGATGCATACGCGAGCGAATGCACCGTGCGCGCGCTGACATTGGACGGAAAGCCGCGACGCGCGTGCTCGGCGATTTCCTTGTTGAAGGCGAGATAGCTGCCGCGTTTACCGGCGAGATGATCGGCAACCAGCCGCAGCGTCGAAGTCTTTCCCGCGCCCGCATATGCCTTGATCTTCAGGTCGACCCCGCCAAGAACCCCATCTACGACCGCCTGCTGTTCGACGGTGGGCTTAAACGAATGGGGCATGGCATTTGAGGCTGAGCGAAGATGCCCGTAGTGTGCCCGAAAAACGCCGATGGGCAAGCTGCTGCGTGGCAACCGATCTCCGTGCAGCCGACAGCGCGACGGCCGAGTCCCAATCACGACCGTACGTTGGGAGTCGATTTATGCGTCACCGCATGAGCCCCAATTCGGCCACAATGCAGATTACTTCAACATTTGCCATTAACAAAGAAATTGAACGCTCCCGCGATGTGCTGGCTCGATTCATTGCTTTGGATTTCGCGAGCCCCAACTGGCGGATAATGTAATCTGCAATTCAGCCAGAAGGAATCCCGTGCGTGTCGGTCGCCCTATCAAGGCATTACCCCAGCCCTCGTGCGATTATTGCGGCGCTCGCGCCGCGCTGGTGAAATACCGTGAAGCGGAGTATCCCTACCGCGAGGACCGCGGCGCGCTATGGGCCTGCACCGCGTGTCAGGCGTGGATCGGCATCCACTCGCGCAGCACACGGAACGTGCCGCTCGGACTTCTCGCCGACGCGGCCCTGCGCGACGCGAAGAGCCGCCTGTACGACGCGCTCGAGCCGCTTGTCGCTGGCAAGGTCAGACGCGATCGCGTCAACGCGTTCGAGGCTCGCGCGAAAGCGATCCGCTGGGTCGCCGGCGAACTCGGCTTTGAGCCTGTCCCGGGATCGATCCACAACCTGTCGCTCGACCAGTGCGAACTGGCGATCCGGCATGTCGAAGCGTTCGTCGCACAGCGCGGCGCCGCTTCGCCGGACAGCAGCGTTTAAGTAACTGGCGGCCCAAGAAATCACCAACGGAACCTGATGCCCAAGACCCTTCCTTTCGCGCACAGTCCCAACGCGGCACGCGCGCGACGCGCCAGAACGATGCTCCTGCCGATGTCCCGCACAACCGCCGACGAGCTCGCGCTGCGGATCCATCTGGCACTCGCAGCAATGCGCGCCGGCGCCGGCAGCGAGCACGACGCGCAGACGCTAACGCAGACGATGATCCTGATGGGTTTTATCGCAGAGGCGGGCTGTGGCTCGGCCACGTACGAGCAGCCGGTCGTCGCGGAAGCCGTCATTTCGGCCGTGTTCGACCGCGGCCGCGACACGGGCGAGTGGCGGCTCGACGGTGAGGCGGCAGACCTGTTCGCCGGAATCGTCACCGCCTACGACGAGCAGCTGCGCCGCGCCCCGTTGTGGGCGACCGCCGAAGCAAGTGAACGGCTCGACCGCTTCCAGGCAGGAGAGGCGTACCGGCGAGCAGACCGCAAGCTGGGGTGAGCGTTGGCTTCCTAAGTCGCAGTATCGTGCGCATCGTCTACGAAGGGTGGAGGCCGTGGGGGAAACATGACGGTCACTGATGAGTGCTGTCGTCAAGCGAGCAGGCGCGGGCTCGCCGCGCAGATCGCGTGCCCACGCTTTCCATCGTTTCCACGCGCGCCTCACGCGGGCGCCGGGCAGGCTAACGCCGGCCACTAGGGGCCACTAGGGCGATGTGCGCCGCCCTGCCCAGTTCGCGTCACTTTCGCCACATACCGTCGATGCACGGTTAACGATTTCTTCATGTTCTGTCGATGGCACAGGCTCGCGCTTCTGACCACCATGAATCAGGTCAGCGTGAGCGGCGCGGTGCGCCGCCGCTGGCCGGCCTCTGCCCGACGCTTTATGCCTGTGCATGCGCCTCGGCATCACGCGCACGCCAGCGAAGCGGCCGCAGTCGATGACAAGGAGATGAACATGAAAAGCAAGCATTTGACCTGTGCGGCGGCCGTTGTGGCCACCCTTCTGTCGTTGAGCGGTGCGGCGCATGCCAACGGCCCCACCTGTTCCAACGAAGCGCTGAGAGGCCCGTATGGATTCAGCGCGCAAGGCGAAATACTCGGCATCATCGGCACGGATGGTGCGGTTCACTACGCGAAGTCGAGGCTGCTGCTCAACGACATCGCCATCGTCAACTTCGACGGCAACGGCAACTTCACGCGCAACGATGCGGGCAATATCGGCGGCTTGCCGAAAACGGGCGGCGCCTTCAATTCCGTGCAGTTCGGCACCTACAACGTGAATAGCGATTGCACGGGAACAATGACGATCAACTACGGCACGAAAGCGAGTCCCGCAGGCGTGGTGCTCGTCGTGAATATCGTTATCTCTTCGGATGCGACACTGGTGATGGGCGAGATGACCAGTGAGACGGTCCCCTTCACTGCTGCGCCCCCCTCCGTCGATGGCACGTGTGGGAACCCATGCTCCGAAGCGGTGCAAATCAGTTTCGAGGGCAAGAAGGTGCTCGTCTACGGATTCCGTTAGGCGGACGGCCGGGACAAGGCTTCAGGGGAAAAGCGGCAGCGACATCGGTACGTCGACGCTTGCCGCTTTGGTTCGCGCAGGCCGCGCGTCGCGCGGCTTGCGCTGGCGCATCGGCGCGCTCGCCCGCTCGAAGCTGCGGCAGACGCGACCCTCGAAACTGCCGATTTGATCGCATCTGGCCCACGGTCCGTTGAGGGTCGAGAGTGTGAGTTCACCGATGCAGGATGCTGCTTCCGCCTGCTCGACGCCGTCACGGTCAGCAACCTGCCACATTGCTGACGCCCAACCTGGCCGAATGTCGGCAGTGGCCGAGAACGCGACGACGTTTTGGGCTCGGCAGCGCCCGTTATCGGGCACGGAACTTACGTCTGAACGTGCTCAGAGCGTACGACTGCGTTGCCGTAGCCGGCCGGAGGACTGTGCTTTGACGTGGATATTCCTGCGTCGCCTGCGGCTTGGGATTGGACGTTCGGAGTGCCAGATTGGCTGTCGCTTCGCTGCAAAATCTGCACACAGTATCCGTCTTATCTCCGGAGTGCGTCTCGCCACCTGCTTTGGCACTCCAATCTCAACGACGGCAGAAAGGAGCACAGTCATGACTACCCCCACGATCGACCAGTATGAGGTTATGTATTCATCAAACACCTTTCCACCCCGGATCTGGCTGAAGAGCGGCGGGAAGTTTGTCGGCCAGCTCATCTTCGAAGCAGACGGAAAGACATTGCCCGCTGACGGAATGAGCGGGGGCCGTGTCAATCTGTACTACCACCTGGAAGATTTCCAGAACACGCTGAATCTTCTCAGCCGGGACAAGCCGATCTATCTGCTCTACAACGGATCCGGAAGCGGTTTTGAGAACGGCATCATGACGACGCCTGAGCCGGTCGGCACGTGAGGGAAGGCTTCGATGCCGAGGCCTGGCACCGCAGTCGCCCGCCGCGGCGCAGTCGATGTCGCCAACGTATCGCGCAGGCGTCGAATAAATAGCGCCGCCTCATTTCAACCCTGATAACGCTGTATCAGGGTTGCGTTTAATTGCGCGAACTTGTGATCCATGGTCATCACGACCACGGCGCCGACATCGAACAGGCGTTACCACCACTGATGAACCCACGTGACATCCGGTCCCGCTCAAGATGACTTCCTGTGCTATCTTCGCTGGGAAACGATGCAATGCCGCGCTATGGTTAGTTCCTTCTTTATCTGTCGACCTCCGGCCCGCGCTCCGAAGTATCCGCACCATCTGGAGCAGCCGGGTCCTCGCCCTTGTGATTTGGATCCCCGGGTCCGTCGCCCGGATCTGGATCGGGCGCGCGCAGCATATCGCGCAGCCGTTTATGTTCCTGCGCCGCGCGTTCCCGATCGGTCTCGCGCTGCGCCGCGCGGCGGTCGGCCGTTTCAGCATTGAGCTCCGCACGCCGGATCTGCCGGATGCGCTCGGGCTCCGGATCGGCAAACTCGACGTCCATCGAGGCTTCCGCTGCGACCCGCGCGGCAGCTGCCTGAAATGCTTCCGGGCCGGTAAGCGCCAGTAACGGGCCGAACTTCTTCTGCGCGAACCGCAGTGTGATTTCAAGCGCTTCACGCTCCTGGTCCCAGAGGCGCAGCGTACGCCCCTCGTCGACGAACAGCGCGGCACCGTCCTTGCGATAATCCACGTTGCCATTGGCGAGCACTTCATAGGTGATCGACGGTCCGCGATAGATGATTTCGTTTGGCTCGCCGGCGCGCGCCGGGCGGAAGGTAACCGCACCTGCCTCGTCTGCGGTCCGTGCGCATTCCGACCGGAGCCGCTGCATCCGCCGGAGCTCGCGCAACGCCCGCGCGTCGCCCGCCTGCGCGCGCTCCCGCAGAAAGTCGCGATACTGGTCCGTCAACGCTCGCCGGGCTGCGCCCTTCAGCGCGCCCCGTTCACGGATAACCTGCTCCCGCAACGTCGCCTCAGCCTCGAGGCGCTCGACGCGGGCAGCTGAGAGCGCATCCTTGCGCTGCGTCGACGGCAGATCTGTCCGGTCGGCGATCGCACTGCGCTTTCCATAGAACGCTGACTTGATGGCCGTCCGTCGCTCCTTCTCCTGCAGCCCCTGCGCGGTCCATTCGCGGCGCAATGCATCGCGGAACGCCGCGCGCCACGCCTGAAACTCTACCCACAGGTCACGCTCCGGCGTGCGCCGTGGTGCATGTGCCGGATCCTGTCCCGTCTGCGCCCGATACGTATCGCGCAGCAGATGCGCCGCGTCCGCCCACGACAGATTCATTTCCTCCGTCAGGAAGTCAGACACATTCAGACGACGCGAGCCGGCCCTGATGCGGTCGGCACCGTCGCGGCCCTTGCCGATCTGATATTTCTCGACGATCAGGCCGTGCGACTGCGCAAGTGCGGCGAGCAGCCGGCTTGCATCCAGCGTCCCGCGTATTTCCGCAAACTCGCTGCGCCCGTCCGCGGGGCCGGTTGTGCCGCTCCTTGCCCGCGCCTCGCTCAGGTCCCGCGCGAACTGGTCGCGAACCGTGTCTGCCTCGCGCCCGGTTGCGGGCCGCGCCCGCCCGTTGAACGACAGCCCGGTCGTGTCGGAAACCGGACCGGTCTCGAAGGGTAGCGAAGCGATTGCATCGAAGGAGTCGATCTCCGTCATGCTGCGCGTCTGACTCTCCAGGCCAAACTCGCGCGGCATCCTGCCCCCACCCAGTCCACCCAGCGCCCGGTTCATACCGAAGGCCTGGCCTGCTCCGAATGGACCGCCGCCGGCCATGAACTTGTCGGCGCCGGTACGCGCGAGCCTTGTGCGTTCGGTGGGGTCGGCCTGCTCCCAGGCCGCGTACATCCGCTGCGCGATCGTGCGCCAGTCGGGCACACCGACGTCCGCGGGTAGTCCCCCTGTCAGTCCTCCTTCTCGCTCGCGATCGCCAGACCATCGCAATGCGTCAACTCGTTCGGCTTGCTCGTTTCCCAGCTCCAGTAATGCATCAGGCGGCAGAAGCATTTGACGTCGCGCGGCGTCGCCATCCAGACCGCTGCCGGGCACACCTCGCACACGGTCGAAGGATCGGGTCGCCGGGCCGGATCGATCGAAACGAGCGTCAAGGTCACGATCCGCTCCGGCTCGCCAGTGCCGGGTGATTTTTTCGTGTTCGCGTTCGAGCGCTTCCCAGCCGGTTTGCCCGCGCTCCGGCCCGCTTCCGGCTCCGGGTTCCCGCTCTTGGCCGCGATCTCTTCCCTGACCCCGCCAATCTCGCCAGTTTCCGGGTCCACGGCCGGGGTGCCGTTCGGGGTGTCGTTCGCTACGTTCTTCGATTCCGCGTTCATCCAGTCCTCCAGTGCGTTGATAGAAGCGCGTCTCACGGTGGGCGAGCAGGCGCCGCCGCTCGTCCTGGGAAGCGTTCCGGTAGGTTTCGTAAAAGCTGCTGCCGCTGTTCAGATACTTGATTTCCCGCGCCCGCACCGCGTGCCACTCGTTCAGCAGGTCGAGATACGCGGCTGGCGTCTCGCGTGGCACGCCGGGTTCGATGTACCCGGAGTGGATGCCAGATGCGAGCGCAGCGCGCTTGGCGTCCGCGTCGAGCTCGATGAACTCGCGCGAGAACACGTACTCCTTCAGATTGATGCCCTTTGTCGCACCGTGCGGCTTGACGTTCTCATACTCGACGTCTCGCCCGGCGTTGCGCGTTCGCGTGTCGCCATACCCGGCCAGCAGCTCCCTGAAGTCGTCCTGGCTCGCGATGTCGCGCGCCAGCATTGCCTCGAGGATCGATGCCTTCAGGTCCCGGTTCGCGCCGGCGAACGCATCGCCCTTGTACCGGCTGATCATCTCGGACGCGTCGGTGAACGCGACGCGCCGGTTGTCCTTCGGACTCGCGAGACCGTATTTCGCGTTCGCATGCTCCTGGAACGCTTCGAGAAAGCGTATCTGCTGGTCGACCTTGCCAAACGGCTCCAGCCGTCGCCCGGTCAGCAGATTGACAGCCGGCACCACAAAATGGATGTGCACCTTGCGCTCGATGGGCTCGCCGCTTTTGCGGTCGGCGTAGCTTTTAAGCCGCGGCACATGTGCCTCGGCATAAAACGCATATTCATCCGGTCGATAGGCAGAAAAAGCAAATGCTTCGAAGTCACGCGTAATCGCTTCCAGCACATCGCGCGAGACCTCGTCCTCCTTGAATGACAGGGTGATCGTCAGATACCGCTCGGCCGCGGTCTCCATCGACTGGATGATCTCGTTCGTCAGATCCAGGTCGCCCGCGAGAATGATGCGTTCGTCCATCTCGTCGCGCTCAAACTCGCGATCCTGCTTCTGGCCTTTCTCCAGATATGCCTTGATGCCGTCATGGTGGCCACGCACGCGGATCAGCATCAGCCGGACTCCGGGTGGGGGTGCGTGTGACCGCGGGCCTCCAGCCACGACTCGACCTGCGCAATGCGCCGCTCGAGATCGAAATAGATGTTCGCATACAGGAGATGCCGCGCGGCGATGACCTGTGCGCGCACGGCGTCGCAGTGCGTGCGGCTTAATGCACCCTCCCCGGCGCCCTGCCCTGCACCGCGCGGTTCGCCGCGCAGCCGCGTTTCAAGCTCGA
The DNA here is from genome assembly GCF_900104795.1 of Burkholderia sp. WP9. Lineage (NCBI taxonomy): Bacteria > Pseudomonadati > Pseudomonadota > Betaproteobacteria > Burkholderiales > Burkholderiaceae > Burkholderia > Burkholderia sp. WP9. The sequence continues at coordinate 152,475 of NZ_FNTG01000004.1, forward strand.
CCACTGAGGCAATCGCCTTCTGCACCTCGCTCATGCCGTCTCCTATCACGTCTCCGTATCAGCTCGCCGCATCAATCGACCTTGCCCAGCGTCGCTTTCAGGTACCGCGAGATCATCTGCAACTGGTCAAGCACCTGCGCATACGTTGCCTCCGACAGCTTGCCGCGTACGTGCTCGGAATTCGCACGATGCGCGATCTGGTTCAGGTTGTTGCTGGTCTTGTTGAACACGTACAGCAGGCGCTTGCGATCAGCACTCGCCTTCGGCCGCGCGACAATCTGCGTACGGTTGGTCAGCACCGCCTGACGAAAGAATTCCGATTGACTCAGGCCCGACGCCGCAACCTTGTCGAGATAGGCCGCACGATCGGCCTCCGACAACCGGAATGCGATCGGCCTGCCCAGCCCGGCACCGCCATTAGTCTTCGCTCGGGGCATCGGCTTTGTTCCTCTTTGTCCACTCCTGCACGATGGCGCAGTGTTCTGCGTAGAGCTTCGCCACGTGGGCACGGGCCAGACAAACCCTGGATATTTCCGCACCCACACCGAAGTAGCGCCTCAATGCCTCTGCGGCATCCGCACGATCGAAACGGGCGCACTCATATAGCAGCCATTCGCCGGCGTCGCTGAAAAGATCGATCCACACTTCGCCTTCTTCCGGATCCTGGTCGAAATCCGCGATGGCAAGCTCGTCGTCCATCGCCTCCGTCAACCATGCGTGCCCTTCGGCAGCCGTAACGGCGATGCGCAGCACCGACATCAGTTCGCCGCGAAACGCGACACGCACATTGAATTCCGCCATCGCTTCTGTTTCCTCGTTACTCGTTCCGGCGACCGCCTTTGGGAAGTCGGCGCCAGAAGGCCCGACGGGGTTTCCGCGCGGCAGTCGCCGCGGGGGTTTCAAAGGGGCGCGCCCTTTTGGCACGAGATATTTTACGGGATGCGTAGCATCGCGTAAACATATCCAACGTGCCTCACCCCGCTGTCAAATCTAACCGCGCCGCCTCAAAATACCCGGTTGCAGCCCGAACAATACCCCAATGCACCTTCCAAGTGGACACTGAGAGACATCAAGTAGACACAACATACCCATCATGTGCCATCATCATCCCGTCCAGTACTCGCCCAGCAGACACCAATGCCCAAGATTGACATTGATGCCATTACCCGGTCGCTCGCGCCCGACCATGACGCCCCTTCCGATCGCCGCGAATCGGCTTTGCTGGTCGATCTGATCGAGCACATCGACGCGGCCATTGCGAGAGGCGTCCCACGCGCCGTCGTCCTGTCACGCCTTCACGAAGGCGGATTCACCATGACGCCCCCGGCTTTCATCAAGGCCTTGCAGCGGATTCGAAAACGCCTGGGCAGGCCAGCCCCTCGCCGAAGTTCGCGCAACCCCGATCAGCAGATCTCGCAACCAGCCACACCGACACCTCACCCCCCGTACGCGTCGCCGGTCACTCACGCGCCTACGCCCAGCGCAGCGTCTGCCATGACGAATAGCGCCAGTCATGGCAAAACCGTCAGGACACGCGAAGAACTGCAACGCGAAAACCCGACCTTGTCGAGCGTTCAGATCAGCAAACTGGTTGCCCAACAGTACGACGATCCCGTCATCACATCAGAGGACCTCGAAGAGATGAAACGCAAATACAACCCACCTCAGGTGAAGCGCTAAACCGTATCGCCCCGCCGCGCTGCGTGGGGTCGGGCGCGCAGGCGCGCGCCAATCCGCCTGGCGGTCGTCAGGCGCAGCAAAGGGCTTTCAGAAAAAGGGGCGGCATTCAGGGTTTTACTGCCGTGCCGTTAATGAGGCTAGCTAGCTGGCTGGTCGTCCGATCCGTCGGCGTGTGTTTTGCGCAGCCAAGCCGTGACCGGCCTTCGGCTGCCTTTTTGCTCAAACTACACCCGGAACGCAAAAAACCGCCTAGGCCTGCACCCGGACGGCTTCATGCACGATGACTACGGTCGCTTATACGGCTTCGCCCAGCCCTTCGTCGTCGCCAGGTTCATGCCCGGCCTCATCTATCACCTCATCCGGATCAGCGCCCGCGTTGTGCACCTCGTCGCCCGCTTCACCGTCTGCGTCATCATCCGCCGACGCATACGACCGGAATTCCGGCACCGCGCGGTTTGCGAGCACTTCCGGTCGCCAACCGGGTCGGCCATCCGCACTTCGGCGGCAGCCGCCGCCGCGTCCTTCTTCATGCACCTCGGCGGCGGCCTGCGATGATACGTGCTCGCGCAGCTCGTCCGCGATGCGCGATTTCGACACGGGGTCGAAGTAGCTCGCGCGCGTGGGCGTCCAGTAATACGACAGGTTCACGTTCAGCACCTCTGCAAGGCTGTTGATGGCGTGTGCGCCGTCGTCTCCGGCGATACCATCGACGGTGGCCGCCACGCAGAACGCAAACAGGTTCGACTGAATATCGAAACCTGGACAGGCAGTCACGGCAGCAATGCATCCGCGCGCGCCGGAATCCTTGCGCCTGCAACGTTCTGTTCAGCGACAGTCTGCATCAGAGTTTCCTCCGGTTAGCGGCCCGAGCCAGATGCTCGACCTCGAGATACAACTGTAGGGCACTATACCCTATTATGCAGCGAATCTTCTTGACCGTTAGGGTTTATTGCCCTGTAATGATCTACAGATAACCCAGGCATCGCGCCTCGGGTGTCTAACCGGAGCTATCTGATGACCACTGAAACCCAAAATCGCATTACCTCTGCCGTTGTCCCCGATGAACTGCGCCTGAACGTACTGCCGCGCTACCTCGGTCGCCACTACCTGACTGGCGAGTCCTACGTCTATGACTGGGCGGCTCGCCTTGACCGCAGCTATCAGGGTGGCCTGTGGCACTTCTTCACGCTGTCCAACGGCGGCTTCTACATGGCCCCTGCTGACGCCTCGCGCGTGCATGTGCGCTGGCATCTGAACGGCTACAGCGACATGATGGGCGCGGACGCCTTCGGCATCGTCGTCACGCTGTTCGCCCTGTGCCACCTGGCGGAAAAGACGCTCGACGACACCATCATCGGGCGCTATCACCAGTTGCGTGAGTTCGCCACGCAACACGTGGAAGCGGCCAACCTGCTCCGCGCCATCGACTGACAGCCCGCACCCGGTCCGGGCTTCGGCTGCGGGCCGGGTCTCACCGGAGACCTGCACATGGATACCCTGAACATGCGTCCGACGTGGTGGGCTACGTTGCTGCCACTGCTCGCCGTCTGGCAGTACGGTGACCGCTCCATCGCGCGTGGCGAACTGTTCCGCATGGCGCTGTCGGCTGACGCTGCGGCGTACTCTGCCGAAGCACTCAGGCGCATTGCCGACATGCTCGACCGGGACGGACACGTCATCGACATGCACCGCGGGGAGCTTCGCGCCATCGCCCGTTCTGCGTTGTCCGATCTTGAGCGGCTGCCGCCGCGCGCGCCGGTTGCAATGGCCGTCGAAAGACGGGAGCACGCGGGATGAAGATCGTTTCGAAACGCGGCGCCGAACTGGCCAGCGGCGATATCGTCGCCACGTGGTACGGCAATCACGCCATCCTGGAAATCCTTCTGTATACCGGTCCGTTCGACTTCCTATGCGGTATCGCCCGCTTTGCGGTTGCGGAGATAACGATCGAACGCAACGGGCTGTATGAGGTGCTGCAACCCGACTGACATTCCAACGCCTGCGCGAGACCCGCGCGGGCCTGTGAGGCTCAACATGAAGACTGTCGTGACCATTGCCGAGATCGAGCAGGCAATCAATTACTGGTGTGCCCGGCAAACGCCGGGCGAGGAGGGCGCTTTATGCGCTAGGGCGCGACCACTCGCCGACGTCTACGGGCTGATGATTTTCGAGCGCGCGGCCAGCATCGCGGCGTCACGGCTCACGCCCGGGCAGATGGACGCTTTGGGCGCAGCACTCTATCAGCGGGAACTGCCGCTTTGACAGCCATCGCTGCGGTACGTGGCGGCCTGCGCGGGCCGCCTGTCGGCACATGCAGAGCCCGCACCCGAATATCGTACGGCGAGCCCCTGCGCCCCACCCTCCTGCAAGCCGGAACCCGCGATCATCACGGACGCTACGCGCGCGCAGCGCGCCCGGATCCAGGCGCCCGGGGACCCACGCAGGATGCGTGGGGAGCGCGCCGGCGCGGCGCAGTAGCGGCGGGACGATCCGGCCTGGGCGCACGCCGACCGCCGGCTGGGGTCGTCAAGCGCCCGCAGGGCGCGTTTATCCCCCGCGGCGCAAGCCGTGGGGGACGGAGTGCAGATGCAATCACCAACAGGAAATTCAATAGATGAACGAACGAATTACTATCCGGCCGGAATGTCTGCGTCCAGCCCACGACTTCTGGGTCCGGCCGGAGGCCGACGAGGTACGCGAGGTGTTGCGTCTGGGACACCTGAGCGGCGCGAAAGCTGCCCAGCTGCTTGGACTGGGCTCTGCCGGATCGCGAACAATCCGCCGATACACGGGAGGCGACGCGCCTATACCGTACGCGAGCTGGGCCATTCTCTGTGATGTTGCCGGGCTCGGCCGCATCTGGCGTGAACCGGCTGACACGAATCCGGGCCCTGCGGCCGACTCTGGGGGCGCTGCGGTGTCGAAGCGGCTGGGTTCGCGCATGCAGGGGTTCGACCAGGCAGAAGAAGTGATTCGCGCGACCTGGGCTGGTGAACGCGACGCGATCGCCGCGAACATTGCGGAATGTCGCGATGCACTGGTGCGCATGCGCCAGATCGCGCATGCGTTCGGCGTATCTGGAGCCAGCGGGGATGAGCTCGGGCAACTGCGCATCGCTGATCGGATCGCAGACGCCCACGACAGGTTGAAGGTGATTCTGGGCTGGGCCGAACTGGACTAGCGCCGCGGCGATCCGGTATTTTTGTGACTCGTCCCGTTTAGCCGCTGCTCTGACCTCATTGTCAGAGTAACCGGCCGGCTCGCGGCGCATACGCCGCTTTTCCGCCTGCGCATAGATCGTCGTTGTCTGCAACTACGCGCGGCCCAGCACCTTCTGCGTCACGTCCGGCGGCACGCCCGCGGCCATTGCCTGCGTCCCGAACGTATGGCGCAGCGCTTGCGGCGTCGTGGCGGCAAGCTGCTGCCTTTCGTCCCCGGTAAGCTCGGGAGTGGACTGCAACTGCCCGAACGCCAGCTGGTCAAAACCCGGATCCCGTTGCTCGAGTAGCCATGCACGGCGACAGATGCCTCAATGACGACACCTGGCTGAAGGCGAATACCGAAGTCTTTGGAGAATTCAAATGGCAGGGCCACCGGCTGATCGTCGCGCATCGGCCGGACTTCGCCGCAGAAATGGGTGCCCGGCGCGATCAGCATATTGCCGAACTTGAGCAGGACGCAGCGCGCTGGGCCGACAAGCTCGATGGACAGGATGGCGGGCCCAAGCACAAGAGCCGCAAGCTCTCTGACAGCGGTGCCAAGGCGCGTCTTTATAAGGCAGTCTGCGATGCGGAGCTCGCATTGAACATTGGTGAAAAATCGTCTGCCCCAAAAATTTGGGGGAAACCCAGGTGTCGCGCCCAAGTGCTGTCAAATTGTGGGATGACGAACCGCCGAACATACATTAATAAGTATACCTAACCCAGCCTGCGAACCGCTCCGACATTGGAGCGCGCGCCATGCTTTCCCACGTGCTATCGAGTCTTAAACGTGATGTTTCTGCCGCGCGCGGTCAGCCACTGTTCTTCAGGAGCCGCATTTCCAAGAGAAAATGCGGCTCCCCTCTCACCAAACTACGATCGCGTTTGCGTCTAAAGCTATATCAGCTTGAGATTGCGTTTGACACTGAACGCGAGCGCTGTGCCGACCGCCGCGCTTCTCGCAGGGCTTAGCCGCGTCCGACAAAAGGCATGTTGCTGGCCATCACCGTCATATTCAGCACGTTGGCGCTCAAGGGCAGGCTCGCGATGTAACGGACCGCGTCGGCAACATGTTTCACATCGACCATCGGTTCCGGTGCGATCGTTCCATTGGCCTGCCGTACGCCGCGCGTCATGCGCTCGGACAGTTCGGTCAGCGCATTGCCAATGTCGATCTGGCTGCAGACGATGTTGAACTCCCGGCCGTCGAGCGCGATACTCTTCGTGAGACCAAGCACTGCGTGCTTGCTGGCCGTATAGGGAGAAGTAAAGGGACGGGGCGTATGCGCCGAAATCGAACCGTTATTGATGATCCGCCCGCCCTGGGGCGATTGCCTTCTCATCAGTCCAAATGCAGCGCGTGCGCAGAGGAAGACCCCCGTCACGTTGGTATTGATGAGGTTTGTCCAGGTTTCGACCGGCAACTCGTCCATCGGCACAGCGGGCGCATTGACCCCTGCATTGTTGAACAGAACGTCGAGTCTGCCGTAGGTGCGCTCGATCGTGTCGAAAAGCGCATCGACGCTCGACGAATCGCGAACGTCGGTCACGACAGCCTGCGCTTCCTGGCCCGCTGCTTCTGCTGTCTCGACAAGAGCGGCAAGCGGCTCGATACGGCGGCCTGCCAGTACGACGCAAAACCCGTCCGCAAGCAGTGCGTTCGCGGTGGCCCGGCCAATGCCGCTGCCTGCGCCGGTGACAAGCGCGATTTTCCTGGTGGTTGACACTGTCATTGCTTTATCTCTATAAATTGGGTTTGTCGATCACGCGCTGCTAATGGTTTTGGTATCAATGTTGCGCCCACAAGTTGTGATCGTGGACGCAAGCCTGCGCTCATTCAGTCATGAATCACAGCGGCAGAGCAACCAGCGCTTACGCCGGGCCTGCATGCCCTATTGCCGCGCGGCCCCTCAATGCCGAAATGTCTTGCGAGCGTGTCGACGACGTTTTCCGCCATGCCACGGCGAGTTTCTTCGGTTCCCGAACCGATATGGGGCGTCAAGACCAGCCGGGAATCCTTTCTCAGCTCTCCGGGAACAATCGGCTCATGCTCGAACACGTCGAGGGCAGCGCCTGCAATCCTGTTTGCCGCGAGAGCAGCAATCAGCGCGGCCTCGTCCACCACGGGACCGCGCGATACGTTCACCAGGAAGCCGCCTGGCCCAAGCGCGTTAATGACGCGGGCGTTCACCAGATGATGCGTCGCCGCCGAAAGCGGGCACGTCAGGATCAGCATCTCGCAATCCGTCGCCAACTGTTCCAGATTGTCGTAATACGGGAATGCGACGGGTTTGCGCGTCGGACCAAAATAGGCAACCTGTGAACCAAAGGCTTGCAGACGATTGGCAAGCACTGAGCCGATCGTGCCCAAACCGACAATCCCGATCTTCATTCGCGAGATTGAACGGCCAAGGGGATACTGACCCTGCTCGGGCCAGACTCCAGAACGGACATAGGCATCCGCACTGACAAGGCGGCGGGTCACAGCAAGCGCAAGTCCGATCGCCGCGTTCACAACATCTTCTGCCAGAATATGCGAGGTGTTCTCAATCGTGATCCCCCGCGCCTTTACAGCTTCCATATCGACGTTATCGAGGCCAGCGCTGTAGCTCGAAATGATCTCGAGTGCGGGAACAGCATCGAGGAATGTTGCGTCGATCTTCGTTTTGCGTAGCGCAATGCCACGGATAACACTGCCATGCGCTTTTAGAAACGCCGTAGCAGCCTCCGGGCTTTTCGGCAGGTCAAGGACAGTGAACAATTCGTTGAGTTCAGCATCCGTCCAGTCTGGAAGATCTGCCGCTTTCAGGATAAATGGCTTTACCATTTCGGGATTAACATATCGGGTCGTCTATGGATTGTGCCCAGGGATGCGCATTGCAAATCGGGCGGCTCTGTCCAGATCAGTTTCGTTGCATCGGTTGAAGCCAGGAACGGGCTCAGCGTCCAGTCGTCTTCCGCCACGCGTCGTATCGGGCCTGATTTTCTTCCTGGGTGCAGGGGTAAAGGCCGATAATCGCGGCCCCCTCCTTCACCTGCTCCAGAACGAAGTCTTCGAATCGTTCCATTTCGATGCACTCCTCCGCGATCGCGTCGGCAAGATGGGCGGGGATCACCATCACCCCGTCGCGATCGCCCACCATGACATCGCCCGGAAAGACGGCGGCATCACCGCATGCAATCGGCACGTTGATGTCGAGCGCCTCGTGCAGGGTCAAGTTAGTCGGCGCGGAGGGCCCCGCGCAATAGGCGGGCATATCCAGCGCACCGATGCCGGCGATGTCGCGAAAGCCGCCATCCGACACCACACCTGCCGCGCCCCGCAGCGCCAGCCGCGTGATCAGGATAGACCCGGCTGTGGCCGCGCGCGCGTCCTTGCGCGCATCCATGACCAGCACCTGTCCGGCGGGACAGGTCTCGATCGCCACTCGCTGCGGATGATTCGGGTTGCGAAACACCGTGATCGGGTTGCGATCTTCGCGTGCAGGAATGTAGCGCAAGGTGAAAGCCTGGCCAACCATATTCTCCGTCTTGTGGCTGACAGGCGCGACGCCTTGGATAAACTGGTTTCGCAGCCCACGCTTGTAAAGCGCGGTCGCGATCGACGCCGTCGAAGCCTTCTTCAGCCTGGCTCGGGTGTCGTCGGACAGGGTGTAGTCAGTCATGGAAATTCTTACAATATGTCGGGTTCGTTGGAACCATACGTTTCATTCAGGCGCCGGGGATCAGTTCATTTTGACGCGCTCGATCTTGCCCATGAACAGCAGATAGACAAGTGCGGCGACGAGGCAGTGCGCGGCGACAAAGTAAAGGCCAACCGTATAGCCGCCCGTTGCGTGAACGATGTAGCCGAAGACGATCGGCGTCACAATGCCGCCGATATTGCCGATGCAGTTGAAGATCGCGCCCGCAAGTCCGACGGCTTCGCGCGGTGCGGTATCGCTGATGACGGCCCACGTTCCCGCACCCGCAGCGGCCCCTTTTCCGAAAAATGCCAACGCCATCAAAAACACGATCGCTGTATTGCTTTCGATAAAGGCTGACAGAACGAGACTGCAGCCGATAGCCATGCCCACGATATAGGGTGTCTTGCGGGCCCACGACACACTCCAGCCGCGACGGATCAGCATGTCCGAAATCGTACCGCCGGTGATCCCACCAAGGAAGCCCGAGACGGCAGGGATCATGGTGGCAAAGCCCGCCTCCATGATATTCATGCCGCGCGCCTGAACGAGGTAAATCGGAAACCAGGTAATGAAGAAGTAGCTCAATGCGATGGCGCAATATTGTCCGATGTAGGCGCACCACAACATCCGGTTTCCAAGGAGCGTACGCAGCACTTTCCCCGATACCAGCGGGCGGGCCTGCCGCTCCTGCCTGGTATCGATGTCAATCATCGCGCCACCGGCGATGATGTGATCGAGTTCGCTCGCCGATATGCGGGGATGCTTGCGCGGTTCATACAGGGTGACAGACAAAACGGCAGCCGACGCTATACCGATCAGACCGAGCGCGAAGAATGGAGCAGGCCAGCCGAACTTCGCGACGAGCCAACCCGCGAGAGGAGAGAAAATCGCCACGGCAAAATAGGAAGCCGACGCAAAGAGGGACGTGGCGAGGCCGCGCTCTCCTTTTGGAAACCACATGACGGCGATGCGAGCGTTAGCAGGGAAGCTCGGCGCCTCGATCAGGCCGAGCGCAAAACGCAATGCGAAAAGCAGACTAAGCGCGACGGACACTTCCGTCGTGACCTTGCCAATGAAACCAACGAGAATAGTGGCAACAGACCACAGGATCACCGTGCCGCCATATATCGTCTTGGTGCCGAAACGATCGAGCAAAAGTCCGCCAGGAATCTGGCCGACTACATAGGCCCAACTAAATGCGGAGAGGACATAGCCTAGCTGAACATGGCTCAGGCCGAATTCCTTAACGAGACTGGGGCCCGCGATCGACAGGATCGCGCGATCGGCGTAAGCCACCGTCGCCACCAACAGGATCAATGCCAAAGCCGTATAGCGCGTACGGGTCATTCGCCCCGCCGCAGTCAACGTATATGTTGTCGCCTCATCCTGAAACATAATGTTCTCCTCCTTTAGTTGTATTCGTAGTGAGCGTGCAAGCTGGGGCCTCACTGCTGTCGCAGCGATTTTCGGAACCTGCTCACGTGTGTGTTCCACGGCTGGCAAAATCCTCACGACATGCACACGCCGACCGGGACACTGCCGCCCCACGCGCTTGCGAAAGGATTTCCAGGTGAACCCGCGCAGACGGCCAACCTTTTCGGTCCGCGGTTAATCGGGCAGTGGTGAAAACGGGATGATGGGCGGGGCAGGATCAGCGGCAGAACAGACAGCCTGAAGCGCGATAATGGAGCGCAGGGCGATATGCCGGTCGCCCTGGCAATCGCTCGATGCAATCGGGTCGCCCGACCGTGCGCGGCACTCCCGCTGGATCACGTAAGGTGTACTTTGCCGGGATATGCTGAACGCAACGACGAACGCGTTCTGTCGAGGCGCAACATCCCGGCAAGGATTGCCAGGCAGGGGCAGCCCGATCACATCGGTCTCGACACGGTGCGTTGTGGACGTCGCATGGGGTACGCCTCGCTGCATCATCTCCATCGTCTCCTCATTCGTTCTGAACGGCGCACTCACGTTCGCCAGGCGTCTCTGTCGCCGGGGTACGGTCTGATTGGCTTGTGCGCGCCTTGCTGCTCACGCGGGAGCCTGTTACAACATGATCTCTGGGCTTGGTTTGTGTCAGGCATTAGACCCATGCCATCAAAGGTCGTCAACCTTGATTGAGTCAATCAACGTGAAGGAATGGATAATGCAGGAGGAAGCGTGCGAGATCCTGGGCGTGCGCAAGCAGACGCTTTACGCCTATGTCAGCCGTGGCCAGATCGAAGTTCGCTGGGACCCGACTCATGCAGGTCGAAAGCTGTATTGGGGAGCCGATATTTCTGCGCTTCTCGACAGGCGGAATGTGGGGCGCACACGCAAGACCATTGCGGCGAGCACAATGGCCTGGGGCGAGCCCATCGTCAGCACGCGTATTTCCACTATCGTCAGGGGCCTGTTGTACTACCGCGGAAAGGACGCAGTTCGACTTTCTGCTCACGCACAGCTGGAAGAAGTCGCGCAACTGTTGTGAGACTCGGCGACGCTGCCCGGCTTTCCAGTCTTCGAGACCGCGCTGAGTGTCGGTCCTGCCCAGGCACGCGCCTATGCGGCCATGGGCCGCGCCGCAGCCGAAGAAAAGCCGGCCCACGCACGCACGTTTGCCGACATGTGCGATGAGGCGGCGGTGCTGATCGGTCGGCTCGCAAGCAGCTTTATCGATCTGCATGCAGGAGAGGAACCCATCCACTTGCGCATTGCACGCGCCTGGGGCGTGGAGGCGCGTGCAGATCTGCTGCGCCGGACGCTGGTGCTGCTTGCTGATCAGGAATTGAACAGTTCGGCGTTTGCCGCGCGAGTAACGGCGTCGACGGGGGCGTCACTGGGCGCGTGCGCGCTAACAGGCCTTGCGGCGCTGTCCGGCCCATTACACGGCGACGCGAACGTGCGTGTGCAGGCCCTTCTCGACGAAGCGAAACAATGCGGTACAGAGATTGCCGTACGACACTGGATGGCGAGCGGTGCCTCGCTGCCCGGCTTCGGACATCAGCTTTACCCCCAAGGTGACCGTAAGCGTCGCGTGAGGGCCGTTGAGAATTCTCTGGACAAGCGTCGAGAACGCGGCGGGCGCATCGTGCCGCTGCCAGAATGGATCAAAGCGAGGCAGGTGTAGATGGGCGGAGATGCTTTGCGACGTTCCAGGGCAATAGTTCGTCGATGCGATTGGCCTGGTGATCCGCAATGTGCGTGAGCACGAATTCCAGGTAGGCGCGTGGATTGATGTTGTTCAATTTGCACGAGCCGATCAGGCTATACATTGCGGCGGCTCGCTCACCACCGCTGTCGGAGCCCGCGAACATAAAATTGCGCCGACCAAGGGCCACACAGCGCAAGGCATTTTCGGCGAGCACGTTGCTGATCTCGACGCGGCCGTCGTCACAGAACAGCGTGAGTCCATCCCAGCGGTTCAGAGAGTAGTTAATCGCTTCGACCAACGGTGCCTTCGGCCAAAGCGTCGCGAGTTTCTCCCTCATCGACATCTCGAGGACCCCGAGCAACGGGTTGCTCTTTTCTTGCCTGACGCGTCGCCGCTCATCGGGTGGTTTGCCGCGGATAGCAGCCTCGATTTCGTATAGATCGCCGATCATGTCGAGCCATTGCTTCGTGGTTTCCGACGGGGCGGTCTCATGGACGTTGAAGACGTATCGGCGCGCGTGATCCCAGCAAGATGCCAGGCGAACCTTGCCCCTTTCGATCAGCTCGTTGAAGCCGGCATAGCCGTCCGCCTGAAGGACGCCTTCGAATCCGGCAAGATGGGTCTGGGGGTGGACGCCTTTGCGGTCCGGCGAGTACGCGAACCAGACAGCAGCGGGTTCGCTCGAGCCAGAGCGTCGATCATCGCGCACGTAGACCCACAACCGACCGGTTTTGGTTTTCTTGTTGCCGGGCGCGAGCACGGGGATCGGCGTGTCATCCGCGTGGAGCTTCGCAGCCGACATCGTGTAGCGACGCAGCGCTTCAGTCAGCAACCGGCAGAGTTCTTCGCATTGCCCGACCCAGCGCGCCATGGTGGCCCGATCGAGACGGACGCCGTCGCGCGCCGCGATCTCGGATTGCCGATACAGCGGCGTATGGTTCGCATATTTCGAAACGATGATCTCGGCCAGCAAGCTCGGATGCGCGATGCTGCGCTCGATTGGCAGCCCCGGCATGGGACGTTGCCCTATATGGCCGCAACTGGAGCAGATCCGTTTGCGGCGGATCGTGCGGATGACCTTGAACATTGCTGTGACGCGCGCGAGTTGCTCGGATACATCCTCGCCGAGCAAGTCCATGGCGTTGTCGCATTTCGGGCAGATGGAGTCGGGCTCGAGCACGCGGTCTTCGCGTGGCAGATGGGGCGGCAGGGCTTGCTTTGCGGATGCCGCAGACGCGCCTGAACTTGATGCACGAGCGCGCGCACGGCGAACATCGGCAACGCCGCTGCCCGCTGCCAGATCCTCAAGTTGGGTTTCGAGCCGATCGATCTGCCGGTCTACCTGCTCGGATTTACGACCGAAGTGCATGCGCCTGAGCTTGTCGATCTGTGCCTTCAGGCGCTCAAGTTCCTGGTCCCGCTCAACAATCTCCCGGTCGCGTTCGGCGATCTCCTGGCGCATCTTTGCCATCGATGCCTGCTGCTCGAGCACCAAGGCGTGGAGCTCGGCAACGGTTTGCGGAAGCGGCGCATGGTCAGGCATGCGCTGCAGTTTACGAGCCTTCGATGCGGTTTACAACATCGACAATGCGGCCGTACGACGGGGTTGTCTCCAATCGATGCCTTCCAGCAACATCGACAGCTGCGCAGACGTCAGATAGATCTTGCCTCCATCAGCCTGTGGCCAGATAAACCGTCCGCGCGAAAGCCGCTTCGCAAGAAGCCATAGGCCGTCATCGGTTGCCCACAGAATTTTTACGAGATCGCCGCGACGCCCTCGAAAAATGAACACATCGCCGCCGAGCGGATTCTCTTGGAGTGCCGTTTGCACCTTCGCGGCAAGGGCAGGAAAGCCGCTACGCATGTCGGTTACGCCCGCCGCGATCCACACGCGCGTACCCGTTGGCAGGCCGATCACGATCGCACACTCTTGAGCACCGTACGCAGCGTTTCGGCGTCAACCACACCATCGACCTTGATCACCGCCCGGCCAATTCGAACTTCAATCGTGCCGATGGTCCGGGTTGGCTTCACCGTCTCCGGTTCGACCGAAGATGTAGGCGTGATGGCGACCGGCGCGTCGCTCACGACCGTCACCGGAACAAGTTCGGTCGTCCCGGCAGCTTGCTCCGCACGGTAACGCCGCCGCCACTTGAACAACATGTTCGCGTTGATGCCATGTTCCCGGGCGAGTTTCGAAACAGAGACGCCTGGTTCACATGCAGCCGCGGCCAGGCGACGTCGAAGCTCTGGGCTATGGTTCGGTCTGCCTTTACGTGTTCCCGAGGTTGGCTTCTCTTCTGATCCCAAAATGGTTCCCGCTACTCGAAATGGTGGGAACCACTTTGGCGTCTCCGATTGCACAGATCAAGACGGCCGCGCCGCGACGCTTACGGTGATCCGCGAGCGGCGGCCCTTCTGGTCGCCTGTCAGCCGCCCGGGCACGTATGCGCCCTGATCGCCTGTGTCGATCGGCTGACAGGTCTGAAGCCCAACATCGATGTGGCACTTGCTTCGCTCGTGGAATATGGCCGTCTACCTGACGGCGCGGCCTTTTCGCTATTTGCGATTGCTCGAAGTGTGGGCTGGATGGCGCATTCTATCGAGCAGATTCTGAGCGGCGGTACGCTGCGCCCCAGAGCCCATTACGTCGGCCCCGCGATTAGCGAAGTCAAAGATGCTGAACACTGATCTACTGATCTTTACGTGGCGGGCTTCGACCAGTATGTGGGGTATTCGTCCTTTTCATGCTGCCGTGCTTTCTGATTGACGCCGTCAACCGGTCAGCGAGCACGGTCGAGCCGTTGAGAATGGCCGGTTGCACCAGCTCGTCGCGCATCGCGCGTAGGTAGTCGACCATCGCCGCCTGTGGCGCGGTGTCCGCGTCGTAATACAGCCGCGCGATCGTCGCCGGTTCAATACGCAGCACAAACACACGCGGCGCCGCAAAGTCGGTGCGCCTCCAGGTACGCTGTGGTGGCTGCTTGAGCAGCTGGAAAATGCGCGCCATCGTTAGAGCGCCGCCTGCAGATCGGTCAGCGTGACCATCAGCATCATCGGATCGATTGGCGAAGGCTCAAATCCGATCCGCTCGTAAAAGGTCTGGGCGTCCGTTGACAGCGCATGCACGATCAGACCACGTATGCCGATGGTATCGGCCGCCTGCAGGACGCGCTGACCGGCATCGCGTATCAGGGCCCGGCCGATCCCCCTGCCCTGCTGCGACCGGTCCACCGCGAGGCGGCCCAGCACCACAACGGGGATGGGGTCGGGCATGTTGCGGCGAAAGCGGCCCGGCGCCGCATCCACGGCCACGGCACCCGACGCGAGCGCGTAGTACGCCAGCACCCGCTGCCCGTCACAGGCAACGAAGGTGCGAGACGCCCCACCCGACTGATTTTTCAGGGCGCGGCGCCTGAGCCACTGGTCGAGACTGTCGACCCCCGAGGCGAACGCCTCGAGGTTGTGCTGAGCGTTGAGCGGCTCGGGGGCGCGCACCGTCACGCGGCGTCCCAGGGTGCCGGTGTCTGCATCGTTTTGCGCAACCGCTCATTGGGACGGGGCGGCAGATCGAGCCGCGCCAGAAACGCCGCATAGGCCTCGGGGCTGGCCGTCATCACCACCTGGTCAAGCAGGGCCTCTTCGGCCGCCGCGCGCGCGGCCTCGAGAATGAAATCAGTGCGGTTCTTGCCGCGCGTCCGGGCGGCCCGGTCAATCAGGCCGCGCTCCTCGGGGCGGATCCGGATGTTCAGCGTTTCGCGTTTTGGCGCCGCGGGGTGGGCAGTGGTCATGGCAGGCCTCCGTCGAAAGTCCTAGCATAGCAAAACGCAATGACGTTGTCATTACATCGCCATGTGAACCCGGATGCAAACAGTCAGTCAGATGAAAGATCAGGCCGTCTTCGAGGTCGGATTCCGAGTACTCGTCCTTCAGGTCCAGAAACTCCAGCACGAACGGATCCCGAATGGCCTGTTCAGGCGTAGGAGCGTCGTCAGCATCGGGCTGCCCTGCCTTTCGCAGCATCGCCGCCTTGTTGTGCGAGAGGGCGACGCGCTCGTAGAACTGACTGCCGATCTCCCTGTCAAGCTGCCGCACTGACCAGCCGCAGCGCAGCGCTCCGGCTTCGTAGAAGCTGCGGGCCGCGGGATTCCTGAGCGACAGCAGGCGCACATAGGCCGACCAAGGCAACCGAAACGCCTGTGCGACGGCCGCCAGGTCAGGAAAATTCCGCGCCGGTGATCCGGAAAGGTGTCGTCCGGCAGAAATTGCAGACAGTGTCGGGACAATTTTTGGGGACGGGGATTTTGCAGACAGCGTCTGCAAAATCTGCTCCGCCGGCCTACTCAGATAAAACGCGCGCATCTGCGAAAGGTTGCGCCAGCCGAAGCCTCGCCCGAACCGCTGGGACAGATCGGCGCCGAGTCGCTTGATCAGTGCTTCGCCGTAAGCGGCCCGGCCCTCACCACCCTGCTCGAATTCCACGATGCGGCGGCCAATTTCCCAATAGGTTGCCGTCATCAACGCGTTGATATTGCGGGCCGTCGCTTCGCGCGTGGACTCCACCACGTCAGCAATTTCGCGTTGTAGGCCCGCATAAACGGCTGCCGCGATGTCGGACTTCGTCATGACGCGTTCACCGCCTCCCTGAACACCTTGCCGGCCGTGAACTTGGCCGTCTTCGCAGCTGGAATCTGTATTGCTTTGCCGGTTGCCGGGCTACGGCCCACGCATGGGGCGCTCACCACTCGAGAATGAACCGAATCCGATAAGTTGCACGGTTTCGCGCCCTGCCACCGCCGTGGTCACCGCGTCGATAAGCGCGTCGATCGCCTCGCCGGTAGCCATCGCGCTTTCACACTTCGCGGCGGCGACCGTATCAACCAGTTCCTGCTTATTCATCGTCTATCCCTGTCGAGCGTTCATGAGACCGTTCGTGCGAACCGCGGCCGCCGGTAACGCCACCCTACCGCTCGTCGGCGCATCCGTGCAAACCTGACCGCATCCTTTGACTCCAGATATTCCTAGGGCCGCCGATGATTCAAAAAGGTAGCGACAGCGACCTGCTTGGAAACGCGCAAGTGCTCATGCGGACACTCACGCCGATGCGCGAGACGAATTCATGCGCCCGAATACGAATTGCCCCAGGTACCAAACCAGTTCCGTATTCGCGACGATGTCCTCCTCCGCTACAGTTGCGGCCTCGAGCTTCATACGACGCAGCATCAGCTTGCCCTCCCTCGACGCAACCCATGCGCGGACCAGTTCTTTGCGGGTTTTAGCGTCCGCCGCGTTGAAGTGTTCGCGGCCCTTACGCGACTCCTCGTTCATGCGTGCACGGACTTCTTCTTCGCGCGAAGCGATGCTGCGTGCGACCGAAGTCTGGATCTCGGTTTTTACGACATCCGCTTCAGTCTCTTCGGTAAGTAGCTTCGCCTGAACCTCGACCATCTTCCGCTCGGCTTCAGACATCTTCCAGTTATCGCGTAGGGCTCGCATCAGGTAGCCGGCGGGACTCCTTTTTATCTGTCCACGATTGAGCTTGAATCGCGTGTATTCGACAGCCTGCTGGATGTGCGCATCGGTCCAGACTTCGCGGTTCTCGGAAATCTCGCTGAACTGCGTGGTAGACAGGTTGAATTCTTCTTTGAGAATTTTGTACAGGTGGCTGGCGTCAGCCAAGCTGGCCAGCGCAGCGTCGGCGGTATCCTTGCGCTTGAGCAGGAACCTTATGCGGTCGATTTTCTTCGACGTGCTGGACTCGGTCCTGGTCTCATAGGACAGCTCGATGTCCGACACCTCATTGATTTCACGCACAGCCGGTTCTAGCCAGTCACGCTTGAAGTATTTGAAGATGGCGGCGTTCGCTCCCATTCTGCCGGGCCAGTTTCGCATGTCTTCCAGCGGTATCCATTCGGTTCTGCCATTTGGGACACTGGGAAGGACCTGGTCATAGATCGCGCGCGCTAGGCTGCGTGTAAAAGCCGTCGATATACGCAGGCTCAACCAGTGGGATTTTTTTGGGTCCCGGATTTGCGGGACTAGGCGAGGGTGCACGTCGAATCGAATGCGCCCCCTGTGGAAGCCGACCATGCCCATCAACTGGACTGATACCCACAGATCGTTTTCGTTGGGATCCCGATCGATTGGTGTATCGGTAACCTGAATTTTCGCGTCCTGAGCTTCTTCCGCGATAGTGCGCAAGTGCTTTAGATTGCGGCTGTCATAGCGCATCAACCACTTGAAGTAGTTCAGTTCAACGTCGTACTGGTCCCGTGCTTCCTGCTCCTGGGCGACAATGAAATACGCGGCGTCAAGAAAGCGCCGCGCCGGCAACCCCATGTTGACGACTTGAGTGAAGAAGTTGTTGCGCTGGTATCCGATTTCACGATTGGCTTCGCTGATGGGCAAACCCAAGTCGAACATGTCCTCGAACAGCGCGAGCGCCATCTGTCGCGGTGTCACTTTCGACTTGCCTTCTTCCGGATTGTCCTCCGCCGCCATATTCTCATCCGTTCTTCATTTTCGCTTTCGGGAATGTAGCATTCGTGGGTGAGCTGTCAACACATACAACCTCACCATCAGCCGGTCGCACTGGCTGTCTGCGGCCTACGCTCTTCCGCCATGCACAATGAACCTCACCGCAGCACAATCAACCTCACCACGATGAACCCGTATCTCCCATCAAGCCCTTATCCCGTGTGATTGGAATTAGCTCCTGCGCCGCTATGCACAGCCAACCTCACCGTGGTACGCGCCAGCGAATCCCGCACATCTGACCTCACCTTCGTGTGGAACCGGCCTCACCTTGCCCACACAACAAAACTCACCTTGGTGCACATCTGACCTCACCATTGACACAACGGACCTCACCTTTTGAAGGTTAAGACTTTGAAATTAAACAAAGTCACGTGCCTCTGTTGGTTTGTTGGATTGTTTGATTTTTTAAAAAAACAAACAAACCGGTTACCAGGAAGCAACTTGGCGAGCGTCCCTGATGGTGAGGTTAATTGTGCGGAGCAGCAGTTTCGGTCCAGCTCCTGTTCCGTTTCAACAGAAACACGTTTTCGATTCGTAAAGCACCCGATTGAAGGTGAGGTTCATTGTGCAGGCGTGTGCGCAGACACCTGTATAAAAACCGCCGCGCGTGCGAGGCGCTGAAAATCAGAGAGGAAGGTGAGGTCCATTGTGCTGCGAACACATCGGCGCGCTTCGAGTTGTCTCTCGCAGCACAATTGACCTCACCATGTGCCGTATTTTTGTGCAAAGGTCGATGTGCGCGGCGATACTGCTTTCAGAATTAGCACAAGCGACCTCACCTTGAACGACCATCTGGCGACCGGCGCGCGAACTACAGTGCCTATCGGCGACAATTCTGCCGAATGGCAGCGGTCTGGAAGAGCAGGAAGTGTCTCTTCTATGCTTGTCGGCCGCACTCCAGTCGACCAAAAACGCGCAATGACGCATGGTTTTTCAGAAAGTCTTCATAAAAAACAGCCGTTTATAGAGCTATTTTCATGTGTTTCATGTATTCTGAGGTTCATCGAAATTTACGGATAAACCTCAGAATGGTGAAAACGAGCCAACTTCCTGCCGTAGACCGAACGGTTCCTCTTGAGCAGATTAGCCAGTTCGCTGAAAAGGTGTCAATTTTCACGGATGAGCTGCGTAACACCATTCTTGCACCCCGACCGCGAAAAGCTGCTCCTGTTTTCAAAACAGGGGAAATTGCTGAGATGTGCAACATCTCTCATTCCCAGGTCCAATACCTCGCAACCAAGAGCGACGGAGATTTGCCGCCAGGCACCGCTGCCGGTACCGGGCGGACCCGCACATTCACTCTGGAGGAAGCGCGCCTTTGGGTCCAGAAAGTCTCCGACATCTATCAGACTCCACTCGTTACGGGAACACGTGAACCGGAAGGGAAAATCGTCATAACGGCCCAATTGAAGGGCGGCTCGGCAAAGACAACCACAACTATGTGTCTCGCACAAGGACTGACGTTGCGCGGGCGCAAGGTGCTTGTCATCGACCTTGACCCTCAGGCCTCGCTTTCCGAACTATGCGGCTTGTACGCGGAAAAGGATGTGACGCCGGATGACACCGTGTTGCCGTATATCTACGACCAGGACGTCGAGGGTGGCCTGGAAACAAGGGTCCAGTCGACTTACTGGGATGGGCTTGACGTGATTCCGGCTCACACCGAATTGATTGGTGCGGAGTTCCATTTGCCGGCGATGCAGAAGATGAGGCCCGGCTTCCGGTTCTGGACGGTGCTTCGGCAAGGTCTCGAGCCACTGCGCAAGCGCTACGACTACATCCTCATGGACACGTCGCCTTCGCTGTCGTACCTCAACCTGAATGCACTGCTGGCGGCGGATGCCATGGTCATGCCGATGGTTCCCGAAAATCTGGACTTCATCAGCTCGCTGTCGTTCTGGCGACTGTTTTCAGATGTATCCAAGAGCTTTATCAAGTACGAGCAGGACAAGAAATACGACTTTATTTCGCTGATGCTTTCGAGGGTCGATTACGGGCGCACGTCGTCCGCACCTATCGTGCGTGCATGGGCACAGAGCGCATACGAGAGCTGGCTGCATTCGATTGAAGTGCCGGCCAGTTCGGTGATGAGCACAGGAGCGTTGGCATTTTCAACGGTATTCGACGTAAGCAGTACCCATAGCGCAGCTAAGTCGTTGCAGCGTGTACGACAGCCCCTTGTCGATTACTGCCGGTGGGTGGACGAAATCTATGCAGAAAAATGGAGGAACGCGCAATGAGCAACATGCGAGAGCAGCTGCTGGCCAAGACGTCCGGGATCCGGACGACCTCATCTATCAAGGAAGATGAGGTCAAGCGTAGCAACCGAACGCAGACGGCGCCTGGCCTCGCGGGTGCGCTTGCGGTAGCGCAACTACGTGTCCAAGAGCTGGAGTCCACTGGCGCCGCGTCGCAATTGTCTGTGTCCGACATCGTACCGAACCCCTGGCAGCCGCGGAGAGTATTCAACGAGGCGAAGCTGTCGGAGCTGGCCGAGTCCATTCGTGAAGTCGGGCTTATGCAGCCCATCGTGGTCCGCCGCGCCGACGATATCTATCAGATTGTGGCGGGCGAACGTCGGTGGCGCGCACATAAGATGGTGGGACTCGAAGCCATCAAGGCTGTCGTTGTGGAGTGCTCCGACGAAGACATGGCTGTGCTAGCCCTCGTGGAAAATGTTAGTCGTGACGACTTGTCCGACTATGAAGTTGCCATGTCCATGAGGCAGACGGAGAAGGAGTTCCCTGACCGTAAGCGGATGGCCGAGGCACTGGGTATGTCCCGCAGCGGGCTCTACCAGTTCCTCTCGTTTGAAAATTTACCGGACTTCATCAGGAAGGACCTCGACATTCAGCCGCGGTTGCTTGGCGGGACTGCTGCCCAAGCGATTGTTGCGGCCATCAAGAAACACGGCGAAGACGGTGTGAACGCAGCAATGGAACTCTGGCCGCTCGTGGTAAAGGGCGACATGGACCAGGGGAAGGTGGCAGCGGCGATTAAGGCGTTGGCAACTCGTCGAACGACGACGACGAATTCTGCAAGCGAGCGGAGCATCGACAAGTTTTTCTCTGGCAAGGAACACGCGGGCTCCATTACCAAGGACATCAGCGGTATCACGGTGAAAATTAAGGCCGGCGTGCTCACGGACGCGCAGGAGACGCAGATTCGGGAGCTTATCAGCCGGATGTTCCACGATCAGCCGAAAACAAACTGAGGAACGCTTTACCCTTAACCAAGCCCGCCTTGCGCGGGTTTTTTTTCGTCCAGCCGCTCTGAAAGTGTCTAGAGTCGAGGCACATCGCCGGCTGCGAGGCTGTCCGGCCCAGAGCATGCGTGTCTAGACTCTAGACACGAGATTAGGTAGCGGTGAGCGGACACCATGGGGCCACGCGAGGACCAATGAAGGGCTGCGGACCCTTCGGCGTGTCTAGAGCCTAGACACGCACGAGGACAGCTGTCGGTTCCGAGCAGCGCGGTTTGCATCTCAGCAATTCGCGGTTCCCGTAAGCGGCGATGGTTGCGGACGAGGCTTGAGCGGGTCTAGACTCTCGACGCGCCCCTTCAATGGCAACAGCTACACAGGAGCTAGGCTGCTATTGAGAAGCTGGGCACGAGAGTCAGCAAATCAGCGCGGGCGCAGTAGCCTGATCAAGTTGAATGCGAAAAGCGTACGGCCCTAGGAGCCTTCATGGTAGACCCAAACTTGCGACAAGCATTCATCCGCGGCGGGCAAGTAAGCGTACCTGTTCACCATACCTTCGTCCTGAAAGTTGCTGATTGTTGAGCAAAACCCGCTCTCGCAACCGGCTTCGGATTCGAGAAGATGCCTGACGAGCATCCACCGCGACATTCACTTGCGGTGCTCTGGTGCCCTTTGAAGGACAAAGCCCCGCCCCCGCGGCAGCCCTAAGATCGCGACGAATCAGACTACAGTGGTCAGCAATGTTCGACTCTGAGCGCGGCCATCTCCTTGATGTTGTTTCAGGTCGTGGTATTTCCTCTTGCAACTGTGTCCATACGTTTGTGGATCAAGCAGGCGTGATTACCATGACCGTATAGCGACGTGTCCATATTTCTGCGTGCTCAAGTAGCGCCGCACTAGAACCTCCCTCCTCCAGTTGGCCGGCGATGCTACCTGACAGCGATTCAGACCGGTCCACACACCGATCCCCTCTCTCTCGTAGCACCGACGATTTCAGTCATCAGGCTCGGGCCGGACAGGCGGCTGTCCAATAGGCCGGTCGTCAGCGGCGCAAGGCCTCCGCGGTTTGTAACGCACTGGCCAGTTGCGCAGGCGACAATTTCTCTAACGTTTGCGGTGAGCGCCGGATCGTGATCGGCGAGGGACGCCGCGTCAATGACAGTTCATGACGGGCTTGAAGCTACGCCGCGCGTTGCGGCGTAGCACGGGCAAGCGGCCTTCGTGAAGGTCCTGCGTATCGAAAATGCTCGCTGCGGCGATCATAGCGACGAGGAGATCTTAATTGTGCGGCGCCACCCGGGAGTCGTGGGACGCCGACTGTTATCGTGTCACGCGCGAACGGGCCCGCTGCGTCTCCAGCGCGCGCTTCAGCGGTTCGTCGTCGACGTACTGGCGGAAGGTCCGTAGATCGCTATGGTCCGTGTTTTCGAGCGCCGCAGAGGCGTCCAGGCCGTCGCGGACCGCCTGAGCGAGCCCTTTGGCGTACGTGTGACGCAGCCAGTGCGTGGACGCGCGTTCAAACCGGTCGGCATCGACGAGCCGGCCGTGGGCGCGGGCGTAGGCAAACGCCTCACTGCACAGTCCGGTGACCAGTTTCCAAATCGCCGTGCGGCTGCGGATGCCCTTGCGTTCACCCCAGCGGGAGCGTCGCACCGACAACAGCAGCGGCAGGTCTTCGTCCGGCAGCGGCACCGGTGGTAGGCCAAACGCTATTCGGTAGGCCTGCAGCGACAACCAAGCTCGTCGCACGGCACCCAGCGGGGCGTCCGGAAACTCACGGCGGAGAGCATGCGGCACCGGTTCGATGCACACATGGCCCATCCGGCACTGCATCACCTCGGTGGTGGGCAGGCCGGTCCGTTCAAACAGGTCCACCGCGAACAGGTCGCGCGCATTCGCCAGGCACGCCTTGCGGCCGGACTCCGCGCCCGGGCGGGCGGCAATCGCCTCACGCAGGAGCGCCGTGTCGTCAGGTGACCGGAAACGCCCCGGCTTTTCCGGCCCGCGTCGGCCCACCGTCGGCAGCCCGGTGGCCGGATTCAGCTGCAGGTAGCCGACGTCGCGCAGCCAGTCGAATAGCGACGTGACGATTTTCTGGGTCTGGCCCCCCGAGCGCTCGGTCAGTGGCCGGAGGAACGGTCGCCAATCCGCCGCACCGCAACCCGCGCACGCGGATCGACCACGGCGCTGGCGCCTGCAGGAAGTCGATGTATGCGGAAAACTCATCCAGCCCCCACGCCGAAATCGGTGCATTCACCTTCCGTGAATACCAGAACAGGCGCTCGGCCCAGATGCGGTACTGTGCGAGCGTGGTTGCGGCTAGGCGCTCGCGGCCGTGAGGGCTGGGTCCGGTTCAAAACGGTCAATCGTGCTCATCGAGGTGCTCCGGGACGAACCGGGTTGACGTAAGCAACGCAACTAACGGCCTGCGCTTCGCCCCCACGCGCAAGCCCGCTTACGCGTGGCCGTAAGGCCTTGCAACGCAGTGGGGGCCCGTCAAGATTGGGAGCAGTTTAACGGCGAGCTCGCTCACGGCGCAGCCTCCCCACGGCCCATGTTGATGCGAAGCTCGTGCGCCGACGGCGCCGCGCACAGGAACGAAAAAAGCCAGCTGCCGCGCGCGGGTGCGGGACGAACTGCAGCGCCGGTTCGTGCTCGCTGAAAGTGACGTCGATGAGCCCTCTATCCGCATGGCGGACAACCGAGTGCGCGCAGAGGAGCAACTGCGGCCCGAAGGTGACCAAAGCGAGCCAGCCCTGCACGGCCTGCGTTTCCGAATGCGTGGCCACCCACGCGTCGACCGCATCGTGGCAGTTGGGTCTGGGCACAACTGCTGGCCGCACGCGCGGAATTTCCCTGCCCATTTGGGCAGCGGGCAGGGCCCCGACGAGCGCCCGCGCAAGCTCGATCCGAGTCTGGACGACCTCATCGAACTCGCGCGCGTCCTTCTCGAAGCGAACGCGCAGGGCGGGCTCGGTCACGGCAAGTTCGTCGAGGATATGACGCAGGGAGATTCCGTTTGTTCCGGCATTCTCACTATTGCTTCGGTGGACGGCCGCGCAGGCCTGCATCGGGCCAGGCCTGCCGGGCAAGCCGTACGTCTCGCAGCTGTGCCGGCAGCTCGGGCTGCGGCCGCCGTGGCCGGTGCGGGCGGCGGTCACCGGTGCCGCCGCGCATATCGAGATCGGCGACCGTCATCTGGCGGCGATCCGGCAGATCCTCGCGCGGCCGCAGGTGGAGACGCGCCGGGCCGCGGGATGACAGGAGCGGGGCAGGGGCGCCGGCACGGCGCAGCGGCCGGATCGGGGGCGGCGGTGCCGTTCTGTCGCCGCCGGTCTTCACTGATAATTGTTATTAGCAGTGAAGGGTTTAATGGGTTAAATGGCGGGGAGCCGCGAAAAAGGGCGTGTTCCAGAGCCGGCGTAATGACAATTTCATTGCGTTTCTGCCAGACTGGGCCTTCCCACGGTTTCCGAGCGAGGTTTCCCATGTCCGCCACCCATGCGCTGCCCCCGAAGCGCGAGACGCTAAACATCCGCATCCGGCCCGAAGAGCGGGGGCTGATCGACCGGGCGGCGAGCCGCGGCAAGAACCGCACTGACTTCATTCTCAAGGCGGCCCGCGCGGCGGCCGAGGAAGCGCTGCTCGAGCAGGTCGTGATGACGGCCAGCCCCGCAGCGTATGCGGCGTTTCTCGCACGGCTCGATCTGCCGCCGCAACCCAGTGAGCTGTGCCGCGCGATGCAGACCGTCGCGCCATGGGATACCCCGGGCGACGCCGCATGACGCTGGGCGCGCCTGAACCGCTGGGCAGCCAGCATGAGCTGGACCGTTTCGCCTCGGGCGTGGCCAGTCTCGACCGGTGGCTGACGCGCCGGGCCCTGAAAAATCAGGCCAGCGGCGCATCGCGCACTTTGTCGTCTGCGAGGGCGCGCGCGTGCTGGCCTACTATGCGCTCGCGTCCGGTGCCGGTGGCCGTGGCTGAGGCGCCGGGCCGGTTCCGGCGCAACCTGCCCGAACCGGTTCCGTCGTGGTGCTCGCCCGTCTGGCCGTCGACCGTTCCCTGCAGGGCAGGGGTGTCGGCCGGGCGCTGATGCGCGATGCGGGACTGCGCGTGCTGCAGGCGGCCGACACCATCGGCATTCGCGGGCTGATCGCGCATGCGCTCTCCGACGACGCCCAGGGCTTTTACGTGCAGCTCGGCTTCGAGCCGTCCGCGCTCGATCCCCTGACGCTGATGATCACGCTGGTCGACCTGAAGGCCGCCCTCTGACCGTGGCCAACCAGCCGCAAACGCTGCCGCTGCCGCCACCGCGCACCGACCTCACCGCGCTGCGCGCGTTCGTGCAGCGGCTGCCTGCAGCGACCCCCGCGCGGCTCTACGACGATCCGGAGCTGGCGCCGCATGCGGCCCACACGCGGCAAGTGCCGACGCGATGGACCGCTATCTGGGGTGCCGTCACGTCCCGCTTCATTCCCACTCGTCCTTGGTCAGCCGCCCGATAAAGTCCATACGTCCTTTTCCGCTGCGCTCCCGGCGATCACGCGGGACTGGCGCGCGTATTCCTCGGCGAAACCAGGCGCGCGCGTGTCCGGCACCCCAATCGTGACTGGCCGCAGCCCGGCGCGTCGCACGGCCTGGCGTCGCTGGGCGCGGGTGCTCTTTTCCCGGTGAGATGTCAAGGCTGTTTTCCTGACGGGACGCTCACCGCTTACAGGGCGCGGCGCCTTCCTTTATAGGTGAGCCTTTCCGGGATCCGATGACGCAGTCGGGCGCCCATAGGGCGCGCCGTTTACCGCAAACGACCGTTTCCGCACTACCCAGGATCGGACAGAACTGTGTGCGGTTTGCAACAGGCGATGCCCACTCTTGAAGACACTCTGTCCCAGACTTTGGTAGCCTTTGCCGTAGCAGAGGATGGGCATCCAACGACGGGAGGAATTTGCCATGCTGAAATGGCTCGCAAACTGGGCTGTGCACAATGCGCTCACGCCTGAGAAACAGGCTGAAAGAGCGTTGCGACAATTGCGTCTGGAGCTTTTCCAGGCGGAACAGCGGATCCTCGATGCGCAGATGCACGCGGATTACTACCGGGCACGTTTGGCTTTCTGTGAGCAGGTCATCAAGGACGGTATCGAGCAGGTCGCCGACCAGCGCAAAGGTCACCTTGAGTCCACACAGGTGTCGCGGCCGGGACTCAAGCTCACAGCAGCTCAATAGCGGGCCGGTCGGAGATATTTGAGTCGCACACCCCGCGCAGGCCGTGGAAGCGGCCGCTCGTTGGCGGCCGTGTTGCCGGGGACGCCGCGGGCGCCGTCAAGTTCCCGGCCAGTGATCTCGACGCGCTGTTTGAACCGATTCCGGAGGTCTTGCTAGCCGCAGCGGCCCGTCCGCGCGCCAGGACCGGTACACAGGCCGGTGATGTCCAGCGCTTCTCGAAATTCCATGACCCCAGCCGATTTTCCGATCTCAGCGAAAGCCGGCCACCGGCTCACCATCGCCCACGTCGAGGCCGCGCTCTCGCGCTGGCGTGAGCGCAAACCGGTCACGCTTCACACGACGCTCTCACCGGCCGAAGCCCTCGCCAGACTGCTTGCGCGAATGACGGCCCGCCGCGAAACCACCATCCGGTGGATCGACCTCATTTTTGTGGAACGTCACGCGCTCGGTATCCTCTATCCGTATCCGGTCGGCAGCGCCTGGCCGGGGTTACCGCCTGACTGAAGACGGCGCAGGAAACGCTCCGCCTCCGGCGGATCTTCGAGCAGTCCGGCCCGCTGGTCGGGCAGAAAGATCAGGCACGCCCAAGGGCTCGAAGACCCGGCCCAAATCCTCTTTCTGGCTAGCGGTTTGCAACGCGCGGCCCGGATACGGCGGATTGCCGACGACGTATATTTCCGTTTCCGCCGACGGTGGACAGACGGCGAGCCAATCACGACGCAAGGCGTTACCGTGAACGATGTTACCGCTGTCGCGCAAGGGGAGCGCGGGCGGCGCCGTGCCGAACTGCTGCTTGAACTGCTCGTTCATTTGATATTCGGCGATCCACAGCGAGAGCTTTGCCGTTTTCGCAGCGAAGTCGGCCAGTTCGATTCCGTAGAACTGGCTCAGATGCACGCTCGACATCGCAATCGCGTCTTTGCCGAGCTCGGAAAGCCGCGCGAAAACCCGGCTCTCCATTTTCTGTCATCGGCGTTCTGAAAGTCGTTTAGATCTGCCGGTCTGAAACTCGTCTTCTTCGTTGGTTTTCTTCGAGGTTATCTATCTATCTAAGACGTAGCTCTTCTTCGTTTTTTTGCGTTTTCTTCCCTTGTTTGTCGTGTTATTCGGAGTTGGGCCACCAAGGTTGCCCGCGGTGGCCGTGCATGATCGGCGCAAGGGGGCAGATCATGAAGCGCCAAAGACAACGTAGGTGCCTGGGTTGTGGAGCGTTGTTGGGGTTTGAGGTGCAGTGGAACAGTTATGGATTCTTCCGATAACCGTTCCACTGAGCCTCAGACCCCTTGTTCCGGGCGGATCCGCGCAACGTAAAACACCAGCGGTCTTGATGCATACGGCAATTAGCCGTACCATTGCGACAGGAGGATCCCTCATGAAAACCCCGACCCCACCCACGGCCCGGCTCGAAGCGCGCGTGAGCACCGAGCTGCACGCGCTGCTGCGGCGCGCCGCTGAACTGCAGGGCCGCACGATGACCGACTTCGTGATCGCGGCCGTGCAGGACGCCGCGCAGCACGTGATCGAACAGGCCGACGTGATCCGCCTGTCGCAGGCCGACCAGCAGGCGTTTGCCGACGCGCTGCTCGCGCCCCCGGCGCCGGCGGCCGCCCTCACGCGCGCCTTTGCGCGCCGGCGGAAGCTCGTGCGCGTTGATGACCCGCATTAAATGGGCGAGGCGCCGTTTCACCTCGCCCCGCTCGATGCCAGCCATGAGCGCCAGCATTTCCACAGTGGCGCCGCGGCGCCCGATCACTATTTCCACCACCAGGTCACCCAGGACGTGCGCCGCCGCGTGACCGCCTGCTTCGTCGCGCTGGGCGAGTCCCGTATCGCCGGCTACTACACGCTCGCCTCGGCCAGCGTGTCGCTCGCCGCGCTACCCGCCGCGCTCGGCAGGAAGCTGCCACGCTACCCGTCGGTGCCGGCGGTGCGCATGGGGCGCCTCGCGGTCGACGCGGATTTCCGCGGACAGGGCCTCGGCGGGGCGCTGCTCGCCGATGCGCTCGCACGTGTGATGGCCGCCGACATCGCCGCCTGGGCGCTCGTGGTTGATGCCAAGGACGAGGCCGCCGCCGCGTTCTACCGCCATCACGGCCTGATCGCGCTTCCCGATTCGCCGCTGATGCTGTTCCTGCCGCTGGCCACCGCGCAGGCGGCCCACAGCGCGGGCCGTCCCGCAGCGCGCAAGGGACGCTGAACGCCATGGCCAACCAGCCGCAAACGCTGACCCTGCCGCCACCGCGTACCTACACGCGCACCGACTTCACCGCGCTGCGCGCGTTCGTGCAGCGGCTGCCCGCGGCGACCATCGCGCGGCTCTACTATGATCCCGAGCTGGCCCCGCATGCGGCGACCCCCGACGCGATGGAGCGGTACCTGCGCACGATGCGTGACGACCTCGTGCAGCTCGCGCTGCTGCACGGCTCGCCAGTACTCGCCGATCACCTGAAGGCGTCGATCCGGCAGCACGGCAGCGCGAAACTGACCGCCGTCACCTTGCGCATGGTCGGGCAGGCGTCGACGCTGGCCGCCGCCGTGCCGGCCGTGGCTCACCCGGTGCACCTGTGGTTCCGGCCGCTGGTCGCGCGGCGCCTCGCCGGGGAGGGGATCGCGACGCTGGGGGCGCTCATCGACTGGTGCAACGCGCGCGGCGGCAGCTGGTGGCGATCGGTGCCGCGCATCGGGCCGCTGCGCGCGGCCACGCTCGTCGCGTGGCTGCGCCGCCATGAAAAGACCCTCGGCGTGCGCGTCGCTGATGATGTCGATGCCGGACCCGGTCCGGGTGCGCTGGGGCCACCGGACGGGAAGGGCGGCACCGGTGACCTGGTGGTCATCGGCGGCAGTCCGCTCGCGCCGCGGCTGGCACCGTTCGAACGGCTCGCGGTGCCGGCCGCATTGTCGGGGGGAGAGGGGGGCGCGGGCGGCGCCGCGACGCAGGGGAGCGCGACCCGCGGCACCAACCGGGCGACCGCGTTTGCGTTCATCCGTGCGCCGCACGACCTCGCGGCGCTCCATGCGTACCTGCACCGCTATCGCGACCGGCCGGCCACGCTGCGGGCCTACACCCGCGAACTCGAACGGCTGATCCTGTGGGCGGTGATCGTGCGCGGCACCGCTGTCTCGTCGATGACGGTCGAGGACTGCGAAGCCTACAAGGATTTCCTCGCGGCGCCGTCGCCGGCGTTCACTGGTCCGAAGCGCTCGCGCGCGGGCGGACGCTGGCGGCCGTTTGCCCCCGGGGGCCTGGCGCCCGACAGTCAGGCCTATGCGGTGCGGGTGCTGCGCGCGGCGTTTGCGTGGCTCGTCGACGTCCGCTATCTGGCGGGCAATCCGTGGGCCGCGGTGCACGATCCGGTGACGGTGACCCGCGAAGTCGCGGTGCAGGTCGGGCGCGCGCTGCCGGCCGGGTTGTGGACGGAATTGCGGGCCGCGCTCGACGCCCGCTGTGCACGGCACGGGAACGCGGCGGAGGGGCCGGAGGCCGACGCCCGGCAGTGGCGCACCGCGCGCGCGGCGATCCTGCTGATGGGCGACTCCGGGCTGCGGCGCGACGAGGCGGCGCACGCCCGCCGTGAGGACCTGCGGCGGGTGGACCTGCCGCGTGTGGACCTGCCCCGGTCGCCGCAGGGTCCGGATGCGGCTGCGGTCTGGGCGCTGACGGTCACCGGCAAGCGCCGCAAACAGCGCACGGTGCCGGTCAGTGCGGCCACGGTGCGCGCGCTGCGCGAACACTGGGCCGATCGCGGGCGCGACTTCGATGCGACGCTCGACTCCGCGCCGCTGATCGTGCCGCTGGTGATTCCCGCGACTGGTCCGGCACTGAAGAAGCACGGCGGCGCCGTCGAGGCGCCGTACACGGCCGATGCCTTCGGGCATCTGGTCCGTCAGGCGATACGCCGTCTGACCGTTGAGTTTGGCGCGCGGGCGGACATCCCGAAAGAGGCGCTGGTCCAGCTCGCGAATACCTCGGCGCACGCGTTCCGGCACACCTTCGGCACGCGCGCGGTCGCCCGTGACATGCCGGTCGATGTGGTGCAGACGATTCTCGGCCACGCATCGCTGCAGACGACGTCGATCTATGTGCGCGCCGAGCAGCAGCGCATGCTCGAGGCGGCCGCGCAGTATTACGCGGCGGACGACGATCCGGGCTGATGCCGGCATCGCGGGCACCGCGTTGGTCCGCTTCCTGGTCGATGCCTGACCGCCGCTGAAAAGCCGCGGGCGTTGCTGTATCCCGCGATTTCTCCAGCCAGCGGGAACTTCAGATGACCGTGCACGCGATTACCGCATTCCGGCCGGACAAATCCTCATAGCGGTGGAACGTTCTGATCACATCGGAACATCCCGCGGTTTCCTCCCTTGGGGCTTGTAGGACGCCTGCCCGCCGGCTCCTGCACGAGTTCTCTTGCGCGCGGTTCGGGGCAGGTGTCCTACAACCCTGTTGAGCGGTGGTTCTGCGAAACAACCGATGCGAGAATCGATCCAGAAGTCACGGAAGCAATCGTTCGATTCATCGATCATCATGGTGCCAAATCGGTGGTGGCCTTCGATCGCATCATCGGGTGCCCGCATGAGGAAGGCATCGATTACCCGGAAGGCGAAAAATGCACGCGGTGTTCGTTCTGGGCCAACCGTGATCGGTGGAGCGGCGAGATCATCCAGTGAGACGTCAGGAGGCAAGCGCTTCCATCCTCGCGTTAAGGCGTTCCTTACTGGCCTCATTCCGACCGTAGTCATGCATTCATTGACGCAGGACACTTTCTGGACGAGAAGGTCGCGTATGGCCCTTAGCGGGGCGCGGCCAAGCCCGTGGCGTGGTTCCACGCCACCGTGATCACCTCCGCGACTGACTTCGATTCCGCGAGCGCGATGACTGCGAGGTGCTTCACGTGGAGGGAAGGGTTCACAGAGCCGGGCATCGACCAGAACGACACGAAGCCTGGTCATGCGCGCGGTGTAACGTACAGTGGTGAATCTCCTGCTGGGGAGGCACGTTGCTGGATCTTGCCGCGCGTGGTGAGTATCGCGGTTAATGCAAGGGGCAGAACCATGGGTTTTTCTTGCCGAAGGTTTCTGATCGCTCGTGACGATACCCTCTGGCGGCTGTCAGGCACCAGGTTCGACCGGATGCTGCGAGATCCGGCAAGTCACTGTCTGCCCGTTTTTGCGGGGCAACGAGCGCGAATGGCCAGCGTCGTGGTCGAACTTGTGGCCAGAAACCCAGTGCGCGTCGTTCGGAATACGTTTTCCATTCTTACGTTCGATGCCGAAGGCCGCATTGACCCGGGCAGATTCGAAAAGCAGCAATTTGCCCTCGTGGAGTTGGCCGTCGCACCTGTCTTTGCCCCATTCGCTGACGACAGCAACCAGACGGTCGTCGACGCAACCTCCCGATTCATTGCACAGGGAGGCCAATGGGTTCCGTCACGCGCTTTGGCGCGCGTCATAGAGCAGACTGCGTTGGGTCAACGACAGTGCCGACACCTGTAAGCGGTTGCTCGAAGGCTGCTCTACGGTATCCAGTTTTCGATTCTCGAGTGCCAGAGATGGGTCGACAACGGCCGACCGCATCCGGCAGTAGTCGGCCATGAACCGGCACCCGCCTGGAGGGATTGAACGACCGAAGAGCTTTCGGCTCAAGACATTCAAAGTCCCGGCATGATGCGGTTGCGATGCCAGTGGGCATGATTCATTTCTTTCGTTAGACCTTCCAGGCGCATACCTGGTCGAGAAACCGTCAAGCCTTCCCGAAATTTGGTTTGGATCGTGTATAAATATCGGACCGTGATGCGGCACAAAAAGCGTTAATTTGCGACGACGATGGGCAAACTGATAGACGATCTCCCTCTTCCAGACCGAAGGGCTCTTGCCGTCAAGCTTCTGCTGAAAGGTGTGGGGATTAGCGAAGTATCAAGGGTGGCTCAACTGAGCCTTCCCACCGTGAGCAAATATAAGAACCTGGTTGAGAGGGGCGGGCCGGAGGCCCTGGCTCACCTTCGCATCCACGGGGGCGTCCCGCGACTGGACAATGCTTCGGAAAGCTGGCTCGTTAGCGCTATCAAACACTCACCAGGCCTTTACGGCTATCCGGGGCCGACCTGGACCATCAGCCAGCTACGGGAAGTAATCTTCCAGCGCCTCGGCATCCAGTTTTCATCTTCACATGTCGGTTACCTCGTTCGCAGTTATGGCCTCGCATACCGACTCGGCTATTCGCCGTCAAGTAAGGCACCTCCCAATACTGCTCAGAAATCGCAGGGTGGCGTATATGCTGCTCGCCGAGCAGTCGCTGCGAGGATGCTGCTAGATGGAAACAGTGTCGAGATCGTGGCTAGAACGCTCGCCATCGGCGTGCCCACAGTTCGAAAATATAGGTCCATGGTAAGTGCCGGTGGAATTGACGCTGTCGAGAAGCTCAGGTCATCCGGGCGCAAAGCGACGCTTTCCGCCGCAGACCTTGATTGGTTACGTGGAAAATTGGAGGCCAATCCTACGGCGCAAGGTTTCGAAACCGAACTATGGAGGAGCGGGGATGTTCAAAAGCTGATCAAGGAAAAGTTCGGCATCTACCACTCACACGGTCATGTGAGAAGGATCGTCGGAAAGCTTGGGCTGGAGCACAGGATGCGGCCGCCAAAGCAGCGCACGGAGAAAAAGCGGCTGACGATCGATGACGAAGTGCTGGCATGGGTTGCCGCTACGCTGAAGGAGCTGCCGCGAGCACACGGCATAGACGCTGATAACTGGACAAACGCGCGATTGCGCACCGTGATTCGTCAGCGGGTCGGCGTCGACTACACTCGCGGATACATCCTGAAAATTGCCATTCGTGCTGGGGTGGCAGACCTGCTTACAAGACGCCGTAGCTGATCCATTCATCCTGGTCCTAGCTGCCCCCGTCATGTGTGGCCGCTGCGGCAGCGTGAAGCCGCAGCAATGCACCGCGAACAGCGTTCAGCTCGTTTCGAACACCGATGGCAGATACCGCGTCAATCACGTCGAAGCATGCGGCCATGGCACGGGAACAATTGCTAGCGGTCTGCTATACGGCAAGCTCCAGCCGGTCAAACTGGTCGTCAGGCGGTAGACGTGGGTCGCGTGCCGCCGATCGCCGACAGGCAGGGACCGGCCATCTCCCGCCGTTCGCAAGCGCGCACAGACAGACACTCAAACGTCGGCTTCTCCCAGACATCTGACATTCGCGCGCCGGCCGTGTACGTTGCGTCGTCGGACATTCTGCTCATTGGGTCGATCGCTTGCCGCGGGCCGCTATGGGTTGCTGTGCCGTCGTTGGACCACTAGTAATCTCTAAAGACAGCATTTTACCTGCAGCAGGACCGCACACTAAAAGCCTCGTTACGCTGCATGGGGATGGCGTCGTGCCACTTACCAGGTCACTGCTTCTGCCAGTATCCTGCCGCAGGAGTTCCTTCGACGAATTCCGCCCCGGTTCAGGTGTCGCCGAACGCTCGTCGCTGGTTCGTTCATTCGGATCGAACTAGGCGGCGACTGTCTAAATCTTTTATCGCGGGAAATACCGCTTTGTCCCACGAATAATAACCGGGCCAGTGCCAGACCACGTGCTTTCCAACAACAACTTCGAACATCGGGGTCCGGGATTTAAGATGGCCACGCCGCAAGTTGCGTTGATAAAGCCATTGGAGCTCGTCCGGGTAGTCATCGGCCACCTCAGTGGCGGCTATCGCCGAACGTTCTACGATGACTAGACGATCGCCTGGATGGTTCTGGGCCCACGATTCGAAGTCGTGCTTCCCGCCAAGGAAGCCCTTCCACCGGGCGCACCACTCACAGTCTTTCGCCGAATGCATGATGAGCAAGAGGGGTTCGTCCTTGTAAATTTCGGTTTGTCGTACTGCTTCGGCCCAGTCCTTGTTTGTCTCAGTGGTTATGGCGCTCGCGCCATCGGCTTTACCGGTGCCGTCGTCCGCCCAGCCAGCAGACGGTAAGGCCAGCAGCAGGAGCGCTGTCGAGAGAACACGGAAGATATGTGGCGCGGAGCAACAAGCTTTCATGGCATCGCTCATCAGTTTCCTCCCGGTGACGGCTTGGCGCCACGCCTCGCGGATACATCGCAGCGCGGTCGCAACGGAGCCCGCAGAGGACACGCGGAGGCGCTGTGTAACGAGGCTAGACAATATCGCCGGGAGCGCGGCCGTCATCTAGTGCTGTATGTGCGCTAACGAACATACGATGTGAGGGCTTGCAATGCTCACGTGACATACAGCGAGGTTCGCATTGATTTGCAAATTCAGGGTTGACTCGGTGGTGCCGGTGCGCTGCTTCTCTTCGCACTTCCGTTTTCGGCCATCAGACGCCATTCGCCTGCACAGGAGGTCGGACATTGGAGCGGCCGCGTCATCTGAAATTCCGCCTGATGGCAACGGTCCGGCGTTAAGAGCGATGGTGTGGACGCCGTGCGCAGAGCCTGCTCAAGAGGCACCAATCGGCCCTATATTCTGAAAGGGCCGCGCGACTGTTCAACCGTTGGCGAAAAGCTTCCCTTGGTATGGCCACGGCGGATCGTTCCTCGACCGCGAGGTGCATGTTCCGACTTCCGCCTGAGTCGAACACGTTTTATTGTCCCGTTTTATCTGTCGAACCATCGGATTTGAAGACGCAGGCCGCAGCCTGAAGTTTGCCACTAAGGAAGCATTGTCGAAGATCAGCGGGCCGCGTCACCGGCAAGAACGTATGCACCCCAGAAATACGGGTGACGGTAGAGTTCTCCATCCTTGCCGCTGGCCATGTCGCGTTCGGTACGCGCTAGTGCCTCCGCTTTTGACAGCGAGGGATTACTGGCATAGGTGCGGAATACACCGGTTGTCACGTCTGTCGCCGACCGAGATTCGACAGCCCACTGGGTGAGGAGAATCGAGCGAGCCCCCGCTGAAAAAAAGGCGCGGGATAGTTCCGACATTGCATCTCCCGCATTACCGGTGACAAGTCCCGTGTTGCAGGCGGACAGTACCACCCAGTCGGCATTTAACCGCAGGGTTACGATGTCGTCCGCGGTGAGAACCGAATCTGGCAGCCCGTTTCCCTCATAGGCCAACGCGAGCCCCGCCTTGTGCCAGCCCGGCACTTCGCCCGCGACAATGCCGTGTGTAGCGAACAGAACAACCCGATCGTTCAACAGATCCCGCTTCATGACTTCGCTACGCGAGGCGCTGGTTCCCCACAGCACGCTGTGCCCGGAGGCATTGAGCGTCTTCGCGATTGAGGTCGCCTCGTCGAGCGTCTCAGGTAGCGGTGCGACGCGATGGTAGTCGAACGAAGCTGTACCCGCATCAACCGGAAAGGCTCGCGCGGGAGTCTTATCAACTGGGGGGGCGGCAATCCTGGCTGAGTCGCGGCCGTCGAAGCTCGGATCTGCGAATGCGATCAGCGCCTCGCCAGCGTGCGCTGCTGGATGACTACGGGCGAGCATGAGAGCTGCGGAATTCGGAATACGTACCGGCATTGTGCTGGCGATCCACCAGTGTGTACTCGCAAGATCCGTTGCGGGTGCCGTCACGAGCACATCGAACGGCAGGCTGGAGAGAATGCCGCTCGTGGCGATGTACACGGTGGCCGCCCCTTCGAGGTCGGGCTGGATCGAAGAGATCAACAAGCGATAGAGATCCGATGCCACTGTTGTGTCGAACCCGGCCAGATCACCCGCCTTACGTGGCGGAACGCCCGCATCAAACACGTTGCGAAGCGTCAAGATCTGCTTTTTCAGGTCTGCACGCGTTACGTTGAGTCGTGTCGCATGCAGCGAGCCTTTGGCGTTAATGACAAATGCGTAGGTCGCACCGCGCCCGACGTAGAAGTCGACATAAACCTCATCGGCATGCAGCGCCGCGCCCACCTGGTCCGGCGTTGGAACAGCGGACGATACAAGCCGCCGGTACTCGGGAAACTGCTTGTTGATGCGGTCGTGTAGTGTGGCCAGATCCTTGGCCGAGGCATTCATAGCTTCCTCGGCATCTTTGACACTAGCGATCGCATTCCCCTTATCTACGGTATTTTCTGCGTCGACTTTGGCAAGGCGTGTGCTCAGCCCCGAGAGCCCCATCCGTTCGGCATCCTGGGCACGACGTGTCATCTGCTCCTGCTCAACCAGGC
The DNA here is from genome assembly GCF_900104795.1 of Burkholderia sp. WP9. Taxonomy (NCBI): domain Bacteria; kingdom Pseudomonadati; phylum Pseudomonadota; class Betaproteobacteria; order Burkholderiales; family Burkholderiaceae; genus Burkholderia; species Burkholderia sp. WP9. The sequence continues at coordinate 189,261 of NZ_FNTG01000004.1, forward strand.
TGCGCAGCTCCGGTGTGACCGCCGCCAATCGCGCTGCACCATCGCTCATTGCGCCCTGGGTCGCATTCATGTGAAACAATTCGGCAATACGGAAGGCGAGCGCCTGACCCTCTGCGCCGTCGTCCATGAGGCGGCTCAGACACATTGCAACCGCACCGTCCTCGACAAAAGCCCCCGCGCTACCGGAAGCGTCCCAATCGTCGTTTTGGCCAAGCATGGGCATCACGTATCGGGAGATCTCACTTTCGCTGACCTTTCTGTCGGGATCCTCAAGGCGATAGAGCATCAACATTGCAGACTGATACTTGACGAATGGACTCTGCGCACCCTGATGCATTAGGTTGTACCCCAGCACGCGTGAAATGCTCGACTCGGCTCCCGACCAGTTCCCCTGCGTCGCGAGTATCACAGACAGCCGCTCGTCCGAGCTCGGTGTTTTGGCCACGACAGGATTGATCGAAGCCGCGTATTGGAACGCCTCGGCATCGGCTTTGTAATCGGCAAGGCGATTCGTCGCAAGCGCAATCATCAACCGTGTGCGGAGCGCTTGCGCATAGGGGTAGGAATAGGGGAGCGCGCCGGCATCCCGATACCCTTTGATGGCTTTGTCAATCCAGAAGAGTGCGCCATCATAGAGATGAGATAGTCGTCGTTGGACATGAGCGCGATCGAGACTGCAACCTGGACGAGCGCGCGTTGCAAGGGGCCAGGTTTGAGTCGCGGATCGTGGTCGATGTCCCAAAGCAGTCCGTTCGCGTAGTTCAGCGCCTCGGTGCGCCGGTTATTCTGCGTTAGCAAGTCAACGAGATGCACACTTTCGTCGAGCAGTTGATTGGCGGCTTCCTCGTGACGATGTTCACTGAGCGACGGGTTGTCGAGGTTCTTTCTGGCAAGATCGGACGCCTCGCGCACCAGGCGTAACGCCGTGTCATGTTGATTCAACGCACGGCGCGCAAGCTCCGCCTCGGCAGAGAGATATTCGTAGGCCGGTTCTTCCGACAGCGTTTCAAGTTCGGCAGCGGGCGTCTGGTCGGCCAGTTTCTTCGCCTGATTCGCCAGCCTCTGGCTTCGCACGAAGTCGTTTTCCAACGCATACACAAGGGCGAGTCCCGAGGCTGTCAGCGAGCGTTGGCCAGGCGGGATTAGCCTGTCATTAACGATGTCTTCCATCACCCGCCTCGCGTCCGCAGGGTCATCCGCGTCAAAATAATCCTGGACGAGGACAATCAGCAGCGAAAGTCGTATATCGCCGTCTAAATTCTCATCCAGCAGTTTACGAATGGCCTTCTCTTCATCGGCAACGGAGGGTTGTCCCGACGTCTTGTAGATTTTTGCAACGGACGCGTTCAGGCCTTGTGGTTCACCCGCTAGCGCAATTCGGAGTAACCCGCAAGACGATCCGAGGAGAGCTGCCGACAGGATGCACAGCATAGGCCTTAGAGATGGAATCAAAAAGACCCGTGGGGGCTGTTAACCTTTTCGGCAAGCTGTTAACCTTGGCCACCTGAACAACTGGAACCAAGGATGGGCGCGCCGATTGTTGATGACGGACTGTGGACACTGATCGAGCCATTGCTGCCTTCGCCCAAACCCCGGCGCAAGAAGTATCCAGGCCGGTTGCCCGTTGCGAACCGAGCTGCACTGAACGGCATCCTGTTCGTGCTCAAGACCGGTATCCGCTGGCGCGACCTGTCGACCAAATTGGGATTTGGATCGGGTTCAACCTGCTGGCGACGGTTGCGCGACTGGCAGAAGGTCGGCGTGTGGAAGCGATTGCACGAGCTACTGCTGGCGAAGTTACGCGAGGCAGGCGAACTCGATTTCTCACGAGCAGCCGTCGACTCTTCAACTGTGCGAGCTGTTGGGGCGGGCGAAAAACTGGTCCGAACCCCACGGATCGTGCGCGACCAGGTTCCAAGCACCACATCCTCGTAGACGCCAATGGCGTTCCTGTCAGCGCGATCCTCACTGGCGCGAATCGCAACGACGTCACCCAGCTGCTGCCGCTGCTTGACGCCATTCCACCGATTCGTGGCGTACGTGGCCGACCGCTTCAGAAGCCCAAGGTCGTCTACGCAGACCGTGGCTATGACTCCGAGGCACATCGCCAGAAACTTCGCGAGCGCGGCATCAAGCCGGTGATCGCCAAGCGTCGGACAGAGCACGGCAGTGGTCTGGGCAAATTCCGCTGGGTTGTCGAACGTACTCATGCGTGGCTTCACAACTTCCGTCGTCTTCGAATTCGCTTCGAACGTCGGGCCGACATTCACGAAGCACTTCTCAAATTCGGTTGCTCCCTCGTCTGCTGGAATATATTCAGACGGACGGAGCAGCCTTTTTGAATCCGTCTCTTAGACACCACCACACGGCATGCGATGTATTTTCGGATCGGATGATCATCCTTGCCTCCGCTTCACACGTCGTTGCAGACCTCGGTTGTGTAGGTGCTCATGCATGGCGCGTGTCCACGGTATTATCGGTCAGTACCGTGCGAGTGCAATCGCCAAGCAGCGCTGCCTCCACGCAATTCATACCAAGACTGTCCGCTGCCCAGGAGTACCAGGCACAAAGACGGAAATATGGCATCAGCCATCCAAGGACGAACAATAGCTTGTGACAGAAAAATAACCCTGTCTGCTATGGGCCAGCTTCTGCAGTTCGTCATCGTTTATTACACTTTGAGCGGGGGGCCGTTACACGCAGCCGACGCTCGCGACGGGATTGGACGTGCCAATTATCTGGCCTCGCGTTAATAACATGAGTTGTTAATGAAGCGTGACAGAAAATAGTCGCATTCACCGCCCGAAGATGGCAAAAGGCAATTGATTCGCCTTATCGATTGCGAATCAGGCAGGGCGCTGCGAGGTTGTCCCGCCAGATTTCTGTCAGCGCGAAGACCGCGCTGTCGCCATTACCGTTCCGGAATAAAAAAAGCACTCGACGGCATTTCAGACAGCACTGCGGTAGTGCAGGCGTTCAGAAGTCGTGAATTAGCGATCTTGTCCGGACTGGAAATATCGATGTGGCGTTGTCGTTCCAGCGCACGCAAAAAGTCAGCCTTTAACTCCTCGTCGTAGACCCCGCGCTGTTCGACTTTGCGGCGTATCGTTTCGAGGTCGTACTCGAGGGCTTGATAAGAAACGATCGTCATTTCATACGTTTTGAGCGTCTTTCTAAACTGAATCGCCGGCCGGATGGCAGCAATGAAGGCGGAAACCGTTCCGAGGCCTTGCCATACGTGCTTGCCCATGTCAGTTTTGAAAAACCACAGGCCGGCGACCGCCGATGTCGGGGCCGCAATGACGAGCGCCAAGTCCATCGCTTTATCCAGAAGTTCCAGACGGCGCAGCCGTTCACTGTAATATCGGACATTGAGCCGAGCGGTACGAAGCTTGTCATACACCGCCCAGACTGGATGGTTCTCGCGTCCCATGGTTCCCCCGTACACGTGCGGAGCAAAATAATGATAGTCAAGAAACACAGCAGAGGCATTCTTGTCTTGCTACCTGCGCTATTTTGCTTGTCGACTCTCACCAAGGCCGAGGTGCCCGAAACAAATACCTCGGTATCAGGAAAGGCGGCGACCCAAAAAGCACGAAGGCCGATTCCGTCAAGCGCCGCGTATGCACAACCGGCATCCGCGGCAAGCGGCGCCGCTTCGAACCCTGACCAGGGGGATGCGCCACCCGCCACACGCAGCCTGTTTCCGAATGGCCCTCAACCCAGCGTCGACCCGACGCAACCCTGGCCGCGATCCGGCGCTGCTGACGAATCCAAGTAGCGTGGCTCCCGTCAGAATGAATCTCCGGCAGTCCGGGGCGCTTTACGCCTTGCATCCCTACTTTACTGCTGCTTCAATACAAGCTCTACTAGAGCGGCCGACCATCGTCTTATATGGCGAAGCCGAACCAGTCCTATGGAGACAGGGACATGGAGATACGCTGCCGTCGGCTGATCCTTCTGATTTCGTTGATCCCGCTCACGCTGGCAGATCTGTCGTGCGCGTCGGACGACTCGTCCCGGACCTCCCAATCCGGCAATTCCCTCGCGTCGTCGGCGCCCACGTCGTCGGGTGCACAGGGTCCCCAACAACAGACGCTACGGGACCGCGAACAGGCGGTGCGACATCAATTGACCGACACGACTGATGACGACGCGCGTTATGCGTTGCTCGACGGTCTGGCGTCGGACTATTTTCGTGCGGGAATGGTGGCAGACTCGATGCGGATCCGCGAGCAGATCGTCGAGGACTCGCGTATTCCGGCTGGTCGACGCTCGCTCACCGCTTCATCGCTAGCCGGAGGGTACGCGCAGGGCTTCGACCACGCGCGTAGCGAGCGCCTACTTGGGCGCGCGCAGACGCTGGCGCGCGACACAACTCCGGCAGAACTCGAGACATTGCCGCGCGAGCCATCCTATGCTTACTTCTCGGCTGAATCGGAAATCGACCGTCGGTACCTTAACCGGCATGACCTCGCGCTGCTAAAGCGCCGGGAAAGCGCGGAACTCGCCTGGCGTAACATCAACGATCCGGCACTCAGTGTCAGACGACACCAGGCAGCAGTTAACGAACTCCTCGACAACTTTCCCGAACTGATCCGCGAGATGGTCCAGAACAATCGCCGGACGGAGGCGCTTAGCTATGCGAACGAGATTCGATGGGATATCGACAATCGTCCCGACATGAAGGCGAATGTCACGCAGCGTGCGGAGGTTGAGATCGGCCGGTCGATGGCGCTTGCATCGAACGACGACTACGATGGCGCGATGTCGGCCGTCGATGCAGCGATGACAGGCTACCGGAAGGCAAACCTCGCCCCGTATTCGGGGTACGTCGCGAACGCATTACGTTTACGTCTGATGTATGCACTTGCAACAGGGCGCATCGGCGACTATCAGGCGGACGCAGACGCCTACGAGTCCGCAGCAAGCATCAATCCGGTAGTGGCCCACACAATAAGCAATGACGAACGCGAGTCTTTGGTACTCGCTGCGCACGGAAACTGGCAGGAGGCTGACAGGCGGATCAGGGCAACGATGGCCAGGAATCTGGTCAGCCAGGGGCCCGAAAGCCCTTTCTACAAGTACCAGGCGGCAATGCAGATGCTGTACCGGCTGGAAGATCCTGCCGGCAACGTTGGCGAGGCGGAGATCGCCGCCTATGTCAAACCCCTCGTTGGCACGCAGGACGACTGGAACGACTCGAGTACGCGGGGCGCCTACGGCGAAGACGGGGCTCTGGCCCAATCGCTGAGCCGCGCGATGAGCGAAGGTGAGCAGGGGCAGGTCCTCGCGTTTCAGATCGCCGAGCTGTTCCATATGAACGCAACCCAGGGCGCGATGGCCGATGGCGCGGCGCGCCTCGCGGCGTCGACGCCAGCGTTGCGCGCGCTGATCGAGCAGGAGCAGTCGCTGCGCCACGAGCAGAACACCGCACACCTCGCCTTGGCACGCTCGACCAACTGGCTCGAAGCGGAGCAAACGCAAGGCGGCTCGCAAGGGCGGCAGAATGTTGCCAGTGCCAATGTCGAGCATGAAGAGAATGCCATCAAGGCCGTTGACGGAAAGCTGGCCAGACTGCGTCAGCAGATCGCCGCGCAATTTCCCCTCTATCGTCAACTGGTGTCGCCAGAAATCCCGACACCCGACGCCCTCGGCAAGGCACTTCACGAAGGCGAGGTCTATGTGGACTTCTACGCGGGGCACGATGCGAGCTACGCGTTCGTGGTACGTCCGGGCGCATCCCCTCCGCGCGGTCCGCCTGAGCGTGACACGTGCCGAGCTCGCGAGACAGGTGAAGGCATTGCGAGCCGGTTTTGATGCAGGGGTGCCACCGCAGCACGCGGGCGATCTGGCAGGCTTCGATCTGGGCGCGGCGGCGAGCCTGTACCAGGCGCTGATCTTCCCGGTGCAGGACGATATTCACGCTGCGACGACGGTGTACATCGGGACGAGCGGAGTCCTCGCGAGCGTCCCATTCGACGTGCTGACTACGCGTCCCGCGTCAAGTCTTGCAGACGCCAACTGGTGGATCGATACAGCAACTCCAGTGCGCGTACCGAGCGCCTCTGCACTCGCACTCGCACGGAGTCATCCCGCCACGCACGCCAAGGAACCGCTGATTGCGTTCGCCGACCCGAGCTTCGACGGTCGCGATTCGCAAGCCGTGGGCACGCCAACCGCCAGCGTTGCCGCGCGCGCTTTTCCCGTCGACACGGGTGCTCGGGCGTTCGACTACCATCGCGTGATGCCGTTACCCGAAACGATGGCCGAAGCGCACTCCATCGCCACGACGCTTGGTGCCTCTGATGAAAATGTGCTCCGGGGTACGCGAGCCTCGCGTAGTGAAGCGATGAAGACAGATATGTCGAATGAGCGCGTCGTGCTGTTCGCGACACACGGCATCGTAGCGGGCGAAGTACCGGGATGGCGCAAGGCGGGTCTTGCGATGGCCTACGAGGGGAGCGGGCTGTCCGATTCTATTCTCACTGCGGACGATATCGTGACGTTGCGGCTGAACGCCGACTGGGTCGTTCTGTCCGCCTGCAATACGGGATTCGTTACCGGCACCGCTGGTGATGCAATCTCGGAATTGTCCAGGGCGTTTTTCGCGGCAGGCGCGCGTTCGATGCTCGTCACTCAGTGGGCAGTTGAATCGCGCTCAGCGACCGAGGTCACAACCGGCGTGTTCCGAACTTATGCCGACGATCCGTCGCTGTCAAAGGCCGATGCACTCGCGCGCGCAGAGCGCGCTATGGCCGCCGGCAAAGATGGGGCGCTTTATCGTCATCCGTATTTTTGGGGCGCGTATGTTCTGAGCGGTGATGCTGCTCGCTGATCTCATACTTCAAGGTACTTCGCCGTAGACGCTAGTGGCAATCCCTTTTGCTATCGAGCTTGCAGGTGTGAACCGGCATGACTCGATGGCGTTCGAGCACATGCTTGGCTCGCTCTGATAGTTTCGGGACCTGCATTTTCGCTTTTGACACTGGCTTGACATTCAAATCGCGTCGCTACTCTTGCCGCTGTCATGATCTACCACGCTTTGTTGACGGGTTGTGTCTGTGGCTCGCACGTGACCAGTATGCGACAATCGGAAAGCAGTTGCTAAGACACAGTTGGCGAACAAATTCGAAGAAAGCAACAAGTCCGGAGGAAGTTGAAGTACCCGACACGGCACAAATGCCACGGGGCTTTCGGCTGAGCGTCCGTTGCGTCCTGAAAGCGGTCGTCGTGCCTTGCAAAGTTCTTTGTCCGCTGTGGGTCGACCGGAGACGCACGATGCGCAGCGGTTTCACCGAGGGGAGCCCTGCAGCCGGATCAATTCTTCGCGAAGCGCGGAGACATCGAGCACGTGTTGGGCGCGGTGATGGCCACGTACAGAAGGCGCAATTCGTCGTCGTCCAGAACGAGTCGACCGTTTTCCATCTTGAAGAGGAAATCGTTTGTGACCTTTACACGTTTCCATTGAAGGCCTTTCGCCCGGTGGACGGTCGAGATCACGTAGTCCGCTTCGGCATCTGCTGTGATTCGCTGGGCGAGCGAGCGCAGGTAGTCGGTCCCGAGTTCATCCACGATTCGTACGACCGGTAGAAGATCGACGCCGGCGGCGCTGCGCGCAAAGGATTGTGCCTCCTTCCAGTTTTCGAACAGCGAAAATGCCGCTGGCCGGAATGCGCGACGTCCGGCGATTAGCGCGTCAGCGCCGTCGGCGTACGCCACAATCTCAGCGGGACTCATGCGGATTGAGGGGCGATGGCCTGCCTCGATTCCGGCCGCGAGGTGCCAGATCGCGGAGACGTTCTTTCGGCACAAGATGGCATCGACAGGCGGTGCAATGGCCGGGTCGTCAGAGATGATGGAGCCGATGCCGGGTTGCCCGCGCAATGGCGTGCGTTCGCCCAGCAGCTGGAGCAGCCTGCTGGCCAGCGTAGCGAACAGCGCGCCGAAACGGAACGACTCGGTCAGTGCAAGCTCCGGGGCGTCGATTTGCGACATCGCGTTGAGTGCACCGCGCCACTCGTAAATCTGCTGATAGGGGTCGCCCACATAGATGATCTGCGCGTGAGTTTGACGCGCCAGTATTTGCAGCATGACGCCGTCGCTATCCTGCGCCTCGTCAAACAGTATGAAGTCCGAGTCAATGCGCGGATCCATCTGTGACCAGACCTTCAGGTATACGTCCGGCATGATCGCGCTGCGCCGGTTTCGTTCAGTGCTCTCCCTCCACATGCGAGAAACGGAGGGGAGCAGTCCGTCGCGGAGCCACTCTGCGGCGCCGGTGTCGATTTTCTCGTCGACGGGAATGTGAGCCGGCTCGGGTACCGGACTCGCGGAACGACAGAAGCGTCCAAGTCCGTCGGCGACCATACGCCCCAGGTCGAAGGGGGTCAACTCGAGAGCCTTGCCAGTGACAGATGGCACCTCCACGGAGCTCAGCCCGTACCGCGCCGCAAGCTCATGCGGTGGCTCGGCGGGCAGGCTCACCCGCGAGGTCAAGGCGGGCGGTGTGGAGGCATACGCGAGCGAGTGGACAGTCCGCGCAACGACGTTATCCGGAAAGCCCCGCCGCGCATGCTCAGCGATTTCCCTGTTGAACGCGAGGTAGGTACCGCGCTGTGGAGCAAGTTGATGCGCGACCAGACGGAGCGTCGATGTTTTTCCCGCGTAAGCCTTAATCTTGAGGTTGTCGCCGCTGCTGGCCGCATCTACGATGGCCTGTTGCTCTGGCGTGGGTCTGAACTGGGCAGGCATAGACTCGATTCGGGCCGAAAGACCATCAGTTTGCCCCGGTGCCCAGGAAATCGGTCGCCGGAAAGAAAAAGCCTGCTGGCGTTGGTTGGCCGTGCGGCTCAGTGCGGCCACAATCAGCCATTTGGGAAAGCGGGAGACCTGCCATCGGATTGGCAGCTTTACATCCGGAACCCGACAGACGAGCTACTGAACGCAGTTCGGCCATTGCGAACATCAAACGACCGGGAGACCAACGGCTGTTATCAAACGGTGAGTTGTCGAAGGATATGAAGCCCTCGAACTTTGCACACACCAATCAACTGGCCTTGACATAACGACGGCTGATGCATACAAACACTTAAAACGGGCGGCGATGCGAATCAGACTCCATTGCCAAGTTTACGAAGGAAATACACGACGTACATTTGGCAACGAACAAATCGGTAACGCGTACCACAACTCTGCACTTATCACCCTTGGGATCGAAAAAAAAAGGAAAACTGGCATTTTCGTTAGCCAACCAGAAATTCCGCAGCGTTGTTTGAAGATAGGAGGACACCATCGACCTCGATGCCTTTGCAAGGAACCTTATGGACTTCCTTCCGATTGCCGCAACTGCGCTTTCGATTGCCCCTGTTGTGCTCGGAATTGTCGCAATCTTACTTGGCGCCGGCCTTGGTTTCAGGTCGCTTATCCTATATGTGATCAGCGAACTTCTGTGGCGCAAGGAGATTACTCCATCGACGCGGCCAGTTAGAGAGCCGAGACTGAGCCCGGATAAGGTTTACGAAATTCACCGCGCCTACATAGAGCACGAAGATAATCTCGTTAACCAAAGAACGACCTTGATGGTAACAATTCAAGGACTCTTGCTAGCCGCCTTTGGTTTTGGTCTTCAAAAATTCTACGAAAAGGTGGATGCCAAACTTTCATGTGACTTTAGAGATCAGCTGTTGCATCCAATTGACACGATCCAAGAAGTACTGCCTAAACTATTCCCTCCCGAAAATTTTCAAGACTTGGTGGTGCTCGAATTCAACTGCTATCTGTTAATTATAGTTCTTGTCGGCTTAGCCACCAGCCTAATCGGTAGAATCTCCATTGGAGCCGCAAAGAAGGCTATCTTGGCACTAGAGGATCATTGGAATATTTATTATTATCAAAGCAAAGTACGACCGGAGCAAGAGATTAAATTTAGAATCTTTCCCGGCATTTCCGGAGGTGGAAAAATAAAAAATCGGAAGCGGGGCATAAGCTTTGTTAGTTGGATACCCGGCTTTTTCGTGTGGCTATGGATTCTTATGCTAACCGCCCGATTAGTTTTTATGATCGCCGAGGGGACGTGCATTAAGACGGGGGTACCGCTCCCGAATCCGATTTCACCGGAACATGAGAAAATCACGCACGAATGTTCGTCCATCTCGTCGGCGGTCCACTCGCGGCTCATCCGATGCAGTGACGCCTCATCGACGAGGCGCCGCAGTACGATCATATAAATGGACTTGAAACGGTCAAGCCAAGCGCTGGGCAACGGTTTCGCTTCCTGCTGGATGAGCCAGTCTTTCGGTACTTCGGTCTGCATAGGGCTATGCGAATGACTATGTCACGACTTGAAACCTGGCATTGGATTCGCGATTCGGGTGGCCGAGCTGGGTGCAACGCTGCCGTTCAAGCTGCTCGCGGCTCTCACGTCGACAAAGCTGATCGTAGCCGCCGTTTGTCAATGGTCCCGCCCGCGGCAGCTATGGCCGAACCGCCGGTCCTGGAAAGCTGGCGTGGATGACCGGACCACTCAGTTAACCGACGTTGCCCCCCGGGCAGCGCGACCGGCGGTTGTGGGTCGACTAGTGCCATTCGAACCGCACAGGGCGCTCACGTCGTGAAGCCGGTGTGCGCTCAGTCGGTCCCCGCCTGGCATTCCGCCTGGTACCAGATAGCGACCTGACGCTGCGCCGCCTCAAGATCGGCCGGGTAGAAAGGATCCAAAGTCCATTCGGGGCGATAGCCCGCCTGTTCCAACGCTGCCAGTTCACTCATGTTGCGCTCACGTGTGGCAGGTGCCTTGTTTCTGAGCTCGGTCAGGACGTGGCATTGCGTGGCGCTAAGGTGCGTCTGCGTGCCAGTCTACATGCTGCCTGTGGCACAGCCAGCGAGCAGAAGCACCAGCGCCGGAAGCATCGGCCAGACCTTGTTTGCGTCCTTCATTTCGCGTCTCCTTCCAAATGAAGCAACGCGTGTTGCGCATGGCGTCTTCCCGGCCGCAGTCCTTCGGTTTCGCCGCTCGCCGGGACGCATCGCGGCAATGCCACACTTGACCGGCTGCGTCACCACGGCGACTTTAAGGTCGGCAGCATGGTCAAAAATAAGTGTCAATTGTCACTTGTCATTGGGGGCGAGAACCGATATTGTGTGCTGATGACCCATCCTGACTTTTCTCATCCGGGCGAGCTGGTGCGCCAGCAATGTCTGGAGCGCTTCGAGCTGAGCGTCACCGAGGGGGCGCGCGTGCTCGGCGTGAGCCGCCAGGCGCTGACGAACCTGATCACCGGCAAGGGCGGCATTTCGCCTGAAATGGCGTTACGGCTCGATCTGGCATTCGGTGGCGGGGCGGAAACCTGGTTGCAGCGGCAACTGCTACATGACCTCGCGCAGGCGCGTAAGCGGCTCGCACAGCTGCATGTGATGCCAATCGCATCGGAACGGCAGCCGGCGCTCTTCTAGGCCCGTTCGTCAAAGGACAGGGGAAGGGCGTCTTTCTTTCGTTATAAGAATAAGGAGTACGACATGACATTACCACCGGGACTGACTGATGATCGCGTGGACGGGCTGTTTGACGCGGGCCGGAAGCCTGAAGATGTCGTGATGTTGTGATGCCGTGCGAGCAGTGCGGGGCAATGCCCGCCGTGACGGTGAATCTGACGGGGGAGGAAAAGCGGTTGTGTGCCGCGTGCAATCGCGACTAATTACGCCCGATAACTGGGAAATCTGGGCCAGCTCAAGCCGGTCGACCTGAGAGTGACGAAGGAACGCGAAAACCGGTCAATATCGGGATACTGACCGGTTTGTTGCTGCTCCCAGCTGCCATCGATGTCACCGTGGCGGCGCTTCCTCTTCGACCCTGCTGTCGGGGGACTATTTTTAGTTACGGGCACGGTCGATGTAACGGTTAAATGCGGCCTCGTCGTCGTAAAGGGACCTGGCCAGCGTGTCGTCAGCCCAGTCAGTCAGGCGCTCGATCACCGCACGCCGGGACAGGCCAAAATGCGCGACCAGCCGCTCCAGCGCGAAAATCCGGGTGCCATTCATCGTCAGGCGCAGGCGCCGCTCGCCAGAAGCGGTATCTTCCGGACGCGGAAGTCGTCCGAGGACCGCCGCCACGTCCGCAGGAGCCTGGTTTGACGGCGTCCCCCGCGATATCGCCTCAAGCTCGCGCCGCGGCCGCGCCGGTTCGCCACGCAGCTGCTCGCACTCCCGCACCAGGGCGTCAGGGGCTTCAGCAGGCAAGGGGATATTTTTCGTTACGGTAACGGATTTTGTGCGGGTTCCATGGCGGGTCCGCCACGCGGCCTGGCGCTCGGCGTTCGACAGCGCATCCGGCTTCCGTGGCCGGCCACGGACACGTTTCTCCGTTGTGCCGGTGACCTTGTCGTTGGCCGGTGCAGGCATGATCAAATCGTAGTGTTGCCCTTGGGGGCGAGCATCAAACCGGTGGAGCGCGCGCCCCTTCAGCATTGCGGCGGCGTCAGCCGGCTGAACCTCTTCCAAAGCGATTTCAGGGAATCGCGATCCTGTGCAGCACGGGATGCGAAGTATCCTCGCGCAAAGGCCGCGCCCGATGCGGTCTCAGGTTTCGACGCCGTCAAGGATTTCAGCAATCCATCTGCGACGACGATGTCGTTTCGCCAGCCCAGGTCGTCCTGAAGCTCGCTCAGCGCGCTGATGTAGTGCTTCACGGCGCGCCGCGAAAACAGCGACGAAAAGAACTCAGTCGCGTACCGCACCTTCTTCGCGGCGATGCGGGCGCGATGTCGCCTTTCATTATCCAGTTCGACCAAACCACGGCCGCGTTTGAGGAGTTTCTTGTGTCGGCGCATCAGCGTCTCGCTTGCGAACCTGGCAACGGGCTATTCAAACGTTTCCCGGTCCTTGCTGGTCTGGCCATCACGCCACCCCATCGATTCGATCCAGAGGGTGAACCTGATCATCAGCCTGGCATAGCGGACAGAGTCAACCGCGACGACCGCTGCCTTGCGATTCTGGGCAGCGATGCTGCTGGCTGCCTGCCGGACAGCCGCCGCATCCACATCATCCGCGATCGAGCCAAACGCCTGCTCCAGCGTGTTCCCGGCCAGAACCTCCCAGTCACGTGCCTCGCCAAGCTTGCCAGCGATCCATCGTAGTTCGCGGTCGAAATCGGCCGGCGCAGGGATGACAGGCGCAAAGAGATCGAGGGCGGACCGCAACCGGCGATGCCCGACGCGCATCTGATGCAGGCTGGACGGGTCATGTCCGGAGATGACGCCTCGCTCGTTTCCATGGATCCGGGCCAGACAGTTTCTGGCGACGGCCTGAAAGGCCGCCTCGACCGGGTCGCGCTTGCGCAACCTGAGCGGCTCCGCGCGCACCGGCTCGCTGTGCTCCTGTACGAGCAGGTTATAACCGCGGTCTGCCTTGCTGAGATGGTCGATACGAAGCGGCACGACCTCCAGCAATTCAAGCGCAAGCGCATAGAGCTGTTCCGGTGCCCCGCTCTTCAATTCAATTTCACGCCATGGATCGCTGCTGAAGGATCGGCTCCAGCCTCCACCACACCGTCATCCAGAGCGAGTTCGATGGCCGTTCCGTCCGGCAACCGGATTACTGCTGCGGAACGGTTGACGCGTGTCACGAAGAGCGGCTGCAGGCGTTCTGCGAGACCGTCATCGGCAAGGAGCTCTGTGGCGCCGTCGGAATCTTTGGGAATGAGCTGTCGCAGCGAAGCCAGGTCTGGCGTGTCGCCGTGTACCGGGCCGTCGAACTGGTCCCGCCCGTACAGCCCGGCAGCCGCCGCCCCGTCGAGCATGAGCGTCTGCAGTCGCCGCTCGCCTATCGCGCGAACGCGCAGGGAAGCGCCGTTTTTCCGGAAGTACAGAGCCGGCGTATCGAAGTAGGTGCTGACCAGTTCGTCGGAGTGCGGCGGGTCAGCCAGCAGGCGGCTGATGACGGGCGAATGCAGGATCTGGTCGGCCTTGCCGGCCGTGACCTGGCAGTTTCAGCTCTTTTCCATGATCCCTTCTGGATTGCTGGCCATGACACGAACGTAGCGTTTCCCGTTCTTCGCCTTCCACGATCATGCACGCGCCTGGTGTGCCCGCCGGGTGTGCAAATTGCTATTTCATTGTGCAATGCACCAATCCACTGATCAGTCTGGAGCCTGCGTTGAAGTCACAATCTATATCAGCCGCGGTACGAATGGAGAGTCGTGTGGTGCTCGCCAACTTCAGGGTCGCAACAGGGCGGCTCCGTGTAACGGAAGGATCGACAATTGTCGACGACATTTACCCGCCGGATTCATGGCTGGCACTGGCCTCATTGAACTAGGCCAGCCTGTGGGGCACCCGACCCACGCCGGGCGACCTCCTGGTCTTTCTTGAGCGGTATGTCGCAGCGCACCCCCGGTTTCGGCCGGAGCAGGGATCGTAAGACAGGCGCCGTCAGGTTGACGCGCGGCTGGCGTCCAGATCGCGAAGGGCGGCAGCCGCGGCGACGAACTCTGTCGCCTGACTCTTTTTAATGCTTGTCTGCAGCCGTTCCATGGCCGATTGGTACGTTGACGACTGCTCATCCGTCGACCATGCGACGCATTCGGCCTCCTCGAGGATCCGTTTGACCAGCTTGCGGGCGAATCGCGGATCAAGGCTGTTCCGCAGAACCATCTCATGCAGGTTGCCAGCGAGTTCGGTTAGCGCTTCCATGGTGGTTTTGCTTGCTGCGAGGCGATTGGCCTCCGTTGCCTTACTGGATGATTTGGGCATGAGGTTGGCCTTCCTGAAAGGGGTTGATCGGTCGGTTGAGACGCTAACGGCGCGCCGTCAGAATTGGTGTCGGGCGGCGCCGGCTCCTGGACCAGCCGGATTGACGTCAGGGAGTGTGTTCCCGGTAACGGTCCGGGCTTTATCCCGGGCGGAGAGACGCGGCACCACATCACGGGACATCGAACGCGAGGCGATACCGAGCGAGGTCGACGGCATATAATCGGTCGGCAAACCGAATCCGGCTGGCGCCGGTCGATTCGCGATCACGCCGCTTCGCCAGGAAGCGGGGTGCCGCCCCTCCCTTGAACGCCCACGAACGCACAGGCCTGTTGTGAACCTGACCACCGATCAGCCGCTTACCGATGACGAGTTCGCTCGCCTTTCTGGATTTCTCGATGCTATTGGTCCGAGCGCGATGAACATCGAAATGCTCGACGGTTACTTTGCGGCGTTGATCTGCGGACCCGACATGGTGCCGCCGAGCGAGTATCTGCCCCAAATATGGGGCGAGGATTTCGGTTTTGAGAGTGATGAGCAGGCTGCCGAGATCATGGGCCTGCTCATGCGTCACTGGAACACGATCGCGACCGAGTTGCGCCATACCTTGGGAGAGCCGGACGTGTATCTACCCGTGCTTCTCGAAGGAGACGATGGCATCGCACCCGGTAACGATTGGGCCCACGGCTTCATGCGCGGCGTCCAGACGCGCCCGGCAAGCTGGGGCGAGCTCATCGACAACGAGGATCACGGCGGCCCCATGCTGCCGATCATGATGCTGCGTTACGAGCATGACCCAGACCCGCAGATGCGACCTCCGCCGATTCCTCCCGAAAAGCGCGGGGAACTGCTTCAGACGATGATCGCGGGGCTGACCCACATCTACCGTTACTTCGAGCCTCACCGGCGGGCGCTTGAGAGCATGCCGGGTCACCTTCCCATGCGCCGCGACGGGCCGAAGGTCGGGCGCAATGAACCGTGCCCGTGTGGTAGCGGCCGCAAGTACAAGCATTGCTGCCTCGCAAACGAGCCGACTCTGCATTGATCAACCACGCAACTAAAGGAGAAGGGACATGCCACAGGGAGCGGACGATTTGCCGTTGAATGCCAACGGCCCTGCGTACACGTCGCAGCAGGACCGTCACGGCGTGCCGCTGTCGTACGTCGGCGAGAAACTCAGTCGCGCGATCGAGGATTTGCATCGGCACGCGCAACGCTGCCAGGGCGGACGCGATGATTTGCGCGGCGCCATGCACCATCTTCTGGTCGCGTACCTGGGGCTTCATAATATGCTGGGCAAGGCGAACGACCATACCCTGACTGATCGGCTACTTGACGGCAGCAGCCAGAACCTGGAAAGGTGGCTGCGTCTGGTTGACCGGGAAGGTGATGTCCACGGACTTGCGGGCCTGGACAATCGCGACTAAGCGATCTTCATGGGCGGGGGCAGAGTCGGGGGCAATCGATCGCCTACTGGCGACGAACTTCCGGGTGTGACCAACAAAACCCGTAGGCCGTACGTCGACGCTCGAACGTTACACTCTATGGGAGTGGAGCCATGGTCGCAGTCAAACACGACGATCTTTCTACGGCCTTCGACTTCGTTAGCTTTGCGGCGCCGATGGAGCATAACGCGTATGTCTCGCTCGATACGGGCACAGTCTACTGGACTTCCGATTCCAACGACGCGTTCGACGAGGATATTCCTGACGACCTTGAAAGCTCGGACCGCTACCTTGCGATACCGCATAAGAGCAAGCTCGATCTTGGAAGAAGTCTCGCCTTGCGCTTTGTCGCACAAGAGTTGCCTGCGTGTTACGACCAGGTCGATGGATTTTTTCGACGGCAAGGGGCTTACGCGCGCTTCAAGGATTTGCTGGAGCGCGAATGCGTTCTCGAACTCTGGTATTCGTTTGAAGCCGATTCTGTCGAAAGGGCGCTGAGGCAATGGTGTGCCGAAAACGGGCTTGAGATCCTTGAAGCGTGACGGGCCGGTTAGACGCGCCGACATGTCTGGCCGCACACGTTACCCATTGGGAATTCGCGCGCTGCGGTGACAAAAGAATCATGCTGCTTCGCCCCTGGTCGGATTGGAACACGCCAGTCGCGATTCTCCGTTATCGGCCAAGGTTTGCAACGATCGCCGGTTACCGTTTGTGCTGGGCAGGAGATCCGCGATGCGGTGCCGACACACCGACGAAGGGCATTGTCAACTTGCCGATTGCGAGACGGCACGATGGCAGATGCGACGACGGGTCAGAAGGTAGTCGACGGATTTTGGGCGAGTTCGGCGAATTCGCGCCATGCAACGAACCGGGCTGCGAGTTGTTTGCGATAAAGTGAGGCGCGTAGCAGGTGCCGCTTCAGTGCGAAATGTTGCCGGATCGGCCCGAAGCACGAGAGGAATTCTTGCGTGCGTTTCGGGTCGCGAAAGCCGCGCATGCGACGCTCGCGTTCGCGTGTTGGTTGGTGGCTGTTCTCCGCGCGGTTGTTCAGGCGGGCGGCCGCTTTGACGAACACATGCTTCACGCTCACCAACTCTGGAATTTCGGCCTTCGCGGCCGGATAACTTCGCAGCTGATCGGTGACGATCTTGCGCGGCATCGGGCTCGAGCGCAGCACACGCTTGAAGAACCGCTTGGCTGCGGCCTTGTCGCGCCGCTTTTGTAGCAGGATGTCGAGCTCGGCGCCGTGCTCGTCGACCGCACGCCACAGCACGTACGGTTCGCCACGCAGCGTGACGAACATCTCGTCGAGGTGCCACGTGCTACCCGGCTTGCGGCGCGGAGATAAAGTCAAATGTGGTGTTTGGGAAGGTCGGTCTGATCAGGCGGCAAGCGGTTGCTGAGCCGGTGTGCTGTCGGTCACCGGTAGTCCGTCTTTGAAAGGGACGCCTTCGAGCAGTGAGGCGATTTTTTCTGGCGCACGAATGCGCCGCCATGATTTTTCCGCCGACTCGATCAGCTTGAATGCGAGGCCAAGGAAAGTCGGACGCGAGACGCAATTGCGCGTGCGGGTTGTTCGATGTCGAACGGTGGCAAAGGTCGACTCAATGGGATTGGTCGTTCGCAAGTGCTGCCAGTGTTCGGCAGGAAAGTCATAGAAGGCAAGCAGTTGATCACGGTCTTTTGTGAGTTTCTCCGTCGCCTTAGGATATTTGGCTGAATACGAGTCTGTAAAGCGGGTGAAGGCCGCAAGCGCCTCTTCGCGCGTGGCGGCTTGCCAGATCTCCTGCAAGCCCGCTTTAGCCCGCCCGTGTTGTGATTTGGGCAAGGCGTTGAGCACATTTCCGGTTTTGTGGAACCAGCAGCGCTGGTGCCGCGTCTTCGGAAACACTTCGTCCAATGCCGCCCACAGACCCATTGCACCATCGCCGGCCGCGAGCAGCGGACCGCTTTGTAGGCCTCGCGCCTTTAGATCCAGCAAAAGCTCGCACCAGGCGTCCTTCGACTCGCGGAAGCCGTCGCCGATCGCCACACGCTCTTTCGTTCCGTCCGGCTTCACGCCGATGATGACCAACAGGCACTGGCCATCCGAATCGTCGCTGCGCAGCCCTGTGTGGATGCCATCGGCCCACCAGTAGATCCAGCGAGAGTTTGACAGATCACGTTGATTCCAAAGGGCGTGCTCTTCGGCCCACTGAGCCTTCAGACGGCTGACCACGTTCGGCGAAAGACCTTTGGCCTCCTCACCCAGCAGCACGCTCAGCGCCTCGCTCATGTCGCCGGTCGAGACGCCACGTAGATACAACCAAGGCAACGCGGCTGACACGCGGGGTGACTTCCGAATATAGGGCGGCACGATGTTCGAATTGAACTTCACACCCGAGCCTGAGCGATCGCGAACCTTCGGCACCTTCACGGTGATCGGGCCAATCGCCGTGACAACCTCGCGCTCAGGAAGGTAGCCATTGCGAATTACGGCCCGCCTCCCGTCGAGAGTCTTCACGTTATCGTAGCGTTCAAGCAATGTCGTCAACTCCGCCTCAATCGCTTGCTGGATGATCTGCCGCGCGCCTTGCTGAATCAAATCGTCAAGGCCGCTGGGCCGTGCTTCCGATTTACCCGCGCTCGTTTCTTCTGTAACCTTCTTCATTGGTGGTGGATCCCGGTTTCGCTGGTTGTTACTCTAGACAAGCAACATTCTCAGCTAAACCGCCATCGCCTTCAAATCCCTGCCTCACCCCGAACACCAGTTTCGACCATAACTCTGCGGCGCGCTGCTTTTACCCGATGCGCAAAGCCCTTACCAAACTTGTCGCACCAGCATCGGATCGTTTCATATGTCACGGTTACACCGCGCTCGAAGAGCAGTTCCTCGATGTCGCGCAAGCTCAACTGGAATCGAAAATACCAGCGAACTGCATGGCAGATGACCGATGCTGGGAAACGGCGACCGTGGTAAAGCGATTTTGCTTTCTTCATCACGCCATCTTACGCGACCCGCCCGCCAACCTGACAACGCCCTTTGAAACCATAGCCGTGTCCTTCATCCCGAACCCTTTCCTCGCGTCCTTCCCTATTCCTGGTCAGACCGGAAGAGGCATCCGTTGGCGCAGGAAGGCGGCGATGGTGAGACGCGCCCGGAGCCGCAGTGGTCCTGCGGACAAGTCGGCACTTCTTTTTGCCCGGCTCTTCGCATAACACCACACGGTACAGCGAAGACCGAGCTTCCAACCTCAACTGGCCGCCCACGACCATCCACGGTCGCTCCTTAAGGACGCCCGTGACCGGATGCACATGCGTGGGCGTATGACGCATTCCACCGGATCCCCTTTGCGCTGCGGATGTGCGGCTGTTTGCCGCGTGTCTGAAACGCAACGGGGGCCTATGCGAGCAACCGGGAAAACCATGGGAACGCAAACGAATCGTTCAAACGAGCCGCTGCAACCTGGCGCGACACCCGTTATTCCTGTCACGGGTCGGTCTGCTGTTATGCAGTCCATCATTTTGCAGACGGGACGCACTGACCCGCTGAACTGTTGTGCTGATCACGAAGGCTATCGTCTTAATGCCTGTGCCAGGCCGACGAACAACGGGCTGTATGCGGCTGATCTGGTGATTGGGCGGGCAGGATTTCCATCACGTCATTTTAGCGCGCTGGACTACTTCTACGACGCCAGGCAAGCCCTGCGTTATGCGACCAGATGGGGAAGGATCTGGGTCGACCATCAGCTGAAAAAACCCACATGCAGCGCCAGTCGTTTGGACGATGGCGAGCGGCAGTCCTGATGCCGCACCCGATAACAGAGGAATTTCGTTCTGCAGACGATATCAGGATACAGGAGTGAGGGAACATTGCGCTTCGTGGTTCGGGATCCGGTCGTTCCGGCGGCAGCGCTCCTGTACTGGCTGGGAATACCCGAACCGTCACAGGCTGTGAGTTTCAGTGATGTCACCCTGCGTTTCAGCCCCCTGATACAGGTCGTTTTCGCGGATGAGCGTCCCGGCGCGTTCGTCAACTACGAGGTCGTACGCGAAGTTGTCCAGTCCGGCGTGATGGACCGTCTCATCTTTTTCGATGATTCGTGGCTGGACATATGGAATGACAGCCACTGCGCGGACATCTGTAACCTGCATTCCTGTCGGAGACACACATGTCATTTGCCAGAACCTCGTCACCCGTGACGGTGAAAGCACATGTCGAAGTCTTTCCGATCCTTTCAGAACTCGACGTGGATCGACTCGGGGCATGTGCTTCTGCCAACCGTGTCGGCCCAGCAACGCGCGTGGGTAGAAACACTTGAATCAACAGCCGTGATCGTCGACCCCGCCGAGATTCCACCGCACGTCGTCACGATGAACACGACCGTCGAATGCACAACGGTCGACCGTGCTGACGCATATCAGTGGACGCTGGTCTATCCGGATGAAGCGGACTACCTGCGAGGGCGTCTGTCCGTGCTGTCGCTCGCGGGGATCGTGTTACTCGGTGCGCGGTGCGGTCAAACCGTGGTATGCCGGCCGCCGGGCGATGTACCGATCCACTATTTCGTCAGCGAAATCCTGTTGCACCAAGCCGGCACATGACGGGGGAGTACTAGAGCGTGTTAGGCACTTCCGGTCGGACCTGGTAACCTGGCGGGATGACAGAACGCAAGCCATACCCGACGGATGTTTCGGACGAGGAATGGAGCTTCGCCGCTCCGTACCTGACCTTGATGAACGAAGAAGCACCGCAGCGCCGATACGGACTGCGCGAAATGTTCAACGCGCTGCGCTGGATGGCGCGAGCTGGTGCATCGTGGCGTATGCTGCCGACCAACTTCCCGCCGTGGGAACTGGTCTACCAGCAAACGCAACGTTGGTTGAACGCAGGTTGCTTCGAGGCGATGGTCAACGATTTGCGTTCGGTGCTGCGCGTGGCGCAACAACGTCAGGGTCAGCCCAGTGCGGTCATCCTGGATGGGTGCACATTGCAGTCCACGTGCGAAAGCGGTCCGCGTGCGGGTTACGACGGTTATAAGCGCAAGCGAGGCAGCAAGGTCCATATGGCTGTCGACACGCTGGGCCTGCTGCTCGCTGTGCACATTACGCCGGCCAACGAGCAGGAGCGCGCGCAGGTGGCCGAGCTCGCGCGTCAGGTTCAGCACGTAACCGGTCAGACGGTGAAACTTGCATTTGCTGACCAGGGCTATACGGGCGACACTGCCGCGCAGGCCGCACGCGAGCAAGGCATTGAACTGCAGGTCATCAAGCTGTCCGAGGCGAAGAAGGGCTTCGTGCTGCTGCCCCGCCGCTGGGTAGTCGAGCGCAGCTTCGGCTGGCTCAACCGTTTCAGGCGGCTGGCACGCGACTACGAACGCCTGCCTGAAACCCTGGCAGGCCTGCACTTCGTCGTCTTCGCCATGCTCATGCTCGTTCATGCCGGACCTATTATGCAAAGTGCCTAACACGCTCTAAGCCAGATTCAGATGCCGCACCTCCAGACTGAGGGAGTACCCCTATGTGTGGTGCGACAGCGATATTTTTCCGACGAAGAGCCCCCATGAATTTGCCACCCTGATGCTGGTCAAGGCCGCGCCGGACCAGATCGACATCACCCGCGCAGAACTCAATAGCCTGCTGGAGCGCCAGCTGGTAGCCCTCGAACAGCTCGCGTCCGGATACCAGCGCCCCCGGCTCACCCGCGATGGCGATGCCGTGCTGCAGGCCGTCGCGCGACGACGCTGAACCGCGCTCCCCTTTTATTGCCCGCTACACCCCGCTGGTGATGCGGTTGCCCCGTGCGATCCGCATCGCCGGTCCGTTCACGCGATCACACTCATTATTTCGCGGATCAAATTACTGTATTCGGACTTTCCCGATGCGCGGGCGAGGAAGAACCTTTAACATCAGTGGATCGCGATCCACGTAGCGCCAGACGACGATCCTGTGCTTGCTAAATGATCGGAAACAATTGTGCCTCGCTCAGAGAGGGTTCTAGCGAATTTCGATTCGCATCCAACGACTGATTGCATTGTCGTGTATTTGCACCAATGATTGACCAATTTATGCGAAATAAATCGCTCAATGGACGCCACCGGTTGTTCGATCCAAAAAGACGGCATGTCCATACGATTGCACATCTGGACTTTGTCACAAGCGGACTCGAACAGCCGTTTTGGCAAGATCTATATCATCATCTACTCACCATTCGCTGGCCGGCCTTTATTTCGTTGGTCGCATCAGCATTTCTTGCGATCAACGCGCTTTTTGCGGCGGCATACCTTTTCGGCCAACATTCAATCGTCGATGAGTCGCCTAAGGGTTTTCTCGGCGCGTTCTTTTTCAGCGTGGAAACTCTTGCGACGGTGGGCTATGGAGCAATGCACCCCAATACTGTCTACGGTCATGTGATTGTGACAATAGAGGTCTTTGTTGGAATGACTGGCACTGCGTTGATCACCGGTTTGGTATTTGCGCGGTTTTCGCGACCCCACGCAAAACTGCTGTTCGCGAGGACGGCTGTGGTTCGTCCTATTGACGGAGTTCAAACCCTAATGATTCGGGTGGCCAATGCGCGACTTAATGTGATAAGCGAGGCCTCTGCACAGCTACGTCTCATGCGCATCGAAAGTGGGCCGGAAGGCGAGCAGGTCCGCGAATTTCACGATCTTGCATTAATGCGCAGTCACCATCCGGTTTTCGTTTTGGGATGGAATCTCATGCACCGGATAGATGCATCCAGTCCGCTCTTCAATCAATCGGCTGAGTCCATGGCTTCTTCCGACTCACTTCTTATCTTATCTATCGACGGGGTCGACGAAAATACGGAGCAATTCATGCGCAGTCGCCATGTCTATTCAGCAGGCGATATACGATGGCAACACCGATACCCGCAATTGATCCAGGTTGACGAGGGTGGCGTGCATCGGATTGACTACGATAAATTTCACGACGTGGAGCCCGTCTGAAACGCTCTCTACTTTGAGGATGTTTTGCATGTAGGAGCTAGGTGTTCGCCGGAAACGGATTTGATCAGTTGATCCGTAGGCACCGAGCAGCGCGTCGATCTCGGAGTCGATGGTGTCGCGCGTCCAGGTGACGAAGCGTCTGCCGTGATATTTGGCCTGCGTCCACAGGATCTCGATCATATCCAGCTCGGGACTGTAGGGCGACTGATAGAACTGCATCATGCGATGTTCGATAAGCCAGCGCTCTGGCGTTTCGTGATCGATGTCGCGGTGGATCGGCGCGTTGTCGAGCACGACGACCGTCGGGCGCTGATCGTGAGCCACGCGATCCAGGAATTGAACGACCGCAGGACACTTGACCGATTGCTTGATGGCTTCATGGATCAGCGTTATGGCGCCGAAATCGAGCACGCCCATGACTGAACGCCGGCAAGGCGGGTTGGGCGCGACGCAATGCGGCTTGCCGTGCGGTGACCAGCCACGTGAAACCGGGGGCGAAGCCGAGAAGCTGGCATCGTCGAAATAGATCAGGCGGCACTGTCTGTCGCGGGCAGCCTTCTGCAGTTCGAACATGCGTTATTTTAGGATAGCTAACTCAATCGGTAAGGTGCTCCAACATCGGAGCGCCCGCTTCTGCTGTGCGCCGGTGTGGTAGCGGCAATGCGTAAAGAGATTAGCCACCTGATCGTGGACAGAAGCGAAACGTTGCAGATGACTCGCTGATTTGGAAGGGCGCATAACGTTCTCGCGCAGCCGGGTCGGTTGGTGCGAATTTTTCGCCTGGTTGTTCAGCCCCTTATGCTGACGGTGTTCTTCATTCAGACCGGGATCCCGGTTCGCCGCTGCAAAGCTTTTGAGCTTGTCGGTGATCTGCACACGCGGCGCTCGGCCGTGCTTCCTGAGCAGCTTGCGCATCGGGCGTCCGGCCGCGTGCCGGGCGCGCCGGCTTTGTACCAGCACGGCGAGCACTGCGCCATACTCGTCTACCGCGCGCCACAGCCAGTGTTTCTTCCCGTCAGTCGTGACGAGCACCTCGTCTACGACAGGACTTCCTGCTTGACGCCGTCCAAGCTGCCGCGATCAGGGTTTCATACGTCCCGTTTCGACGAACCGTTCATGCCACGACAAGGCTTCGCCAAGCAGGTGCGGAGTATGTTTGCCGGGACTGTCGCGGAGGGCGCGCTCGAAATAGTCCTTAAGCAGAGGACGGTGATCCGGGTGCGCGCAATTCTTGATAACAACACGCGCTCGTTGCGTGGGCGACAAGCCGCGTAAGTCTGCCAGTCCCTGCTCCGTCACGACCACTGATACATCATGCTCTGTGTGGTCAACATGGCTGACCATCGGCACGATACAGGAGATCGCCCCATTTTTGGCTGTACTCGGTGTGACGAAGCAGGAGAGAAAACCGTTGCGGGCGAAATCCCCCGAACCGCCGATGCCATTGATGATCGAACTGCCAGCCACGTGGGTTGAGTTTACGTTTCCATAGATATCCGCTTCGACCATGCCGTTGATTGCAATACATCCTAACCGGCGTACCAGTTCCGCGTGGTTAGAAATCTCCTGGGGACGCAGCACTATACGGCTACGGTAGTGCTCGATATTTCGCCCGAATTCCTCGACACCTTCCGGGCTCAGCGACAACGCGGTCGCCGACGCGGTTCGGATGGTATCGGTCCTGATCAGATCCAGCATTCCATCCTGAATCACTTCCGTAAAGGCGGTCAGCTTTTCAAATCCGCCGTCACGCAGTCCGCTTAACACGGCATTCGCGATATTCCCTACGCCGGACTGCAACGGCAACAGATGCTGCCCGAGCCGTCCCATTGCGATTTCGTGACGGAAAAACTCTACCAGATGATTGGCAATCCGGATGCTGCTCTCATCTGGCGGGGCAAATCGACCAAGACGATCCGGACCGTGAGTCTCTACAACGGCGATTACCTTCGATGGATCGACGCACAGGTACGGCTCCCCGATGCGGTCACCCGGCCGGATCAACGGAATTGGTCTGCGATCTGGCGGTAGCGCTGTACCGTAATAGATGTCGTGCATGCCATCCAGCCCGGCAGGTTGGGCCGAATTCACCTCGATGATCACTTTGTCGGCCAGGTCGAGCCATGTTTTGTTGTTGCCGACAGATGTCGATGGAATTAGGCGACCGTCTGGCAATATCCCGGAAACCTCAATTACCGCCACATCCAGCTTACCCAGGAACCCGAACCAGGTGTACTGCGCGACCTGACCCAGATGGATGTCCATGTACTCAATCTCGCCTCGATTGATCCGTGCGCGCAAGTCCGGGTCGGACTGATAGGGCAATCGAAAGTCGATGCCTCCCACTTTGGCGAGTGCGCCGTCCAGTTCTGGGGCGGTGGAGGCGCCCGTCAGTAGCCTCAACGCAAATTTTTCTCCACGGGCATGAGCATCTTCGATTTGTGCGGCCAACGCCAAGGGCACCGCTTTGGGGTATCCCGACCCGGTGAAGCCACTCATTCCGACGGTCATACCCGGGAGAATTTGCGCCGCGGCCTGATCGGCTGGCATCACTTTGGATGCGAGATGTGAACTAAGGATACGATTTTCCATTACGATTTCCCAGTCGATAAAAATTCCAACTTCGTCCCACTCACGTAAGATCGGCCGGCAAAGGCGGATCCTGAAAACACAACACCGGCTACCTTGAACATAACGGCCCGAACCAAATGCAGGGGCAACCGTATCTTTCTGACCGCATCGCGAATTTGTCGAGTCTGCCTGCGCGGGGTTACGCAGTTGCCGCACGTGAAAGCAAGGCTGGGTCAGCAGGTCAACGTACCACCAATGCTGCTTTCAGCCAGCTGTGTTCACTTCGATGACCTACCCCTACCTGACCGATATCCAGCCGGCGTCGCCTAAAGCGCCATCTCGACTTCGGCCTTGGTCGGCTTGGAGGAAGCCGTATCGAAGTTCTGCACGGCGGGCGCGGTCAGATCAATCGCTGGCGGTGGCGTCAATTGCAGAACTTCGCTTGTCGCGACCCATGATTCGTAAACCTTGGCGGGACTCGCCCCGAGCCGTGTGCCGTAGCCCGGGACGATCCTCCGAATCCTTGCCTGCCACACTGGCGTGCGAAGTTTGTCCTTGAAGGCCTTCTCCAGCAGGGCGAGCATGATGGGTGCGGCAGTCGAGGCGCCAGGCGATGCGCCCAGCAGGCCCGTGATACTTCCATCCTGCGCACTGACGATTTCCGTGCCAAGCTTGAGCACGCCGCCCTTCGCCTTGTCACGCTTGATGATCTGGACGCGCTGACCCGCTTGCCACAGGCGCCAGTCCTCCTTCCGGGCGAGCGGGAGATACTCCTTCAACGCATTGAGGCGATCGGTATCCGAGAGCATCAACTGACCAGCCAGGTATTTGACCAGCGAATACTCGGCGAGTCCCACGCGCACCATCGGCATGACGTTGTTCGCGTTGGTGCTGGCGATCAGGTCCAGGTAGGAGCCGTTCTTCAGGAATTTTGTCGAGAACGTGGCGAATGGGCCGAACAGGAGCGCCTTCTTGCCGTTGAGAATACGGGTGTCCAGATGGGGCACCGACATGGGCGGCGAACCAACGGACGCCTTCCCGTAAGCCTTGGCGAAATGACGGCTCGTGACGTCGGGATTGTCGGCCACGAGGAATGAACCGCCCACGGGGAAAGCACCGTACTCTCTGGCTTCGGGGATGCCCGATGCCTGCAGCAACGACAGCGAGCCGCCACCGGCTCCGATGAACACAAACTTGGCGTCGACTTGCCGCGTCTGTGTATCGGATTGGGTATCGGCCAACGACACGCGCCACGTGCCGTCCACATTGCGCGTGATATTCCGAACCTTGGTGGAGAGGAGGAGGCTGAACCTGGCCTGACGCTGCAAGTAGCCGACAAATTGGCGCGTGATTTCGCCGAAATTCACGTCAGTACCCATGGGGGACCAGGTCGCGGCAACCTTCTGCCGGGGATCGCGGCCCTCCATCATGAGGGGGACCCGTTGCGCGATCTCGTCACGGTGCTCCGAATACTTCATGCATCGAAACAGCGCATTCGCTTGCAGTGCCTCATGACGCTTCTTCAAGAAGCGGATGTTCTCGTCCCCCCAGACGAAACTCATGTGTGGCGTCGAATTGATAAACGTCCGTGGCTGTTTCAATACACCCCGCTTCACCTGCCACGCCCAGAACTGGCGCGACAACTGGAAATCCTCGTTGATCCGGACCGCCTTTGCGATATCGATTGCGCCATCGGGGATTTCGGGGGTGTAGTTGAGTTCAGCCAAGGCGGAATGTCCGGTACCCGCGTTGTTCCAGCCGTTGGAGCTTTCCTCGGCGACACTGCCAAGTCGTTCGACCATCATCATCGACCACTCGGGCTCGAGCTCGTGTAGCAGGATACCCAGTGTCGAACTCATAATGCCCCCGCCCACCAGGAGAACGTCGACCTTCTCGACCTCAGCGACAAATCCGGGACGAGCGGTGCCAGAAATGGTCTGCTCCGATAACGTTTTTCGTGTCGTTTTGCTCAAAGTGCCAACCCGCCTTAGCTGATACGCAAAATGTTTGCCATAAGTTCACACGGACTGGTCTTGCCCGAACGCCTTCATATCCATCGATTTCATTCCGCTCGCCATCGGGGGGCGACGAAAACGATTCGAAGCTCGAATCCGGTGACGAAAAGGAGGCTCTGCAACTTGCTTGCCGTTCGGCGGCCTGTCCCGATGAGCTGCCATGTTACGTCCTCGGCACCGCTACATTTAGTCGCGGAGCGGTAATGGTCTGTTACTCGTGGAGTGCGGATTTGTCCGTAGTCTGGCTCCGGGGCCTCGCAGGCCCATGCCGTCGGCGTTTCGGCCAGGCTCGCGCTTCATGGCTTGTCCACCGCGTTCGAAGGTCCGGGCACTCAATGCAGGGCCAAGCGAACGCGTTCCGACGTAATCTGTTCAGGTGGCTCGCTCAGGTGCCAGGTAAATTGCTCGCGGGGATTCGTCGCGCGGCCGGAAAAGTCAACGTCCCGTCAGGAAACAGTCCATTACGACAGCGGGGCTTCAATCGCCCGCACATTCACGGAACAATCCACACGCTACGTGCCGTAGAGTCCCAATCGCTTCGGCTCACGCAGCGCTGCCGCAGCTGGATTGATCCCGTTTGGCATGTTCCGTGGCACAGCGGGCTGCCGCAATTGCGACGGCCTTTTCTGGGGTACCTTGCCCGCCGCCACACGATTTGGGCAAAACAGATCTGCACATGACCGACGCACGTCCAATTGAATACGTCATTCAGGGTATTACGAACAGTGGAAAGACTTTTCGGCCAAGCGACTGGTCGGAACGTCTTGCCGGAGCGATGTCGTGTTTTGGGCCCGCGGCCGACGGTATCAGGAAGGAAGACCGTCACCTCGGGTACTCGCCCTACGTTCGCCCGATGATCATCGGGAACGTGAAGTGTGTCGTGCTTGACTCCCGGCTGCGTGACCTCGAGCCATACGCTTTCGACTTCGTCCTGAACTTCGCCAGGGACAATGATCTGCTGTTGACCTCCGCCCCCGCCTGAAGAGGCTGTAGCAAAACATTTCGACTGGGTTAGCGCCTGAAGCTCGGGGGTGGATATGATTGCTGGCGCAAGCCGGGTGGGGCCGGAAGTTCCCCACCGTGGCTGCCATGTGGCAACGCCAACGGGAACAGGTGATTTCCTTCTTTGCGTATCCGCCCGAGGTACGCAGGATCATCTATACGACGCCATCGAGAGCATGCACATGCAGTTGCGCAAGATCGTCAAGAACCGGGGTCACTTTCCCAGCGACGAAGCCGCCAGCAAACTGCTGTATCTGGCCTTGCGCAACATCGAAAAGGATTGGAAGATGCCGCCTATCACCTGGCGGTAAGCCGCCAACCAGTTCGCCATTCTGTTCGGCGAGCGGTTCACCCGCGCCATGAGCTGAGTTTTTTTATAACGACCTCAGCACACAGAAATCCTGACACGTCCCGATGTATTTCTGGGTCGGTGTTCTGAGCTATCTCGCGTGAAACGAAGGTGGATGTCGCGCGTTGCACAAGGGGATTTTCGTTCCTCTTGCAACGCGCGACAGAGGCGCCGGAACACGTCTTTTTTACGCTGCCAGGGTTGGTCGGAATCGATCGCTTCGCGGTAACGCCTGTCATAGTTGCAACTGAATCCCTTTCGCCTTGTTTGATATTCCCGGCAGATCCTCCTTCAACGCCTTCACTTCAGCGATGACCGGTTGCATGCAACTCGCAACCGGCCCGAATAGATTGCTGAAAGGTACTCGCTCCGGACCGCCGCGGAGGCCTGTCATTCGCACCTTCGTGCCTTGACGTGACTACGCTTGGCGAACGGCCGCTTACGAGAAAAGCGTGAGGCCGGACCCGACTCGCAAGCGATACTGGGTGGGGCGTGATGACAGGCTGTTTAACGCCGGCAACCGACATTCAGTCTGCACACCCGAATCGCGTTTCCCTGTGAATCTCGTTTGCCCGGCCTGACGGCCATCCGAGCCATTCGACCACATATCGGAATCGCTGCTTCGCAACGCCGTCTTACGTGGACTCCGGCTCGCCTCGCGCCAATGTGACGATGAATGGCTCCCGCTGTCCGAAGGCGACGGCGCCCGGGTACGGAAAGAAGAAGTCCTGTCGTTTGTCGACGGCCAGGATGCGGAGGTGCTAGTGTTTGACCTGCGTGCCGTCGAAGTATCAGCGAACTGACCGACGTAAACGGCGGCTTCGCCTGTGTCCGGCACAAGGTGTCCGGGGCTCTCACGCGGAGTTGCGGCGATATGTAACAGCCGTTCGAATCCGTCGGACGGCTCTCATTCCAGGAGCAATCATGGCGAAAGTACTCGTTCTCTACTATTCAATGTACGGTCATATCGAAACGATGGCCGACGCGGTTGCCGAGGGTGCGCGCACCGTGCCCGGCACCGAAGTGACGATCAAGCGCGTGCCTGAAACGATCCCGGCCGAACAGGCTGCGGCTCACGGCGCCAAACTCGACCAGAAGGCACCAGTGGCGACGCCCGACGAACTGGCCGATTACGACGCCATCATATTCGGCACGCCGACGCGCTTCGGCAATATGGCCGGGCAGATGCGCACGTTCCTCGACCAGACCGGCGGACTCTGGATGAAAGGCGCCCTTGTTGGCAAGATCGGCAGCGTTTTTGCGTCGACAGGGACCCAGCACGGCGGCCAGGAAACCACCATCACGTCATTCCATAGCACCCTGCTGCATCAGGGCATGGTGATCGTGGGTGTACCGTATGCCTGTGCGGGTCTTACCAACATGAATGAAATTACCGGTGGCACCCCCTACGGCGCGACCACGCTGGCAGGCGCTGACGGCAGCCGGCAACCGTCGCAGAACGAACTGGAGATCGCGCGCTATCAGGGCAAGCACGTCGCCGGACTCGCGGCGAAAATCGCTGGGTGACTGATGGCATGAGGAGAGCGTCGATCCGACGCTCGCTTTTCCAAACTCGGGTATATCTGCGCGTCGGTTTGTCCATTAAGGGACGCTTCGCAAGCTGAGCAGAAGAATCCGGCAATAAAGATGTAAGGGTTTTGGCGTATTCTCCACGACCTGGATAGTTTTCAGGATAGCCTGTTCCATGCTGGACAGAACACATGGCCGTTTTCACGATAGCCGGAACGATCTTTTGATCGACACCGGACTCATCGAGAGTGTTCGACTCCTCCACACGTCAAAATTTTTCGGCTGCACTGATCGGCCACTGGCGGTCGATCGAACGAGCAACGCATTCCAGAATGGCTCGATCACCTCCCGACATGCGAAAGGCCATGATGGCGTTATACACAGCGTGGCCCGATCGGGCCATGCATTATCGAGTGCTGCAAAAACGTGATGCCGGAATGCGGATCGTCCGCAGACCGTCCGTTCAGGGTCAATGCCCAGCACTCAAGCCGCCTGTCAGCTCATTCATCAAGCCAGAAGGCTCAACAGAGTCCGCCCGAATAACTATGAAAACACTATTTTTGCAGGCGCCGTCGTATGACGGCTTCGATGGTGGCGCGGGTTCGCGCTATCAGGCCAGGCGTGAAGTCCGCTCGTTCTGGTATCCGACGTGGCTCGCGCAGCCCGCGGCACTCGTGCGCGACAGCCGCGTGCTCGACGCGCCCGCCGACGGTCTGTCCGTCGAGGCATCGCTCGACATCGCGCAGCATTACGATCTGGTGGTGATCCACACCAGCACGCCGTCCTTTCCGACCGACGCGCTATTCGCCGAAGACCTGAAAAAGCGCAAGCCGTCGCTGCTGATCGGCATGGTCGGCGCGAAGGTCGCGGTCGATCCGCACAATTCGCTGACCGCCAGCGAGGCCATCGATTTCGTGTGCCGCGAGGAATTCGACTTCACCTGCCAGGAAGTCGCCGAGGGCAAACCGTTCGCGCAGATCAAGGGGCTCAGCTACCGCAACAGCGACGGCTCGATCGAGCACAACGAAGCGCGCCCGATTCTCGAGAACATGGACGAGCTGCCGTTCGTGGCGCCCGTGTACAAGCGCGATCTGAAGACCGACAACTACTTCATCGGCTATCTGAAGCATCCGTACGTGTCGATCTACACGGGCCGCGGCTGCCGCTCGAAATGCACCTTCTGTCTGTGGCCGCAAACCGTGGGCGGGCATCGCTACCGCACGCGTTCGGTCGAGAACGTGCTGGCGGAAGTGAAGTGGATTCGCGACAACATGCCTGAAGTCAAGGAGATCATGTTCGACGACGACACCTTCACCGACTTCAAGCCGCGCGTCGAGGAAATCGCCCGCGGCCTCGGCAAACTCGGCGTGACGTGGTCGTGCAACGCGAAGGCGAACGTGCCGTACGCCACGCTGAGGATCATGAAGGAAAACGGCCTGCGCCTGTTGCTGGTCGGCTACGAATCCGGCGACGACCAGATCCTGCTGAACATCAAGAAGGGCTTGCGCACCGACATCGCGCGCCGTTTCAGCGACGATTGCCGCAGGCTCGGCATCAAGATTCACGGCACCTTCATTCTCGGTCTGCCGGGCGAAACGCAGGACACGATCCAGAAGACGATCGAGTACGCGAAGGAGATCAATCCGCACACGATCCAGGTGTCGCTCGCCGCGCCGTATCCGGGCACGACGCTCTACAACCAGGCGGTCGAAAACGGCTGGCTCGAAGAGAACAAGGTCATCAATCTCGTGAGCAAGGAAGGCGTGCAGCTCGCGGCAATCGGCTATCCGCATCTGTCGCGCGACGAGATCTACCATCAGCTCGAAAACTTCTACAAGCGTTTCTATTTCCGCCCGTCGAAGATCTGGGAGATCCTGCGCGAGATGTTGACGAGCTGGGACATGATGAAACGGCGCCTGCGTGAAGGCGTCGAATTCTTCCGTTTCCTGCGTGCCCACCAGGCATGAGCGCCACTTATCTGCGTCGGGCAATCCGTGCGAGGCGCCGACGTGAAGCGCCTTGAGTGGATCATGTTGCCGGCCGGTCTGCTGCTCGTGACCGGGCTGGTCGCAGTCGAAGGTCCGATGCGTGCGGCCCATCTGCTGCGCCTCGCGCTGCTCGGTATCTCGGCTTCGGCGGCCGTAGGCGGCATCAGCTATACGTTGCTGGCAAGCGTATTGATTTCGCGTTTTTTTGCGCGCCCGACTGTAGTTGCCTCCAGCTATCCGCCCGTAACGGTCGTCAAGCCGCTGCACGGTAACGAGTGGAACCTGCTCAGTAACCTGTCGAGCTTCTGCCAGCAGGATTACCCGGGTGACGTGCAATATCTGTTCGGTGTGCATGATGCGGCTGACCCTGCGTTGAAGACGGTCGACGAGCTGCGCACGCTGTACCCTGAAGCGCACATCACGGTGGTAGCGGATGCCCGCCTGTACGGGCCGAACAGGAAGATCAGTAACATCGTGAACATGCTGCCGCAGGCGGCCCATGATGTGATGATCTTCGCGGACAGCGATGTCAGTGTGAGCCCGGACTATTTGCGCAGCGTCGTAGGCGAATTGCAGAAGCCGGGCGTGGGCCTCGTGACCTGCATCTATCGCGGAAACGCCGCTCCGGGGTTCTGGCCCCGCCTGGCCGTCAATGCGATCAACTATCAGTTTGTTCCCGGCGTGGTGACCGGCCTGACGATGGGTCTGGCGAAACCCTGTATGGGACCGACGATCGCAATGCGCCGCGCAACGGTTGACAAGATCGGCGGTTTCGAACAGTTTGCCCATCACCTCGCCGAGGACCATGCGATCGGGCAAGCTGTGCGCATGGCCGGCGAACGCGTTGTGGTTCCACCGTTCTCCATTTCCCATGCCTGTGTTGAAACGAGTTTCACGAGGCTGGTCTCGCACGAATTGCGCTGGAGCCGCACGATCCGCTCCATCGATCCGGCAGGCCATCTGGGCTCTGCGCTGATGCATCCGTTCCCGTTCGCCACGCTGGCCATCGTACTGTCGGGAGCCGCAAGCTGGTCGTGGTCGCTTGCCGCGATCGCCCTGCTGGCGCGCCTCTGGCTGAAGCTTCGCGCGGACAAGGCGTTGTGCCACGCCGATCGCGGGCCGTGGCTGCTGCCGATATGGGATATTGCGCTGTTCCTGGTATTCCTCGCGAGCTACAGTTCGACCCGGGTTACCTGGCGCGGCTTCACTTTTTACGTGGACCGGAACGGCATGCTACGTTCATCCGAACGCGGATCGGAGCCCGGTTAGATCGGATGGGT
Source organism: Burkholderia sp. WP9 (assembly GCF_900104795.1). Lineage (NCBI taxonomy): Bacteria > Pseudomonadati > Pseudomonadota > Betaproteobacteria > Burkholderiales > Burkholderiaceae > Burkholderia > Burkholderia sp. WP9. The sequence goes on from NZ_FNTG01000004.1 coordinate 223,135, forward strand.
GCGTCGGGCGCTATCTGTCGTCCGAATGTCCGCGTCACGAGCGTGGCCAGCGTCCCAAGATCGCCGCACGCAGCCTGCCGCAGCCGGGGAAGGCGAGCCTTGAGCGCATCCTTCAGACGTTGTCCGGGATTAATCACGCGTCGTGCGAGTGCGCGAACACAAGACCATTCGTCGGGCATGGTCGGTGCCGAGCCGCTGCACCCGGCTCCTATCCGAACCGCAACCGGTTATTGGATGTCGCTCACTACGACTGGCATCATCACGCTGAGAAAGCTGGTACGATCGCGACCGCCGGCCGTGCTATGCAGCGTCGCATTGTCTCGCATCGCCCTCACACAGGTAATGACGCTGCTGGAACGATCCCTGTATCCGCATGCATATTCTTCCGCCTACGTCAGCGCAGAGCAACCTGCGAACACCAGGCCCCGTTGCCCCCCGGCCAGTTCTGGGGCGGCTCTTTTGAGCAGCCATCGCAAACGTAACGCAGCGACGATGCTGGCTGTGCTTGGCGTCGGACTGGCCGTGGGCGCGCCTTTCATACTGGGCTCCCACCAGTCGCTTGCCGGGCTGCGGACCGTCCCGGTGCACATGTTCCTGGTGTTGGCGGCAAGCGCCGCTGCGAGCGCGCTGGGTAAGGCTGGCAAGCAGTACCTGATGCAAGCGACGCTGGGCTTGCGTCTTTCTTTCATGCGCACGTATGGAATCGCCCTGGTGACCGACTCTGCCTTTCTCGTCTCGCCTCTGGGTGCAGCAGGCTATGGCGTCAATATCGGGTTGCTGCAGCGCGCTGGAGCCTCGTGGGCGACTGCCACGACGGTCGTCGGTGCCGACCAGGCGCTCGACCTGGCTTTCTTGACGGTGGCGGTGCCGATCGCGATTGCGTTCGCTGTCGGTCCGCTAGCTCAGGTTGTTCCGAGGGCAAACGTATCTATGGTCGTCGGGATGCTGGCAGGTGTCGCGATCCTTATAGGCACGCTATGGGCGTGCCGCCGGAAAGTCGCGAGCGCGCTGGATGCCTCATGCGGCCGCATTCAATGGCTCGGGACACAGCGAGTCCGGTGGGACAAGTTCCGCCAGAGTGTGCGCCAGCAAGCGGCGCTGCTCATGACGGGGCCTCGCCATCGGTTTGCCGGCTTGCTGGTGTTCACTACGCTGCAATGGCTGCCTCGCTATGGCGCCCTTTGGTTCGTGCTGCTCGAACTCGGCTACCTGTTGCCACCCGGATTCGTTCTGGCGGTGCAGGCTGTGGTTCTGCATGCGGCGCTTTGGACAGGGATACCGGCCGGCGGGGCCGCCGGCGACCTGGCGCTTGCGGCAGCATTTGCAAACTGGGTTCCGCAAGATGCTATGGCGACGGCTCTGGTCCTTTGGCGCTTCGCGACGCTCTATTTCCCGCTGATGCTCGGTGCTGCGGCCTTCTTTGCTCTTGCGTCGCTGCGAGCCTCGGTAAAGCCGGCTGCGGAATAAGGACCTCGGGAATCATCAGAGCATGCTGTCGCGCGTCTTTCTGATCTGTACCGGAAACGATGCGCGATCAGCATGATCGCTCCGCACTGGCGGACGGAAAGCAACTGCTGCATAACCTGCAACAGGCGGTGATCCCAGCCCGGGCGGACGAAATTTGCGCCTTACGGCGGATCTGTCGACGATGCTATCGCTGGGCGGCGCTAAAGGACTACCGACAACGCAAAGTCGACACCGTGTCTGGCACCGTCAGCGTCCGCAGCCCACGCATTGTGTCGTGCGCCTGTGAGCCGCCCTGGTATCTGGAAACAGCGTTCTGCACTGTTGCCGATCATACCGGAGCGCGCAACGCCGATCCTTGACTGGTTTCACATCCCGATGCGGGTGCGGTATCCCGAACAGATCGTCAGGGGTCTGCTGCCACGGTCCGAGGCCGAGCAGTACACGAAGAAAGCGCTGCAAACTTACGTGAATAAATTGCGCAGATGCTTCTGGCAGGCGAACGCTGCAAAAGCGGAGCAACGGATGCGACAGATCTCGCTGCTCTGTCGGATCATCGTGCCACAGACGCCGCGATACGCGCGGAGCCTTGAGCAACTCGACTATCGGCTCGGCGATTTGTCCGCTTACCGGGTGTTAGCGGCGGTGTAAAAGCGTCACTAGATGGCGGCGCAAGGTTGAGTAAAGGCGTCAACAACAGGGGGGCGGTTATGGTCCGCTGTTGTATTAGACATCTGGTCAAAAGTTGTACTGCAGATAGACCTGGCTGAAGTTAATGCCGGGATTCGGATACCGGAGACCGGCATTAGACAGATGCTGGAAACGGAAACCTGCCTGGTAGTTCTGGTGCGCGCCGAACTGCGCCCCGATACCCACCATATCCGCAAACTGGAAAGACGACGACACGGTCCGGTCTTCGGTCTCGCGCACGTGCGAAAGTATCCTCACCCCGACGCCGGCTTCGACGTATGGACGGAACCATCCCGAGCTTCTGACGAAGCGGAACACCGGTGTGAGACCAAACTCCCAGATGTCCGGATGAGCAGCATGGTCTTCCTGTATGTCCCAGTAGGCGACATGGGCCTCACCGACCACTGTGAAATGGTATCCGCCGAGTTCCCACCACGTCAGGCCAGGAGCCCAGACGACGCCAAGGTCTGCCTTTTTTACGTCGTGGTCCGCGACACCGCCTGCAAGCTGTAAGCTGAACGGAGCGGCGTGTGCGCTTGCCGATGTGATCGTTAAGGCGCCGAGGACGACGGCGTGAAGCATTCTATTTGACCGGTCTTTCATTTCTGTATAAGCCCCAGTTGTGTCGGCGGGGTTGGGTGAGTTGCCTTGAATGTGTCGTCACTCCGCGAACAGATCCGGACCAAATGCCTCATTGTGGATATTTTCCTCACTGATGCAGGGGTTATTCAGTGCGTCATGTTGTATCCGCATGAACGGAATGGGGGCGCAGATGTAGCAATCTGCTTCCGGTAGCTGGCTCTCATGGGCGATCAGATTGACGATTCCGCTGGAACCAGCAGAGCTTAACTCTACGAGCTCGCGACACCTGCGCCCAGGGCCGTCTGCATTGTCGTGCGCAAAGTTGGGCTGCGAGGGTTCAGGTGGCAGCGCACACTGCAATCTGAACCGGAGGCGCATGCCGACCCGCACCATCACGTGAGAACCTGTTGCCGATGAAAGTCCGTTCGCTTTATCGCCGATAGCCGCCGTTGCATCGCGGCTCCGTTCGTATTTTGGGGCAACGCGCCTGTCTGAATAGTGTTAGGGGACACTCCAGCAAAACTGTCGGCCTGCGATCGGGTGGGCATGAAACGGTAGACGCGTCATGTGTCATCGTCATCGACGGCGAAGGCCGGATGTGTAGGGTCATTGAGCAGCCTTCCATCCGGAGACAACGCGTCAGGAAGGATCATTTCGTCGGCATTGGCCGCACGGGGACGCGAAGATGGCATGAACACGGGTGAGCCCGTAGCGATTGCGCGCCCGCTGAGCGCGCACGTCCCGTGGTGCGGGGCTTGTCGCAGGCGCCATGTCGGCTCTGCATAACAGCATCGCCGCGGATCGCGCCATGATACGACGATGACGTCTTGAGCGACCCGGTCAAGAACAGCGACTAGATGGCTTCTGTTATGAGGCATCTCTCCGGACTGACGCTCTGTGTCGCGCGACGGTGCGATCCGGCGTACGCACTGGGGCTCCTGAGCCGATGGGTGGCGCGTTGGCGTTCCGGATAGCAGCAGGTCCACGATGCCCGACCATATTTCTCGCTGCCGTTGTCTCGTGATCATGATGTGGCGTTCTCCGTACTCTAGCGCCAGCCTGCGCACCGCATTGTCGAAGTGAGACGACCAGGCGAAGATCTTCCTCAAATGCACACGGTCACATTCATCATGCGCTCACTTGCAGAGGATTTATAGTCTTACCGTGATACATCTGTCAATCATCGATGATCAGCCTCGCCATGTTCCGCATATGCACTGCGACCGTGTTTACAACCTGTAAAAAATAATCAGACTGAAAGCCAACCGGACATTGGGACAGGCGGACCTGAGATGTTTGCTGACCACGAATCAATCGCATCCTGGCCGTTGCCTGATGACAATGCGCGCTGCATGTCAACGAACGTTGATTGCGCAACGATCCTGATGGATAAAAAAAGGCCCGCGTGGGGCCGACCATGGAACGTCTTCGAGGGCGAGGAGAATGTAAATTCCCATGCCCGCTTTCGCGGAAAAGTGGCGGAATAGATATGAGAATATAGCTGTACGTGAGTAATCAGGAATCCGTATATTGTTAGATGAAAAAACGGTGCCCGCGCAACGCCTTCGGCCATAGATTCATAAAAAATTCTTGTGCAATCCGGAAACCGTGCCCTATGATGAATCGCAGACGAACTGTCCTCACTAACCAGATGGCGACTATACCTGACCGGGGTGCGCTGAGGACTCTGACAAAACCGTACGTTAGCCGCACTGTACAACTAATGAAATAAACGGCTTATGGCTTGCTCGATACGATATCAAGGGTGCGATTCCTGTATAGGCGTTCATCCTTTTCCAGGGCGGCTTTACGGGCCGCTGGCGTACGAAAAAACCGAATCCTGAGTGCAGCCCTGAAAGGGACGTTTCGGCATAATCTATTCCAGTCCGAGGCGAGTCTTCTTCGCGGACCGTTTGCGGTACAGTGCGGGTGTTTAACGAACGGTTAGAGATGAGTGAATCGTTAGATCATATGGATACCTAAGCACAGAGACCAAAAAGCATTTCTGTGTGGGCATCTTCGAGGCGGTTAAGCATGCTCGCGGTGCCGCCAGCTTTCGAGTCAACAGGAAACTTTAATGTCCACAGAAAAACCGCCAACCCAGCGACCGCCAACCCAGCGGCGAGCTTTCTTGCGCAAGACGCTGGCAATCGTGCCTGCAGTCTCGCTAACGAGCGGCGCCGCGACGATGGCGATGTCGAATCAGGGGCACGCAGCCGATGCGCCGAAGCAGGAAGTACCTTACGAACCGCGTTACTTTCATCCGGCCGAATGGGCGTTCATCAACGCGGCGGTCGATCGTCTGATTCCGTCAAACGATGACGGCCCCGGCGCAGTGGAGCTGGGCGTGCCCGAATTCATCGACCGCCAGATGGAGGCGCCCTACGGCCGAGGTGCGTTCTGGTACATGCGCGGTCCTTTCAAAACGGACGGCGAGCCGACGCTCGGCTACCAGTTGCGCCTGACGCCGAGAGAACTCTACCGTGCCGCGATTACGGCGGTCGACGGCTGGTGCCGCAAGACGCATGGCAAAACGTTCGCCGCCCTCGACGCGCCGACACGCGACGCGGTGCTTCGTCAGCTCGAGGCCGGCAAAGCAGAACTGGAGACGGTCCCTGCGGCCATCTTTTTCACAACGCTACTCGCGAACACCAAGGAAGGTTACTTTGCCGATCCCATTTATGGCGGTAACAGGCACATGGGTAGCTGGAAGATGATCGGCTTTCCCGGTGCTCGCGCCGACTTCATGGACTGGGTCGACCAGCCCGGCAAGACCTATCCACTCGGTCCCGTTTCCATCTCCGGCGAAAAAGCGTAAGCCGCTGTGGGCGGGCACAAGTGCCCAGGCGAACGTGCCAGCAGACCACGTAGCATCCGAAGGAATTACATGGCTATCAAGAAGAAGCCCGTCGATGCCGTCATCATCGGCTTCGGTTGGACCGGGGCAATCATGGGCATGGAACTCACCGACGCGGGGCTCGATGTCGTCGCGCTCGAGCGCGGTCCTAACCGTGACACGTCACCCGACTTCACCTATCCGAAGATCGTCGACGAACTCGCTTATGGGATTCGCGGCGAGCTGTTCCAGCGCCTCGCCGACAATACCGTGACAGTGCGTCACAAGGTCGGCGATACCGCGTTGCCGTACCGGCAATATGCGTCGTTCCTGCTCGGCGACGGCGTCGGGGGCGCGGGCGTGCACTGGAACGGCCAGCACTACCGGCCATCGCCCGAAGACCTCATGCTGCGCACCCACATGGAGTCGCGCTATGGCCGCAATTTCCTGCCGAAGGACATGACGATCCAGGATTACGGCGTCACGTACGACGAGCTGGAACCGTTCCTCGATCAGTTCGAACGTGTGTGCGGCACATCGGGCAAAGCCGGCAACCTGAACGGCGTGATCGTGCCCGGGGGTAATCCGTTCGAGGGCCGCCGTACGCGCGAATATCCGAACCCGGCTGTCGCCGATACCTATCCGGCGACCCTGTTCGCAAAGGCGGCCAAGGAAGTCGGCTACCATCCGTTTCCGCAACCCTCCGCAAACTCGTCGCGTCCTTATACCAACCCTCACGGCGTACGTCTTGGCCCGTGCAACCTGTGTGGATTTTGCGAACGTTTCGGCTGCTTCCTTTATTCAAAAGCCGCGCCGCAGACGACTATCCTGCCGGTGCTGATGAAGCGCAAGAACTTCGAACTGCGCACGCGCAGCGAAGTCCTGAAGATCAATCTCGATTCCACCGGCAAGCGCGCGACGGGCGTCACCTATATCGATGCGCAGGGCCAGGAAGTCGAGCAGCCAGCCAAATTGGTGATCGTCGCGGCATTCCAGTTTCACAACGTGCGGCTGATGCTGCTGTCCGGTATCGGCAAACCGTATGACCCGGTGTCCGGCGAAGGCACGATCGGCAAGAACTTCGCCTACCAGATGATGAGTTCGATGTCGGTTTTCTTCGATAAAAACGTACCGACCAATCCCTTCATCGGCGCCGGCTCCGGCGGCTCGCAAATCGTCGATGAGTTCAACTCTGATCACTTCGACCACGGGCCGCATGGTTTCGTGGGTGGGGGGTACATCATCGGCGGCCAGACCGGCGGCCGGCCGATCCAGCAACTCTCGGTACCGCCAGGCACGCCGGCATGGGGCGCGCAGTGGAAGAGGGCAGCCAAAGACAGCTACCTGCACACGACGAACGTGGTGACGCACGGTTCCGTGATGTCGTACCGCGATCGTTATCTCGACCTCGACCCGACCTATCGCGATTCGTACGGACTGCCACTACTGCGCATGACTTTCGACTGGCACGACAACGAATACAAGATGACGCGTTTCTTGACCGACCGCGCACTCGAAATCGTCAAGGCAATGAACCCGAAGACACATTCGCTGCTGATACGCCAGCCGGGCGACCACTACGACGTGCGTCAATACCAGACGACGCATACCACGGGCGGCGTCATTATGGGCACCAACCCGAAGACAAGCGCGGTCAACCGCTATCTGCAGAACTGGGACGTGCACAACGTCTTTGTCATGGGTTCTTCGGCGTTCCCGCAGAACATCGGCTACAACCCCACGGGGCTGGTAGGCGCGCTCGCCTACTGGTCCGCGAAGGCGATCCGCGAAAAGTATCTGACCAACCCTGGACCGCTGGTGTCAGCATAGGCCTGGAAATCATGAAGAGAACTGTACTGAAGTGGGGCGCTGCATTGGCGCTCGGCGCTTTTGCGCAGGTGATGAGTGCCGCCGCAGTGGCAGACGATGCAACACAGCAACTCGTGCGGCGGGGCGAATATCTCGCGCGGGTCGGCGATTGCGTCGCATGCCACACCGCGACTGGCGGCAAGCCGTTTGCAGGCGGTTTGCCGATCCAGTCGCCCATCGGCACGATTTATTCGACCAACATCACGCCCGACACCGCGAAGGGTATCGGCACGTATACTTACGACGACTTCGAGCGTGCCGTGCGCCACGGCATTTCGAAACAGGGGTACACGCTCTACCCGGCAATGCCGTATCCGTCCTATGCACGCGTGCATGACGACGACATGCACGCGCTCTACGCGTATTTCATGCACGGCGTCGCACCCGTGTCGCAGCCGAACCGCGCCGAAGGCATCAATTGGCCGATGTCGATGCGCTGGCCCCTCACCTTGTGGCGGTGGGCTTTCGCACCAAAGGTCGAGGCGAGCAGCCCACCGCCGGGCACCGCCCCGGTGATTGCGCGCGGTGCGTATCTGGTGGAAGGTCTTGCACACTGCAGCGCATGCCACACGCCGCGCGGATTTGGCATGCAGGAGCTTGCACTGACCGGCCAACAAGGACCGTCGTTTTTGTCGGGAGGTGGCCTGATCGATAGCTGGATCGCCACCAACCTGCGCGGTGACCCGGCGACCGGCCTCGGGCAGTGGAGCGAGACCGATCTGACGACGTTCCTCAAATCGGGGGCGAACGACCGCACTGCTGCCTTTGGCGGAATGACCGACGTCGTCCAGCACAGCACCCAATACATGACGGATGAGGACCGCACGGCGATCGCGCGATACCTCAAGTCGTTGCCGGGTACGAAGGGCGAGGCTCCTCCACACTATGACGCGAAGGTCAGCACCGCGTTGCACTCAGGCGATGTGACGCGGCCCGGCGCCGATACGTACCTCAACAGCTGTGCTGCGTGCCACCGGTCGGACGGCAAGGGCTATGCATCGGTATTCCCGACGCTTGCGCTTAATCCTGTGGTAAACGACAGCGATGCGACGTCGCTGATCCACATCGTGCTCGCCGGTAGCAGCACCCCGGTCACGAAAGCGGCGCCCGCCCAGTTCGCGATGCCGCCGTATGGCTGGCGCTTGTCGGACACCGAAGTGGCGAACGTCTTGACGCTCTTGCGCTCGAGCTGGGGCAATCACGCGTCGCCGGTGACCGTGGCACAGGTCGCCAAGGTGCGTGCCATCATACCGGCCGCAAGCCTCGGCGCCGCGCCACAGCGCTGACGCGCGAGGCATAGAGGGGATTCCGGATCCATGCCGTGTATGCGGCGCGGATCCGGGAACCGGACGGTCGGTGTCCTGTCGGCATCGGCGAGCCTGCTACGCCGAAGGCGCAGCCCGTGCGTGCTGTACGTGTCGCGTTTTATCGGGGGATCAAGGGATTAGGGCGACGAGACAAGCTGCGCTGCGCAGCTTCCGCCGCTTGGTCTTGTTACTGAGGTGCCAGACGTTCGCCGTTGGCGCGTTAAACCAGACTGTTTTGATATGACGCCAGCGAAAGCTCCAATCATCAGCCGCTCGAAGAGAGCGACAGCCTTCACTGCTAGCGAGTTCAGTTCGCGGCGATGACGACAGTACAGGTGATCCCGGCCGCCAGCACGATATCATCTGGCACGGAATCAATCTTCACCCGCACCGGTACGCGCTGTGCTAGCCTGACCCAGTTGAAAGTTGGATTCACATCAGCGAGCAGTTCGCGGCTTTCCGGATTGTCGCGATCGTAGATGCCTCGCGAGATGCTCTCGACGTGGCCCTGCAACGTGCCGCCGCTCATCAGCCGGACCTCAGCCTTATCGCCGATGCGAACATGCGGCAGCTTGGTTTCCTCGAAGTACCCATAGACCCAGAATGAGTGGTTGTCGACAATCGCCAGCTTGGCGGATCCAGCGGTCGCATAATCGCCGCGGAACACGCTGAGATTCGTAACATACCCATCGACCGGTGACACCACCCGCGTGCGCTCCAGGTTCAGTTTGGCTGCATCGAGCGCGGCCAGTGCCTGCTGGTACGAAGCCTCGGCGGCGGACGCCGTATGCGTCGCATTCTCGCGGTTTTCCTTCGACACGACCAGCGCGTCCATATCGGCGCGCCGTTGTGCGTCGTCGCGCTTCATCTGCAACTCGGCCTTGCGGGCGGCCACGGCGGCCTGCGCCTGTTCGACCGCGATCTGATAGTGCGACGGATCGATCTGCATCAGCAGATCGCCCTTCTTCACCAGCTGGTTGTCCTTCACCGGCAGATCGACAACCGCGCCAGAAACATCTGGCGCCACATTGACGATCTCGGCGCGCACGCGCCCGTCGCGGGTCCACGGTTCATCCATGTAATGAACCCACAACACGCGCCCAATCAAAATCGCGACGATAAAAATAATGGCTGTCGCGACGAAGCCCACAAGATTTCGGATGGTCATGTTTCGACTCTGATCAACGATAAACGGCGAGACCCAGCACGCCGCACACACACACGAGCAAGCTGGCCCGGAACAAGGACGGATGCCACACCACGCGATACAGGCCCGTATAGGCGATCACGCGGTCCAACACCCAGGTCAGCGCGGCGCCCGCAATGAACAGCAGCACAATGGCCGGCACGTAGGCGTCGAAAACGGCGATATCACGTGGCATGACGAACTCCTTCTGACGCGTCGGCACGTCCGCTCATCAGCGGTTCAAGCGGCGATTGCGGATCGAGCAGCGCGGTACGAATGAAATGCAGTTGACTCAAAATGCGTTGCAGCCGATGCCGCTCTTCACGCGGCGGCGTGAAGGTGGCGAGCATCTGCTGAACCGTGGCGATGGCATCGGTGGTCGCGGCCAGCGCGCGGTCGAAACGGTCTTCACGCGGCCGTTCGAATAGCGTGGCCAGCGCGTCGCGCATCGAACGCAACGCGACGCGCCACGGCATCGACTTCGCATGGCGCGCGTCGGCGGGCAGCGCCGCGACCTCGCGGCGCAGGTCGATCACCGCGTTGCCGACTTCGAGCACCGAGAAGAGCCAGCGCAAGGTGTCGCGTTTGAGCTCGGGCTCGTTCTGCGCGAGCGCATTGATCTGGAACATCAGATCGCGCGCGCCGCTCTCGAAGCGCGACCGCACCCGGCGCATGCCCGCGCGGCTCGCCAGCACGACCTGGCGGCGCAGATCGACCAGCAGGCGGTTGCGCAGCCACGGCGTCGAAGGCGGCAGCAACACCGCGAACGCGATCGACGACACCAGCATCGACAGCACGAGCGCCAGCGCGTCGTTCATGAAGGCGCTCGGGTCGTAGTGAATCACGTTGTCCGGGCCGGCCAGGAAACAGAAGAAGATGCAATAGCCGACGCCGTAGCCGGCCAGCGCGGGCCGAGTCGTCATGAACACGCCGAGCAGCAGGAACGGCGTGAGCGCGGCGCACAGCAGCGGAAAGCCGTCGATGTGCGGATACACGCCGTACACCGCGATCATGCCCATCACCGCAGCGGCCAGCGTGCCGCCGGCCATCTGGAAGGCCGTGCGCTTCGGATTCGGCGACGACGACGCCAGCGCACAGACCGTTGCGGCGACCAGCGTCAAGGTCGAGCCGCTCGGCCACGCGGTCGCGATCCAGAACGCGCTGAGCACCATCATCACGATGGCCGCCCGCACGCCGGCGACGCCCGCCGCGATCGCGTTCGTCTTCGGTTCGTAACGCTCGATCCAGCGCTCGCGCTCGTGCGTATCGACGGCAAGCGACGCGTACGTGGCCGCATACGCATGCAGATCGTCGATGAAGCGGTACAGCAGTTCGGCGCCGGTGTCGAAGTCGAGCAGCGGCGCCTCGGGATGCGCTTCCAGTTGCGCCCGTGTCGCGCGCATGCGTTTGGGCAACTCGGCTTTGTAGGCCTCGAGTTGCGCGGCGGCGTGCGCGGCGTCGGCGGCGCTCAGCACGGGTTCGCCGGACTTCGCGAGCAGCGGGGCGATTTCCTTGAAGTACGGTTCGAGCGCGTCGATCGCGGTGGCCGCGCCGCTCGTGTTCGTGTTGCGCAAGCGGTTCATCAACTGATGCAGCGCGTGAAAGCGCGTCGACGCGGTCATGAACTCGCTGTTCAGACGCGCGAGACGGCCGCCGCGCATGCGCGAATCGGGGCCTTCGAACACGGCCACGCTGCGCGCGGCCTCGAAACCGACGATGTCGGCGACAAAGCGCGCATTGGTCGCTTCGATCCGCGCGCGGTCGTTGCGGCCGGCCGCGATCCAGGAGTTACGTGATCTGACACGCACACGCAAACAGCTGACGCGCGAGATCGCCCAGCATTGTCTGCGTGTCCAGAAGGTGCTCGAGGATGCCAATCTCAAACTGGGCAGTGACCTTTCTGACGTACTTGGCGGCAGCGGGCGTGCAATCCTGAAGGCCATCATCTCGGGTGAGGACGATCCGGTGCTGCTCGCGGCACTGGCGCAAGGTCACGCGCGCAAGAAGACGAGTGAACTACGCGAGGCATTGCGCGGGCGCATAACTTC